>NZ_JAAXKY010000009.1 GCF_012911925.1 Pseudonocardia xinjiangensis | reverse complement strand
CTACGGCGAACCGCCCGACCCACCCGCCACCACCGCGCTCCTGGCAGCGCTCGCCGAAGCCGCGGCATCGGTCGGCGACGCCCCGCCGCCGGCAGGCACAGCCATGGCAACCGGCCACCCACGGCCGCCGGGGCCCGCAGCGGCGACGGTTGCGGAGCGGATCTAGTTCTCCGCCTGCGCGTAGTCCGTTTCGAACAGGGCCCGGTACCCGTTGACGAACGCCTCCACCGTCGTGGGCCGCTGCCCGTTGATGCTCGGGGCTGCGTCGGTGACCCCCGCCAGACGGCCCTCCTGCAGGTCGATGGCGGCGGCCTCGAAGTGCTGGAGCACGGCGCTCTCACGCTTCTGGCCGATCAGCTCCAGGAACTCCGTTGCGGTGACCTGTTCGAAAGGCAGGTCCGTGCCCAGGACCCGGCTCACCTCGGCGGCGAGCTCCGTGTGGCTGTACTCCACGGAGCCGGTGAGGGTGTAGACCCGCCCACCGTGCTTCTCGGGGGAGGCGAAGATGTTGGCAGCGGTCAGGGCGATGTCACGGGCGGCGATCGGGGCGAAGCGGCTGTCTCCGTCGAAGGGCATGACGTAGCGGCCGTGACGGATCAGCCCGGAGGTGTAGAGCAGCCACTGCATGAAGAACGTGACTCTCAGTTGGGTGGTGGGGACGCCGGACCAGTCGAAGACCTGCTCGGACAGCCAGTGGCTCTGCGTCGCCTTGCTGCGCGCCCGGGGACGGGACTGGATCTGCGACATGTTCACGATGAGCTCGAGATCCTGCTCGCGCGCCGCCTGCGCGAACATGACCGCGGCTTCCACCAGACCTGCGCCGAGCGGGTAGTTGAAGTAGGCGCGCTGGACGCCCTGCAGGGCGGCCCGGACGTCGCGGAAGCTGAGCAGGTCGCCGAAGACGACCTCGGCGCCCTTCTCGCGCAGCCGCTGTGCCCGCTGGTCGTCGGCGCGAACCATGGCGCGGACCGTGAAGCCCGCCTCGAGCAGGTGGTCCACCATCGGCCTGCCGGTCGCACCGTTCGCAGTGGTGACCAGGATCGTGGTCATTTCGTCCTCTTCCCTCGCTACGGGTGACGGTCCGGCCTTCCGGCACCGTGCCGCCGCCGACCGTGATCCCCGGATTGCCATTGGATTACGGTCATACTCTATCAGGCTCGCGGCTACCGAGCAGGGACGTCGACGTGCGCGCGACCCTCAGCTGCCCTCCGGGACCGGGGAGGGGGACGGAAGCGCCGGCCGGGGCGAACGGCCCTGTTCGTTGCCGATGAGCTCGGCGGCGCGCTCGCCGATCATCACGGAGGGGGCGTGGGTGTTGCCGCGCGGGATCGTCGGCATGATCGAGGCATCCACGACGCGCAGGCCGGTCACGCCATGGACTCGCAGCGCGGGGTCCACGACCGACATCCCATCGATGCCCGCACGGCAGGTTCCGACCGGGTGGTTGGTCGAGATGAGAGAAGCGCGCGCCGATTCCAGCAGTGAGGCGTGGTCGGTCGACGCCGGAAAGGACGCCGGGCCGATCAGCGCACGCATGATCGGGCTGTCGCACAGCTCCAGGGTCCGGCGAAGCCCCTCGACGACCAGCGTGCGATCGGTGGCGCTCTCCAGGTACCGGGCGTCGATGACGGGCGCGGCCTCCGGGTCGGTGGAGGCGAGCCGGACGCTGCCACGGCTCTCCGGTTTCAGTAGCGTGACCAGGCACGAGAACCCCGGCACGCTGTTGCCCAGCAGGTCGATCAGCATCGGCGTCAGCTCGATGTCGGGTGCCTCGGCCCCGGCGCCGCAGCGCAGGAACGCCCCGGCCTGCCCGATGGATGCCAGCGGCCCGCGGCGCTCCTGGGCGTAGAGCGCCTGGTTCCGGTCGCTCAACGCGTCCAGCCAGGTGGCCCCCCGGACCACCGGCCAGCCGATCAGCGCCGAGGGGTGATCCTGGAGGTTCGCGCCCACCCCGGGGACGTGTGCGATCACCTCGATGCCGTGCTCGCGCAGGTGGTCGGCGGGACCGATGCCGGACAGCATCAACAGCTGCGGGGTGCGCACCGCGCCCGCCGCGAGGGTCACCGAGTCGGCATGGACCTCGAACGACTGCCCCAGCGCGTCGGAGTACCGGACGCCGGTCGCCCGGCGACCGTCCAGGAGCACCCGGCGCACGAACGCCCGCGTCCGGACAACCAGATTGGGGCGGTCCGCGGCCGGCCGCAGGTAGGCTCTGGCGGCGCTGTGGCGCTCGCCGTCACGGACGTTGCTGTAGAGCAGGCCCACTCCGTCGAGTCGCTCGCCGTTGAAGTCCCGGTTGAGCGGTAGGCCGTACTCCACCCCGGCCGCGATGAAAGCCAGCGACAGCGGGCTGACGTCCTCGGGCGTGGTGACCGGGATCGGGCCGCCGACCCCGTGCAGCGCAGATGCCCCCAGCTCGTGGTCCTCGCTGCGACGGAAGGCGGGCAGGACCTCCTCCCAGCTCCAGCCCGTCATGCCACTCGCCGCCCAGCCGTCGTAGTCGAACGGGTGGCCGCGGTACCAGGCCTGGTAGTTGATGGAGCCGCCCCCGCCCAGGACCCGGCCCGCGGAGATCGGAACGGTCCGCCCGCCCAGCTGCTCCTGCGGCACCGTGTCGTAGCTCCAGTCGAGCTCCCCCCGCAGCAGCCCTCCGAACAGGCCGTGCGGCGGCTCGATGCGGGGATCGTCGTCGGCCGGTCCCGCCTCCAGCAGGAGCACCCGGCAGCCGGGGTCGGCGCTCAGCCGTGCGGCAAGCACGCTGCCGGCGGCTCCCCCGCCGACGATGATGTGGTCGAACGGACGGTCGTCCTGTTCCGGCGGAACGCCGGTGGACGAGGGCACGGACGTGGGCACAGTCGGAGTCCTTCCGAGAAGCAGTGGGTGAAAGCCGCCGGGCAGGCGGAGAGGGTCCGCGTCGGCCTGCGGCGCCGCTGACGCGACGTGCCCGACCCGTGTGCTGCAGGCCCTCAGGCGTTCGCGTAACCCGGAACCCGCTCGCGGATCTGTTGCAGCTCGGCTTCGTCGGAGATGCCTTGGAAGTCGTGGCGGGGCGTGTAGGGCCGTTCGAGGGCGGCGAGCTCCTCGTCGGTGAGTTCGATCTCCAGCGACGCGACGGCGTCGTCGATCTGAGCAGTCGTGTTGGCGCCGACGAGCGGAGCGGCGACGACCGGCTTGCTGTGCAGCCAGGCCAGCGCGACCTGGGCCCGGGTGACACCACGCCCGGCCGCGATCACGCCGACGGCATCGATGATCGCGCGGTCGCTGTCGGAGGTGAGCGGGGTGTAGAGCAGGTCCGCGTACCCGCCGTCGGCCTCGGCCCGGGCGGTCGACTTCGCAGCCTCCCACGGGCGAGCCAGCCGGCCGCGAGCGAGCGGGCTCCAGATGATCGTGCTCACTCCCTCATCGAGGCAGAGCGGGATCATCTCGCGCTCCTCCTCGCGGGCGAGCAGGTTGTAGTGGTCCTGCATCGACACGAACCGCGCCCAGCCGTGCTCCTTCTGCAGGTGCAAGGCCTTGGCGAACTCCCAGGCATGCATCGAGGACGCGCCGAGGTACCGGACCTTGCCCGCTTTTACCAGATCGTGCAGGGCTTCGAGGGTCTCCTCGAGCGGCGTGGCATGGTCGTTGCGGTGAATCTGGTAGAGGTCGATGTAGTCCGTGCCGAGCCGCCGCAGGCTGTGGTCGACCTCGGCCATGATCGCCTTCCGGGACAGGCCCTTCCCGTTCGGTCCCGGCCGCATCGGGTGGCGCAGCTTGGTGGCGATCACGACGTCGTCCCGGTCCGCGAAGTCCTTGAGCGCGCGGCCCAGGATCTCCTCGCTGGAGCCGTACGAATACAGGTTGGCGGTGTCGAAGAAGTTGATGCCCGCCTCGAGGGCGTGCTTGACGAGCGGGCGGCTGGCTTCCTCGTCCAGCGACCAGACCGGGTGGCCGCGGTGGGGGTCGCCGTACGTCATCGCCCCGATGGCGATCGGCGAGACGTCGAGACCAGTGGTGCCGAGCTTGATGTAGCGCACGATGCTCCTCTATCGTTCCGGAGAGTTCTCCACCTACGGTAGTGGAGAACTCTCCAGATCGCAAAGGGGGCTGCCGTGGTTCGCTCGGACGCACGCGAGAATCGGGCCCGCATCCTGGCGGCCGCCCGCGAGGCCTTCGCCGAGAGCGGCGACATCTCGATGAACCAGATCGCCCAGCGTGCCAACGTGGGGCCGGGCACCTTGTATCGGAACTTCCCCACTCGCGAGGCTCTCGTCCTCGCCATCTACCAGCTCGAGGTCGACCAGCTCATCGACTCGGTGCCAGGACTGCTGGCCACACTGTCCCCGCTGGAGGCGCTGCGGCGCTGGACCACCGACCTGGTGGACGCCATGCGGAAGAAGCACGGTCTCGGTGATGCGCTCAGCCCTGGCGCGCATCAGTCGATCACCGAACAGACCTACGGTCCGGTGATCGCCGCCATCACACAGCTCCTCGACGCAGGCCGACGCGACGGCAGCATCCGCGCCGACGCGGATCCCCGTGACTTCCTCCAGCTCACCGGCGCCCTGTGGCGGGCAGCATCGGGGCCGGAGGACCGATCGCAGCCCATGCTCGGACTGATCCTCGACGGACTCAGCAGGCGCCGGCAGCAGCCGTGATCCCCTCGGCGTCACGCACGGACACGGAGGGGAGGCTGGTCACTTGACGCCCCAGGCCACGATCAGCTCGCACGGGCCGGTGAACCCCGAGGGCCCCTCGAACCGCTCCAGCTCGGCACCGATCTCCTGCCAGGCCGCCTCGCGGTCCTCGGGTGCGAGGCCGGCGAGCATCTGGTGCAGCGCGCCGAAGGACTCGCGTTCGAACCGGACGCACTCCGCGGCCGTGGGCATCCGGAGTGGCGCCCCGACGATCTGCGTCCCGACGTCGCGGAAGCCGGTGCGGCGCAGCATCTCGGCGAGCACGCCCTGGTCACCGAGACTGAACGGTCCAGGCTGCCCGGCCGCGGGTGGGGGCAGGCTCGCGCGTCTCCGGATGATCGACACGGGGGCGGCGAAGAAGGCGTTGCGCTCGGCGGTCGAGTAGACGATCGCCCCAACCCGGCCCCCAGGTCGCAGCGCGCGGTACTGCGCGGCCAGCGCTCCCGCCTGGTCGGGCAGGTAGATCAGGCCCAGGCGCGAGATCACGGCGTCGAACGCGGCCGCGTCGACGTCGAGCCGCTCGCCGTCGAGCTCCCTGGTCTGCACGTTCGTGAGGCCGGCGGCGGCCGCTTCGGACGCGGCGTGGGCGAGGATCGCGGGCGAGATGTCGGTGGCGAGGACGTGCCCGGCCGGGCCCACCCGGCGCGCTGCGGCAAGCGTCTGGCCTCCGGCGCCTGCTGCGACGTCGAGCACGGTGCTGCCGGTCCGGACGTCGGTCGCGTCCAGCATCAGCGCCGTCGCCTCGCCGAGCCAGTCCTCGATCGTCGGGCCCCACCTGTGCCAGGCCGCGGCGGCGTCCTCCCACTGCGCCCGGGTGGTGTTCTTGTAGCGGATCGGGTCGAACGTGACAGTCATGGCGATCTCCGTTGTGGTCGAAGGGTGCCTCACCAGAGAGGCGCCAGTTCCGGGGACGCACCCGCCAGGTTCCGCCACGCGGTTCGCCGGCCGTCCGTGGCGCTGTCCGGGGCGGCAGGTGCGGTGCACAATCTCGCCATGGCCTTCGTCGGCCGCACCAGACCGTTGTCCCGTGTGCTCGCGACCGTCGCGGACGCGTCACGGGGCCGGGCTCGCCTGGTCCTGGTCAGCGGGCCGGCAGGCATCGGCAAGACCACGCTGGTCGGCGAGGCGGTGCTGCGCGCAGGGCTGCCGGTCGGCTGGGGGACGTGCGCGGATGCCGAACGAACGCCGGCCATGTGGCCGTGGACGACCGCGCTGCGCGGCCTGTCGAGCGCGTTCGAACCCGCAGCCGCCGCGCTCACCGCTGCCGACACCGTGGAGCTGGCGCGGGTGCTTCCCGAGCTGGCACCGGCAGGGCCCGGGCCCCGTCCGGACGACCGGCCGGACACGGATGCGGCGAGGCTGCGGCTGTTCGACGCGGTCGCCCGGTTCGTCGAAGGGCTGGCCAGGCAGGGTCCGGCACTTCTCGTGCTGGACGACCTGCAGTGGGCCGATGCCTCGTCACTCGCGCTGCTGCGGTTTCTCGCACGGCCCTACCGCCCGATCCCGCTGGTGATCATCGGCGCATACCGGGACGACGAGCTGGACGCGACCGCGGCCGCGGTGCTGGACGAGCTCGCCGCGCACAGCGAGCTCGTGGCGTTGCGCGGGTTGTCGCGGGACGAGGTGTTCGAGCTGGTGACGGACACGGTGGACGGCGCGGGAGCGCAGCGCTGGGCCGACGAGGTGCATCGCCGCACCGGTGGGCACCCGTTCCTGGCCCAGCAGCTGACCGAGCTGCTCGCGGACCCCGCAGGATCGGCCGGTGAGGTTCCGGCGGCGGTGCGCGAGGTGGTGGCGCACCGGACGGCACGGCTGTCCGCCGGTGCCGTGGCGATGGTCGAGACGGCTGCGGTGGCCGGCACCGACCTGGTGCCCGACGTGCTCGGCGCGGTCTGCGGCGTCGATCAGGCGACCGTGGCGGCCCTGTGTGAGGAAGGGGTGGCGGCCGGGGTGCTCGCGCGTGACCACGTGCCCGCGCGGACCCGGATCGCGCACGACCTGTTCCGGGAGAGCATCGTCGCCGGGATCACGGTCGAGCGGCGGCTCCACCTGCACGGCCGCATCGCCGATGCCCTCGAACACCGGCACGAGCGCGGCGCCGCCGTGCTCGCGGCCGACCTCGCCCGCCACTGTGCCGCGGCGGTTCCGGTCGAGGGCGGAGTGCGCGCCGTCCGCTGGGCCCACGCGGCAGCCGACGTCGAACGCCGCAGGCTCGCCTTCGGCGAGGCGGCCGGACACCTCGCCCGCGCCCGCCGCGCGGTGGAGGACGCCGGCGTGGGCGCCGGTCCGGCCCTCGTCGACCTGCTGGCCGAGGAGGCCGACGCCCAGGCGCGGGCCGGAGATCCGACCCGCGCCCGAGCACTGCTCGACGACGCGTGGCAACGGGCCACCTCGCTCGGTGACGGGGAGCGGCTGGGTCGGGTCGCGCTGGGCGTCCAGCGGCTCGGTGCGCGCTTCGCGATGCCGCGCGACGCCGTCGTCGCCGTATTGGAGGGCGCACTCGCCGCGTCGCGCGGCACCGGCACCGCGCTGGAGGCGCAGCTCCTCGCCGGTCTGGCGCGCGAGCTGCACCACTCGGTGCCCGAACAGCGGCCGCGGGCGGGGCCGCTGTCCGAGAAGGCGATCGACCTGGCTCGCGGGATCGACGACCCGGAGACCCTCCACTCCTGTCTGCTCGCCCGCCACGACGTGCTGTGGACGCCGGGCCGCGCGGCGCAGCGGGTCGGCATCGCCCGGGAGATCACGCAGCTCGCCGAACGCGCCGGGGACGCCGAGCGGCACGCGGACGGGCTGCTGCTCACCGCCAACGCGCTGCTGGAGGAAGGCTCGGCCGCGTTCCGCTCGGCGCTGGCCCAGTACCTGCACGCGGCCGAGCAGCTGCGCCAACCCCACCACGACTACCTGGTGGCGACCCGTCGCGGCGCACTCGCGCTCATCGATGGCCGGCTCGACGACGCCGAGAACCTCATCGGTGACGCGAATGCGCTCGGCGAGCGCATCGCCGAACCCGATGCCGGCAACGTGCGCATGTCCCAGCAGCTGGGGCTGGTACGAGCGCGTGGTGACCCTGAGCGGCTGCGGGCCACTGCCGCCGAGGCCGTCCGCTGGTGGGTCGGCGTGCCCTCGCACGCCCATGCGGTGGCTGCCGGGTTCCTCGCGCTGGCCGGTGACGAGGCAGACCTCGAGGCCGCCCGCCGCGCCCTCGACACCGTCCTCGCTCTGGACACCTGGCGTGCCGACCGGTCCTATCTCTGGTCGGTGTTCGTCGGGTCGATGACCACCGCGGCGGTCGGCCTACGCGACCACGAGGTCTGCACCCAGCTGCTCGCGGAGCTGGGGCCGGTGACCGGCAGCTGCGGCGTCAACGGCGCGCTGGTCTGCTTCATGGGCAGCAACGCCCACTGGGCCGGGGTGCTCTCCGGCGCACTCGGTCGGCGGGCCGACGCCGAGCGCTCCCTGCTGCAGGCCCTGGCTGTGCATCGGCGGCTCGGCGCGCGCCCGTGGGAGGCCGAGACCTGCCTGGAGCTGGCCAGGCTCACCGCCTCCCCGGAGCACGCCGAACGCGCTACCGCGCTGGCGGCGGAGCACGGTCTGCACGGTGTCGCCGCGCGCCTCGCCCCCTCCGTGGGACGCGTGACCCCGCACAGGTCCGGCGTCGCGGAGCTGCGCCGCGACGGCGAGCTGTGGCGGATCCGGTACCGCGACAGCACGGCTCACCTTCCCGACATCAAGGGCCTGGCCGATCTGGCGGTGCTGCTCGCCCGCCCCGGAGCCGACGTGCACGTGATCGAACTGGCCGGGGCCACCACCGGTGACCACAACGACGGCGACCTGCTCGATCCCCGGGCGCGCGCCGCCTATCGCCACCGGCTCGCCGAGATCGACCGCGAACTCCAGCTCACCAGGGACGACCACGACCTCGGCCGCGTGCAGGAACTGGAGTTGCAGCACACGGCGCTGCTCTCCGAGCTGCGCCGGGCCGCCGGGCTCGCCGGTCGTCCACGCGCGCTCGGCTCGAGCACCACGGAACGGGCCCGCAAGGCCGTGACCGCGCGGATCCGCGACGCCATCCGCCGGATCGGGCTCGTCCATCCCGAGCTCGGCGGGCACCTGGACCGCTCCGTCCGTACCGGAACACGGTGCTGCTACCAGCCCACCGAAGCGGTCACCTGGACGCTCGCACCACACCGGGACTAGTCCTTCTGTTGACAATGATTATCATTACTTCATGCCTCCCACCACCC
Organism: Pseudonocardia xinjiangensis; assembly: GCF_012911925.1. GTDB lineage: Bacteria > Actinomycetota > Actinomycetes > Mycobacteriales > Pseudonocardiaceae > Pseudonocardia > Pseudonocardia xinjiangensis. The sequence continues at coordinate 79,578 of NZ_JAAXKY010000009.1, read as the reverse complement.
GTGTCCCCGTCACCGTGCTCTCCGGGTTCCTCGGAGCCGGCAAGACCACGCTGCTCAACCACGTGCTGGGCAACAGAGAGGGCCGCAAGGTCGCGGTGATCGTCAACGACATGAGCGAGGTCAACATCGACGCCGCCCTCGTCGCCGGCCAGGGCAGCCTGGACCGCACCGAGGAGAAGCTGGTGGAGCTGACCAACGGGTGCATCTGCTGCACCCTGCGCGAGGACCTGCTCGAAGCGGTGGGTGAGCTGGCCCGCGGCGGCCGCTTCGACACCATCCTCATCGAGTCCAGCGGCATCTCCGAACCGATGCCGGTGGCCGCCACGTTCGACTGGACGTTCGAGGACGGCACCAGCCTGTCCGACCACGCCCGGCTCGACACGATGGTCACCGTCGTCGACGTCGCCGGGTTCCTCGCCGAGCTCGTCCGCGGCGACCTGCTGGCGGAGCGCGGCCTCGAAGCCGCCGACGGCGACGAGCGCAGCATCTCCGACCTGCTCGTCGACCAGGTCGAGTTCGCCGACGTCCTGGTGCTGAACAAGACCGACCTCGTCTCCCCCGCCGGCCTGGGCACCGTCGAGTCCGTGCTGCGCAAGCTCAACCCGGCCGCCCGGCTCCTGCACGCCCACTGCGGCGTGGTCGACCTCGCCGAGGTGCTCGAGACCCGCCGCTACGACCCGGTCACCGCGGCACAGGCCCCCGGCTGGGCCGCGGAGCTGGCCGGCAACCACACCCCCGAGACCGAGGAGTACGGCATCTCCTCCGTCGTCTACCGAGCCGCGCGGCCCTTCCACCCCGGCCGGCTGGTCGCGGCCCTCGACAACTGGCGGGGCGTGCTCCGCAGCAAGGGCTTCTGCCACATCGCCAGCCGCCCCGACGTGCTCTCCGTGTGGTCGCAGGCAGGCCCCAACCTCGTCCTCGAACCCGGCCAGCTGCTCGGCCCCACCGACGGGAGCCCGGGCCAGGAGCTCGTGTTCATCGGCGTGGGACTGGACCCCGACGAACCGCGCCGCCGTCTCGACCCCGCCCTGCTGACCGACGCCGAGCTCGCCGCCGGTCCGCAGGCCTGGCGCCGGCTGCACGACCCGCTCCCCGCCTGGGACATCGACGCGGTGCACGACCACCCGCATCCCGAACGCGCCCGTTGACGGACGCGGGCACCGCGGCCCTTCAGGAGGTGAGCGACGCGCGAAGCTCGGTGAGAACCAGTCGGGCCGCCGTCGGCCCGGCGTTCAGGTACCACGGGTCGTCGTCGACGAGAACGGCATGACCGTCCTCGACCGCCGAGAGCGACCGCCAGAGCGGACTCGACGTCGACGCCGTCTCGGCCGCCGCCGCCTCGCTGGTCGCGCCCTGCACGGAGTAGAAGACCCAGTCGCCGTCGGCGAGTCGCAGCTCCTCCCCCGAGAGGTCCTGGGAGGTCTTGTCGAACTGCTGCGGCGCCGGGCGGGCGAGGCGCGCGTCCCACGCGATGAACCCCGGGAACGATGCGACCCCGAAGATGCGGGTGCGGTCCGCGGTGATCCGCACGAACGAGATCGTCTCGTCACCGACGGACGCGCCCAGGGCGGCCGCGTCGGCGTCGAAGCCGTCGATGTAGGCCTGAGCCCTGCCCTGCAGGCCGAGGCTGTCGGCCAGCATCAGGAAGTCCTGCTTCCAGTTGACGCCGGTCCCTTGCACCAGCACGGTCGGCGCGATCCCGGACAGCTTCGGATAGATCTCCTGCGCCGCGGCGGCGTTCGCGAGGATGAGATCGGGACGCAGCGCGGCGATCGCCTCCAGGTTGGGACTCTGCCGGGACCCGACGGAGGCCACGGTGGCGAGCTGACCGGCGTACTGCGGGAACGCGTCCTTCACGTACCGCGGGATGAGCTCCGCATCGTCGCCGAAGGCCACGCCGACCGGCACGACACCGAGTGTGAGCGCCGCGTCGGTCTGCCCGGTGGCGATCACCACCACCCGCCGCGGCGGGGAGCTGATCGTGGTCGTCCCTCCGAAGTGGTGCATCGTCCGGGGGAACACGCCGTCTCCCTCGGGCGCACCCATCCCCTGCGGGATCGCCACCGGGCCGGGCGGGGCGTCCACCGACGCGGCGGGCGCAGCCGCTTCCGTCGCGGTGACCGGTGCTCCCGTGGCTGCGGTGGTATCCCCGCTCCCGCACCCCGCCAGGACGAGTACCGCAAGTACCGCACCCATCGCACCGTGCGCTCGCCGCATCAGATGGCTCTCCTCGATCGAGTTTGCTTACCCTGTCCTTACCGACGGCGGGACAGTAGCCAACCCGAGCGACCAGGAGTGCACCTTGTGATCAATGGCGTGCGCGACCTGCGCGCAGCGGCGGTGGCGGAGCGCTAGAGCACCTTGCTCGCACCCGGCAGGGCGCGGACCCCGAACGCCATCACCCAGCACAGCGGCACCCCGAGGACGGCCAGCAGCGCGAACTTCACCGCGGCAGGCGCCTGCACGTCGCTGAGGGCGTAGCCCAGGGCGACCAGCACGAGCGGGTGGGTGACGTAGACGGTGTAGGCGTGCGCCGACAGGTTCCGGCGTCCGCGTCCCTGGTGGGCGAGGCGCTCCCGGAACAGCACGAGAAGGCCCAGGATCAGGCCGACGGCCAGCGCCTGCTCGCACAGCGCCATCACCAGGGACGGCCAGGTGCCCTGGCCCAGGACCGCGTCTCCGGCGGACGCCAGGAGGAGAACGATCGACACTGCGGCGACGGCCGCGGTCGCGAACCCGGCCCGGCCTGCCGTGCCGGAGAGGCCCGCCGGCCAGCCGCGTCTGGTCGCGATCAGCCCGACGACGAACAGCGCCGCGTACTGCGGCAGGTAGGCGGGCGTGGGCAGGCCGGGGAGCCGGAAGTCCATCGGCACCGCGATGCGCCACAGGTAGGTCACCAGCGCCAGCCCGATGACGAACCCGGCGATCGCGACAGCGCCGGGCGCCTGGCCCGTGGCCGGACCGGATTCATCCCGGCCCTCGCCTGCCAGGCGCCGCCACGCGACGTAGAGCGCGCTGAACACGAGCAGCACCCCGACGAACCACATCGGCCCGGGGTTGAACGAGAGGAGGTAGAACTGCCAGTACGGCAGGTCGGTCCCGTGCTGGGCGGCGGCGTCTCTCGCCTCGATGTAGCGGCCGATGGTCGCCAGGGGACGGAGCACCAGCAGCCAGAGCACCAGCGGGACTCCCAGTCGCAGCAGCCGTTCCCCGACGAAGCGCCGGGGGCCCTTGCGGTCGTAGGAGCCCGGCACGAAGAGCGCCGAGATGAGGAAGAAGGCGCCCATGAAGAACGCCTGGTTGAGCACCAGCAGGACGTCCAGGAGCGTTGCGGAGGAGTCGGTCGGCGGCTCCACGTAGTACCAGCCCGGGACGTTGCTGTAGCCGAGCGCGGCGTGGTGGATCACGACGAGCACCGTCAGAGCGGTGCGCAGGTTGTCGACGTGGAGGAGTCGCGGGTAGGTGGCGGGCGAGGTGGTCGGTTCTTCGACGGGTCGGGTCATCGGTCTGCCGTTCCCCCGGGGTGTTCGGCTCGCGTGGCGTGCTCGAACAGGTCGGCCAGTTCGTCCGCGTGCGCTTCCAGGTCGTGCTCGGGGTAGGTCACCCAGTAGGCGAACATCTCGTCGATCGCGGCCTGCACGGTGATGGCCATCACGCGGGCGTCGAAGGAGCGGAGCTCGCCGGACCGCTGGCCCTGGCGGAACATCTCCGCTCGCGCTTCGTAGACCGGCTCGTTGAACGCGGTGCCGTAGCGGCGCTTGCCGTCGGCGGTACGGACGTTCTTGAAGATCTCGCCGAGAGCGAGCAGGTGGGTGGGATGGTCCCGCATGTACACGGCGACCGCGCGGATGTTCGCCCGCAGCGCACCGGTCGCGGTGGTCTCCCCCTCCATACGCAGCAGGACGAACCCGGCGATCTCGCGGTAGACCTGCTCGACGATCTGGTCCATCAGCTCGGCCTTGCCGGCGAAGTGGTAGGAGATCACGCCCTTGCTGATCCCGGCGCGCTCGGCGATACGCGCCAGCGAGGTGGCCACGAAGCCCAGCTCCGCGAAGGTCTCGACGGCGCACTCGATGATCTGCGCGCGGCGGGCCTCCTCGATGAAGGACGCCGCCTTCTGACCGGTCGCCCTGCTTTCTGGCCGCATGGCCAGAAAGTAGCACAATTGACCAGATTGCACCCTATGTCCGGCCGGAAGATGCCGATGGGCGGCTCCCTCGGCGAGAGGGAACCGCCCATCGAGCGGTCGGGACCTCAGATCACGTTCCGAGGAGGGCCCGCCCGACGAACTCGCCGTCCGCGCATCCCGGTGGGATGACGAAGGCGGCCGACCCGACATGGGTGACCCACAGGTTCATCACGTCGGACTCGGCGAGGCGGCCCTGCACCGGCACGAACGCGGTGGCCGCGTCCGCCTGGTAGGCGGCGAAGAGCTGACCCGCATCGGGCGCGCCGTCCGGAGTGGGCCCGTCGTCGTAGCTGTAGCCGCGGCGCAACATCCGCTCGGCCGGAGTACGCGCCTTGGCCCGGACGACGTGCGCGCTCGCCGCCACCATCGGCATGCCGCGCTCGTCCACCACTCGCGGATCCACCTCGTCGAACTCGCCACCACCGGTCACCGGGGCGCCGGTGTCGAGCCGGCGGGCGAGCGCCATCTCCTTCCCCACCCGGCCGAAGTCGTCCCAGGTGTCCAGATCCATCCGTATCCGCCGCAGCACCAGCACGCTGCCGCCGACGAACCACGACGGGCCGTCGCGCACCCAGACGGACTCGGCCAGCTCCGGGGAACCGGAGGCGGGATTGGCCGTGCCGTCGCGCTGGCCGAAGAGGTTGCGCGGCGTCACCGCGGCCGGCTCCGGCCCACGGGCGGGGTTGAACCCGCGCTGGACCCAGCGCACCGACGTCATGCTGCGAGCGTCTCTGACCAGCCGGCGCACCGCGTAGGCCAGCGGCACCGGATCGTCGGAGCAGACCTGCAGGAGCAGGTCACCGCCCGACCATCGTGGGTCCAGCCGGTCGGCCGGGAACGCGGGTAGCTCCCGGACGACGGCGGGGCAGTCCCCCGCACGACCGATCGCGTCGAACAGTCCCGCACCGAACCCGAAGGTCACGGTCAACCGTGAGGGCAGGACCGCGAGCTCCTGGTCCTCGGCCGCGAGCGGAGCGCGCCCGCTCATCAGCCGCGCGGCGTCATCACTGAGCAACCGCATCAACCGACCCACCTCGGCAGGTCCGCTGCCGGGGTTCAGATCGAGCCCGAGGAAGACGGCATGCGCCTGCGCCGGAAGGGTGTCGATGCCGGGCTGGTGGACACCGTGGAACGGAACGGTCTCGGCACCCACCGGGGCCACCGCGACCGGCCTGACCTCCGGGTCGCCGTCCCGGACCGCGAGCGCCGCCGCGGTGCCGCCGCCGACGACCGCGGCAGCACCTCCCAGCAGCAGGGCCCGGCGACGAAGCGAGGGACCCAGCGCGCTCATCCGCCCTGCCCTCCCGACATGTGCATGCTGCCGGCGCCGTCGTCGTAGTTCTCCTCCCCACCGCTGGTCTCCTTCGCCAGGGCCGAGAACCGGGTCGTAGAACCGTCGGACAGGGAGAGCGTGACGTCGATCTGGTCACCCGGGCGGATCGGCGAGGCCAGATCCATGATCATGATGTGGTCCCCTCCGGGAGCGAGCACGTGCGGTGCGCCGGGCTCGATGACGAAGCCGTCGCCCTTGGGCCGCATCGTCATCGCACCGTCGTCACCGACGACGACCTCGTGCAGCTCCGTGCGCGACGAGGCCGAGGTCTGAGCGGACAGGACGGTCACCGGTGTGGACCCGGTCGTGCTGAACGTGCCGAACGCCGCGGTCATCCCCGACTCGGCGGTCTTGACCCACGGATCGGCGACCGTGACGGCCGGCGCCGAGACGGCTGGGGATGCGGCGGCTGCGGATGGGGCGGCTGCGGATGGGGCGGCTGCGGGTGACGGGTCGCCACCGGCGCACCCCGCGATCCCGATGACGCAGGCGGTCGTGATCACCAGGAGCGGGCCGCGAAGCGGACGTGCGGAAACAAGCATGCGAGATCCCTCGGATTCGGTGTGTGGATCCGGCCGGACGACCACGCCCTGGCCGGCGAAGCGCGCCGCGGCGCACCGAACCGGGATGGGAGATCCGGTCAGGCGTGCGTCGCGAGACAGCGATCCGGGGGTCCGCGCCTGCTGAGGTCGTGCAGCGTCACCGTGGGACGCGGCCGGGGAAGGTCGCCGGGAGGGACGATCATGAGCCGGCGCACCGGCAGCGGCCGGAACGGCCGCAGCAGCGCCACCGGCACGAGCACGCGGGCGACGTGCGTGATCAGTTGCTCGCCGCGGACGAGGAGAACCGCGAGGACGAGGGCCGCGAGCCCGTGCGCGACGAGCATCGGCGGGGACGGGAGATGGCTCACGTGCGCGGCATGTGCCGGGCCGGGGATCATGAACGAGCCGTGCAGCGCCACCTGAGCCGAGAGCAGCGCGACGGCCGTGGCGATCGCGCCCCGTGGCCGGCGGGCGAACGTCGACGAGGCCGCCTCGACGAGGACGCCCAGCACCAGGAGAAGCGTGACGTCGGGTGCCTCGCCGCCCGCGGTGACGTGCGCACCGAGGGCGAGGCCCACCGCACACGCCGCGAACGCCGCTGAGCGGACGCGCCGGGCGCCGCTCGACGTGGGCATGACGGCGGAGTCTACGTCGGGGTGATCCGACGAACGCCTGCAACCCGACAGAACGGTCAGCCGCGGGAGTGCCGGATCAGGCGCGGGCCCGGAAGGTGGCTCGGTACGTGCGTGGACTGACCCCGGCGAGGCGACGGAATTGGGTGCGGAACGTGGTCGCACTGGCGAAGCCGGTTCGCCGAGCGATGGTCTCGACCCCGTGGTCGGTCATCTCCAGAAGTTCCTGCGCATGCCTGATGCGCACTCCGGTGAGCCACTCGATCGGGCTCTGCCCGGTCTCGGCATGAAAGCGCCGGTGCAGGCTGCGCACGCTCATCCGGGCGGCAGCGGCCAGATCGGCGAGGCTGAGGTCCTGGTGGGCGTGTTCCTCGATCCAGGCCAGGACCGGTTCGAGTGTCGTCGTGGCGAGCGCCGGTGGGTTGCGCACGATGAACTGGGCCTGGCCCCCGTGCCGGTGAAGGGGCGCGACCGCCAGCCGGGAGGCGTCGGCGGCGACCGCGGTGCCGTAGTCACGGCGGATCATGTGCAGGCACAGGTCGAGCCCGGCCGACGCGCCCGCGGAGGTCAGGATCTGACCGCTGTCCACGTAGAGCACCTGCGGGTCGACCTGTACGCGCGGGTGGCGTCGGGCCAGCACATCGGCGGCGGCCCAGTGGGTCGTGGCGGTCAACCCGTCGAGTAGCCCCGCCTCGGCGAGGGTGAAGGCGCCGACGCAGATCGACACGATCCGCGTCCCCGCTGCGGCAGCGGCACGGAGGGCGGCCAGGACATCGTCCGGGGTCGGGGTGTCGACGTGGTGGCGGCCGGGCACGACGATCGTGTCGGCGCGGGCCAGTTCGTCGAGCCCGTGCTCGGTCGCCAGCCGCACCGGCCCGGCCTCGACCAGCGGTGCGGATCCGCAGACCACGAGGCGGTATCCCGGTCGCCCGTCAGGCAACCGGACCCGGCCGAACACCTCGAGCGGCGTGGCCAGATCAAACACGATCGCGTCCTGCAGCGCGAGCACCGCGACAACGTGCATGACCTCGACCATATCCACGACGGCGCAGGCCACAGCGATGTCACCTCCAGCCGGATGGTGCTCGTGGCGCTGTGGCCATATCCGGTCGGATGTTGTCATCCAGCCAGCGGTGGTCCAGCGCGACCCGGTCCACGATGGGCGGCACCGCCGGCGAGGGGCCGGGGTCGATGTGAGGAGTGCTGCCGATGACGTTGGCTGCCCAGATCGTGCTGTTCGACGGGTTCGACCCGCTGGACGCGATCGCGCCGTTCGAGGTCCTTGCCGCGGGCAGTGACGAGGTCGGCGGCGCTCTGGAGGTGGAGCTCGTCTCCGCCGAAGGCCCGCGCCGGGTCGTCTCGGGAACCCGCGGCCTGGCCTTGGAGGCAACGAGCGTCCTGGACCCGGACCGGCCGGGCTACCTCGTCGTCCCGGGCGCCTCCGGACCCGTCGACGGCGATCCCGACGACGGGGTCGAGACCATCCCCGTCCTGCTGGCCCGGATGGCCCAGAGCACTGCAGCGCCTTTGATCAAGCAGGCGTTGACCAACCACGAGGTGACCGTGGCGGCCGTCTGCGGCGGATCGCTGGCGCTCGCCATGGCCGGGCTCATCGAGAACCGCCACGCCGTGACGCACCCGCTCGGCATGGACGTCCTCGAGGCCACCGGTGTACGTCCCGTGCACGCGCGGGTGGTCGACGACGGGAACCTCATCTCCGCCAGCGGCGTGACGTCGGGACTCGACCTCGCCCTCTACCTCCTCGAACGTGAGTACGGCCCGCACATCGCCCACGCCGTCGAACAGCTCTTCGTCTACGAACGCCGCGGCACGCCCTGGCGCCGGCCGCCCGCATGACCGCCATCGCCGGCACCTGGGAACTGAAGCTCAAGACCCCGATCGGCACCCTCCCCGCCAGCTACACCTTCGTCGAGACGGCGGATGGCGTCACCGGCACCGCCACGGCGGATGGCGAGACCGTTCCCCTCACGGGTATCACCACCCAGACCACACCGGACGGCGAGCGCGTCGGGTGGCGACAGGCCGTGACCCGCCCCATGCGCCTCAACCTCGACTTCGACGTCACGGCCTGCGGCGACGAGCTCACCGGCCACTCCCGGGCCGGACGTCTCCCCCGCACCGAGGTCACCGGTCACCGCTCCGGGTGAGGAGAACCTGCCGAGGGTGTTCGTCAATGCCCACCCCCGGATGCGTCACGCGCGGACGGGCTGTTCCGGCCACGGCAGACACACAGGTCGAGGAGCAGCTGTCCGGTCTGCGCCGCCAGTGTTCGAGTGGTGCATCGATTGGTGCGGCGGGGTGGCGGTCCACGGCCGCCACCCTCGTGCTGGGGCCGCACGTGATCGCCGGGGCTACCGCCGATCGTGTGCGCCGCGGGCAACCGTCATCCAGGGCGAACGCCCTCCGGCCACCGACCGGGTGCCGACTCTGACTCCAGCGGGCGACCGATTTGGGCGTCTGATCCACTACACTTAATCGGAGTCGAGTCCGGTTGCGGCCGTAGCATAAGTGGAGTCGCTTCCGCTTGCAAGGAGGGAACCAATGCCCCGCCCACTTCGCGCCGATGCGCAGGCGAACTACGAGCGCCTGCTCGAGGTGGCTGCGCGCACGTTCGCCCGCGAGGGAGCCGACACGTCGCTCAAGGCCGTCGCCGCCGAGGCAGGAGTGGGGATCGGGACGCTCTACCGCAGGTTTCCGACGCGGGAAGATCTCATCGAGGCGACCTACCGGAACGAGACGACCCGCCTGTGCGAGTCGGCATCGCGCCTGCTGGATGACCACTCCCCCGCTGACGCCCTGCGAGCATGGATGGAAGCCTTCGTCGACTACATGCTGACCAAGCAGGGCATGGCCGATGCGCTGCCCGCGATCCTCGCAACCCGCGAGGGGCTTCGCCTGCACAGTCGCGAGGTTCTCCACGGGGCGGTTGCGGTCCTGCTGACCTCCGGAATCGCGGCGGGCGACTTCCGCGCGGACGCGTCGGCACCGGACGTACTCATGGCACTCGGCGGGATCACCCTCATCAGCGGCCACGAGCACCAGCGCGACCTCGCATCACGGCTGATCACCCTGCTGCTGGACGGCCTCGTCGCCCGCCGCACCAGTCCGTCCGGGGCAAGGAAGAGCAGGCAGGGACAACGCACGTCTCTCCCTGCCGCACCATGATCGGATGCGGCAGGCCCTGCAAGTAGGAGCGGACCGCACGTCGCGCCCGAGCCGCCCGCGGGCATCGACCCGGACGTGCCGGACCGGCGGATGCGACATGCGACGCCCTTGCAAGCGGAGCTGAATCCACTTACAGTGCCGAGTATCCGGACTCAGCTCCGATTCGGCGCCCAGTCGGGCGTATGTGAGCAGCAGGCGGGCGGGTGGCCAGGAGGGGGCGCACCCGCCCGGACGCCGCGGCGCGCGTGCTGCCGAGCCGTGATCGGCGCCGAGACCGCCCGAGGATCGGCCTCGGCGATCGCTGAGGTCATGCTCGCGGTCCGTGCGATGGACGCCGGCCACATCAACTGCGAGGTCCTGGTTCGAAGCGGGATACGGGAGCTGACTTCGCCGGTGTCTATCCACCAAGGTGAGGAAGCGGGTGCTCGCAGCCGAGGCGCAGCCGAGCCAGCTGTAATGCCAGCCGGGTTGTTGACCCGGCTGATGAGTGGGTGGCCGCCGAGCGCGCTGTGGCCGCGGTGGGCCGGTGCGGGCCTGGCGGGCCGTGGCGCGTCGGACGGCGTGGAGCGATCGGCAAGCCCGGCAGGCCGTCGCCACGAGCGCTGAACGGCAGTTGACCTGCGACGACGAACATCGGTTCGAACATGTGTTCGAGTATGATGTAGAGGTGTCGGACAGCCCGCTCACCACCACCCATCGCCTCCTGGTCGAGGTGATCGACGCGCTGTCCGCGGCCGCTGAGACCGGCGCCACCGATGACGAGCTGCTGTCCGTCCTCACCTTGTGCGAGGGCACCAGCCGCCGGCTGGACCGGGTCGTTGTTGCCACCGTGGCGGCTCTGGAGCGGCGGGGCACGTTCGCCGAACGTGGCTACACGTCGACTCCGGCCGCGTTGGGGGATCTGCTCGGGTGGGAACGGTTCGAAGCCCGCCAGCGGGTGGTCGCCGCCGACCAGGCCTGCCCGCGGGTCGGGCTCGACGGCACCGTGTTGCCCGCCCGGCTGCCTGCCACTGCGGCGGTGTTCGCCGCCGGGCAGACCGGGCTGCGGCACGTCGCAGTGATCGCCCGCGTGCTCGCCAGCCCGGCCGCGGAAAGGCTTACACCCGAGGTGTGGGCCGGCGCGGAAGCCCAGCTCGCCGACAAAGCCGCCGTCTACACCCCGTCGGAGCTGCAGACCTGGGGCACCGCGCTGGTGGAGGCCCTCGACGAGGACGGCGCCGAGCCCGATGACCGGCCAGCCGCCGCGGTCAACGAACTGCACCTGGTGCGTCACCGCGGGAAGGCCGGCGGCACCCTGAAGGGCCGGTTCGATGACGCGGCGATGTTCGACGCCGTCGCCACCGTGATCGACGCCCACGCCCGACCGGTCACCGGCGACGAGCAGCGCAGCCTCGCGCAACGTCAGGCCGAGGCCCTCGCGGATGTGTGTGGGTATGTGCTCGACCACGGTGATGTGCCCGCGTGTGGTGGGCGCCGCCCGCACCTGAACGTGTTGGTCCGGTTGGAGGACCTGGAGAGCCGGGCCCGCGCCGCGTGTTTGGACTTCGGGGGCACGCTGTCGCCGGAATCGCTGCGGATGCTGGCCTGTGACGCCGCGGTCGTGCCCGTGGTGTTGAACGGGAAGGGTCAGCCGCTCGATGTCGGGCGGGTCACCCGCACCATCTCCGACGGGCTGCGCCGCGCGATCGCCGCGCGGGACCGTGGGTGCGCCGGGTGCGGGCGGCCACCGTCGTGGTGCGAGGTCCACCACATCACAGCCTGGCAGGACGGTGGCGACACGGCCCTGCACAACTGCGTGATGCTCTGCCGGGCGTGTCACCGCCTGCAGCACCACTCCGAGTGGGAAGTACGCATCCGCGACGGGTTGCCCGAACTCATCCCACCCGCCTGGATCGACCCCCAACGAAGACCCCGCCGAAAACCACTCCTGCACCTCGCCGCATAAAGGGGGGCGCACAGAGGGGCGCGGTCGGCAGAGCGTCTGTGATCACTGGGGTGACCTGTGCCAGCTAGCCCGGCAGCTACATCCGCCACCACGACCCGGCCGACCGGCTCGGCCGCGGTATCTCCACTCTGTACGCATTCGAGGCATTCTTCGGTTACCGGCGATGAATCATGGCCGTCCGGTTTCGTGCCGTCAGGAATCTGCATACCGCACACTTCTCACAGGCTTTACTCCGCGTATGGGTAACTTCCGTCCCGCTCACGTGCGCATTGGAAGCCTGGAGGACTCGGTGCTGAATGGACATACGACTCGAAGTAGTACGTTGATCCAGCTATTCGGACGGAACGATGATCTGACGATTGTTCGCTCCTTCCTCGACAGGGCGGCTGTTTCGGGCGCTGCGCTGTCAGTGGTCGGGGATGCCGGAATCGGTAAGACGATGCTCCTCCGGGCAGCGGTGGAGGTGGCGGCGGCGGCCGGGATGCGGGTGCTGCGGGCGGCCGGAGTCGAGTTCGAGGCCGGGATCGGCTTCTCCGGCCTCAACCAGGCCCTGCTGCCCGCGTTCGACGAGTTCGCCCGGCGTCTCGGTGCCGCGCAGTGCGACGCGCTCTCGGTGGCACTGGGGCTCAGGACGGGACCGGCACCGGACCGGATGCTCGTGGCGAACGCCACGCTCACGCTCCTGCGCTCGATCGCCGCCGACCAGGCGGTGCTCGTCGTGGTCGACGACGCCCAGTGGATCGACCGGGCGAGCGCCGCGGTGCTGGGATTCGTCGCTCGCCGGCTCGACGGCTCCCGGATCGGGTTCCTGGCGGCCGCGCGCTCCGACATCGAGGGCTTCTTCGAGCACAGCGGCCTGCCCGAGCACGAGCTTCAGCCGCTCGACGACGAGACGGCTCGCCGCCTGCTGGATCACCGCTTCCCCACACTCCCCGGCATGGTGCGGCGACGGGTGTTGGCGGAGGCACAGGGCAACCCGCTCGCCCTCGTGGAGCTACCCACCGCGCTGAACTTTCCCCACTGCGACGCGCTGCGGTCGCTGCCGGCCGTCCTGCCCATCGGGCGACGGCTCCAGGCCCTGTTCGCCGCCCGGATCGCAGAACTCGCCGAGCCCACCCGGCAGCTGCTGCTGCTCGCCGCACTGGACGGCACCGGCGACCTGCATGTCGTGCAGGCCGACGGCGACGGGCCCGGGGCGATGGAACACCTCGCGGCGGCCGAACGTGCGGGGCTCGTGCGCGTCGACGGTCGCGGTGGACGGCTGGCCTTCCGACATCCGCTGACCCGGTCGGCGATCGTGGAGATGTCGAGTGCCGCCGACCGCCGCCGCGCGCACCTGGTGCTGGCGCAGCTGTGGACGAACCGGCCCGAGCGCCGGGCGTGGCACCTGGGCGAGGCGACCGAGAAGCCCGACGAGCCGGTGGCCCACCTGCTCCAGGAAGCGGCGCAACGCAGCCTCGACCGCGGGGACGCCACGGGCGCCATCTCCGCGCTGGTCCGGGCCGCCCACCTCAGTCCCCGCGGCGCGGACCGGAGCAGGCGGCTGGCCCAGGCGGCCTTCATCGGGGCCGACGTGACAGGCGAGATGGGAACGGCGTCCCAGCTGCTGGTCGACGCCCGGGCTGCCGGCCTGGACCAGGGCGGCTCCCTCTACGCCGCGGCCACGACCGCTTACCTGCTCGTGAACGGCGACACGGATATCGACACCGCCCACGCTCTGCTGGTCGGGGCCATCGAGAACCGGTCCATGGGTGGGCCGGCCGACGACGCCGAGCTCGTCGAAGCACTCTGGGCGCTGTCGCTGCTGTGCTGGCTGGGCGGGACCCCCGAGCACTGGGCTCCGTACCACGCTGCGGTCGCTCGGCTCACGCCATCCGCTCCTGCCCTGATGACCCTGCAGACCAGGACCTTCCTCGACCCGGTGCGCGCCACCGCGTCCGTACTCGACGAGCTCGACGTCGCCTTGGCCCGGCTGCACGTCGAGGCCGACCCGGCGACGATCGTGCGGACGACCCGTTGCGCGGTCCACCTCGACCGCTTGGGACCCTGCCGGGCCAGTTCCTGGCGCGTCCTGCGCGACGGGCGGGAGGGCGGCGCCGTCATGAAGGCCCTCGTGTCGACCATGCACCTGTGCGCCGGGAGCTTCACCGCAGGCCGGTGGGACGAGATCACGGAACTGGCCGACGAGGCCCTCGAGCTGTGCGACGGCCAGCGCTACCGGCACTTCTTGTGGCAGTTCCACTACTACAAGGCCCTCGTCGCGGCCGTCCGCGGCGACCAGGATGCGAACCTGGCCTGGACCGACGAGATCATCCGGTGGGCGTCGCCGCGAGGAGCGAGGGGACCGCTGCACTTCGTCCACCACGCCCGGGGCCTCGCCGCGCTCGGCCGCGGGGACTTCGACGGTGCCTACCGGCACACCACTGCGATCAGCCCCGCTGGTTCGTTCGACTCCTACGCACCGCACGCGCTATGGGTGATGGCGGATCTCGTGGAGGCCGCCCTGCGAACCGGCCGCCGGGACGCAGCGGCAGCGCACGTCGCGGCGATGCACGAGGCGAACGTCGCCGCGCTCTCCCCCCGGCTCGCACTGCTCGTCGGGAGCGCTACTGCCCTCGCCGCCGCCGACGACCGGGCCACCGAACTGTTCGAGCAGGCCCTCGCCCTCCCGGGCATCGATCGTTGGCCGTTCGACCTCGCCCGGACCCAGCTCGCCTTCGGCGAACACCTCCGGCGGAACCGTGCCGCCGCGGCCGCACGGGACCACCTCATCGCAGCGATGGAGACGTTCCGGCGCCTCGGCGCCCACCCGTGGTCGCGCCGGGCCGAGAACGGACTCCGGGTCGCCGGGCAGAGCCGGGCAGGCCGCGGCGAAGGCGCACCAGACTCCCTCACGCCACAGGAACACGAGATCGCGATGCTGGCCGCGTCGGGACTGTCCAACAAGCAGATCGCGCAGCAGCTCTTCCTGTCCCACCGGACGGTCGGGGCCCACCTCTACCGCGCCTTCCCCAAGCTGGGCATCAGCTCGCGAGCAGGGCTCCGGGACGCGCTCGTCGCCGCTCCGGACACCCGCAGAGGGCCCGACGGGTAAGCGGAACGACCACTCGGCTCACCTCGACGAGAACCTGGCCGCGTCCCAGAACGTATTCCCACGAGGAAGCACCCGCCGTCACAGCCCAGGAGGCACGAGGAACATGACGAGGCTGACCTACTCGGTCTACGTGACCCCGGCCAAGCCGGCGGTCTCCGACGACCTGCCGCCTGGCGAGGCCGAGCGCATGTGGTCGCCCACCGCGTCGACGCTGATCGCCGCCGAACGCGACGCGGTCCTCGTGGACCCGCTGATGACCGGCCCTCTACGAGGCCATGGTCGAGCGCTACCCGAACCGCCTCAACCTCGGCGTGCTCTGGAACTCCGCGAAGGCCGTGCCGGCCTGAGCGTCCGAGCCGAGCCGCCGCCCCCGGGTGGGCTCACGAGAAGAAGCTGTTGACGCCATTGACCTCAGATACGCCGCTGTCGATGTGCGAGATCCTGCCGTCGCGGAACTGGAAGTCGTCGATCACGTACTCGTCCAGCGTCTTCCCGTTTCGCTGGGCATGAGTATGGAACTCCGCCAGCATGTCATGTGCGGCGAAGGTGACATGCTCCACCGTGATCGTCAGACCGAAATCGTGTTGGACCTTGGCTCGGGCGATGATCTGCTTCACCCCTCGTGCCCGGCCGGACTCCACGCTGGTCCCGGGAAAGTTCCAGACCACGTTCGGTGTCACCACCGCAGCCATGGCTCCGGGGTCGATATTCCTGAGCGCTGTTCCGAAATCGGTCAGCAGGGCCGCCTTCTGCGTGGTGCTCAGGCCCGGCTGACGCGCGGTCTCGGCGGAAGCTGTCGCGGGGATCAGGAGGACAGCCGCCAGAGAAAGAATCCCCGCCAGTACGACTCTGCTCCTGCGCATGCGCGTTCCCCTCATCGTTGGCCATGGATCGCCTGGCAATGCCCATCGGGAGCGCCGCCTTCGACCGAATCATACGCGCTTTGCTTCTTACATCGTCGCCCTCGATCCCAGCATTTTTCTACTGAACTGATGCGAGACCGGACATCCCAGACTCCGGAATGGTCTGGAATGCCCGGTCCACGATGTTGGCCAGGGTCGCGGTCGTCAGGCCGCCCGCTCGTTCTCCGCCCGGAAGTCCGTTGCCGGGTTCCCGCCCCACCGAGCGTGCGGGGGAACGTCCTCGCCCTTCATCAGGTACGAGTCGGGCTCGAGCTCCGCGCCGTCACCCAGCGTCGCGCCGTACATGACGAACGCGCCGACGCCCAGGGTGCACCCGGACCCGATCATGATGCGGTCGGACTTGAAGGCGCCGTCCTCCTGGGAGTGGCACTGGATCTTCGAATGCACGTTGAGGGTGACGTCGTCGCCGATCGTCACGAGCGACCTCTCCGGCAGTGCGCAACCGTCGTCGAACAGCCGCTTCCCGACCCGCGTGCCCAGCAGCCGCCAGATCATGCTCTTGAACGGGGTGCCGTCGAAAACCCGGAGGAGGTAGCCCATCGCGGGCACCTTCCAGAACCGCTCGTGCCACCAGAAGTACGGGTCGTAGATCGAGCAGTACCGGGGCTGCAGAGTGCGGAACCCGGTGATCGCACGCTCGATCAGTACGAAGTACAGCACGCTCGACAGGAGGAGGACGTCGGCCGGCACGTTCACCCAGGCACCCCACCGGCCGTAGAGCTCGTCGGCGGCCAGGAACAGTACGACGGCACCGAAGAAGTAGACCCACCGCACGAGCAGGTACATCCCCATGCTCCGGAGGTTGTGCCTGTTCTTGACCGAGAGGCGGCGACGCAGCTCGTCCCCGCTGCGCAGGTGGTCGAACTTGCTGTCGCGGTGGACCGTCCGCGGGATCTCGAAGCTGGGCGACCCCAGCAGCCCGACGTTCTCCCGGACGGGTCCGTCGATGGGCACCATGGCCTTCGAGGCCACCAGGGTGTTGTCGCCCAGGCGGTTCCGGGCGGGAAAGGCGACGTTGTTGCCGAGGAAGACGTGGGCACCGATCCTCGCCCGGGAGACCCGGAAGGACGTGTTCGAGTAGTCGGCGTTGATGATCGACAGTCCGTCGGCCACCATCGTTCCGGCGCCGACCGTGGTCATGAACGGGGTCTCGTGCTTCACCTCCAGGCCGAAGTTGGACCCGGTCTGCTCGGCCCGGGACACCTTGCCCCCGAGCCAGTTCAGGTAGTTGACGATGTAGGAGCTGTCGCCGAACAGGTAGGTGAAGAAGCGCAGGTTCGTCATCAGCGTGATCGCCCGGTGCAGCGCGGCGTGGAAGCCGTACAGCGAATAGACCTTGTCCGGCGTGATGGCGAGGCCGAGCAGGCGCGGGACGGTGGTCACGACCAGGAAGCCCACGAGAACCAGGCCGAAGAAGATGACGAAGGACGCGGCCAGGGCGTAGACGTAGAACTTCCAGTCGACCAGGTCCAGTGCACCTGCTCCGAGCAGGGTGGCCACCCGTGGGATGGCGAGGAGCAGGAACGCGGCGCCGCCGATCAGCACCGGCAGCACCACGAGCAGCAGTCCCAGCAGTTGCAGGATCGCGGAGACGGCCTTCCGCAGCGCGCCGGCGCCGGCCTGCTGCTCGATCGTCTGGTAGTTCGCTGTGGTGCGCCGAGCGGGAGACCCGTGCCAGCGTTCGCCGTCCGGCACGGACTGCCCGCTGTGCAGGGAGGAGGAATGGCCGAGCTGCGTCCCGTCGCCCATCGCCGTCCCGATGTCGATCACCGTGGACTCGCCGACGTAGGCGTTCTTGCCGAGGGTGACCGGACCGGTCTGGATGAGGCCGGCGTGGGCGCGGTAGCACGTGAAGTACGAGTCCTTGCGGATCACGGTGCCGTCGCCGACGGTGAGCAGGTCGGCGCAGACCGGCACGTCCCGGGAGAGGATCGCGACCCCCCGCCCGATGTGCGCGCCGAGCGCTCTCAGGTAGAGCACGTAGAGCGGCGAGCCGACGAAGAGGATCATCGGGCTCGCGCGGACGAGCATCCGCACGGTCCAGAAGCGGACGTAGGTCAGGCTCCAGATGCGGATCTGCCGGGGCTTCCACCTCCCGACGAGCACCCACTTCGCCACGATGGGAAGAATGCACAGGCCGAGGAAGGTCGGCGCACCGAACAGGACCGACCGCAGGTAGATGTCGGCCACGCCGGGGGCGGCGGAGACCCAGTCGTAGCCCTCCTCGAGAACGATCGCGACGAGGAACGAGTAGCCGAGGTAGATCAGGAACTGCAGCGTTCCGCAGACGATGTACTCCACCCTGCTCGCCGGCGCCGTCACCTCGGGCGACGCCGCAACCGGCGACTCCGCGGGGGCGGACGCGGGTTCCGCGAGCGCTGTTGCCAGGCTCCTGATGGTCGGATGCCGGTAGACGTCCTTCATCGACACGGCCGGCAGGTCGGCTCGCTTCCTGATCCGTGCGCAGAACTGGGCCATCAGCAGCGAGTCGGCGCCCAGGTCGTCGAAGAAGTTACTGTCTGCGGACACTCGATCGGTGTGCATGATCTCCGCCAGCACGTCGCCGAGCTTCTGCTTGATGCTGGCTGTCGGGCTGATGCGCCCGGCGGGCATGCGTGAGGCTTCAGCTGCATGCGGATCGGAAGCCTCGGCAAGTTCCCCCACGAGTTCGACTCCTTCATTCCAGGGTTAGCCATGCCGATGCGTTTCGGCGACGCCTGCCGGCAGCGCGCGTCGAATCCCTGAGAAGGACCCGCGGTGTCGTCCGCGACTGCGGGGACCTGGGACTGTGGCCGGCCTGGATGGAGCTTCGGCCAATCGCTGGGCAGGTTCTATGACGGAGCCGGGAAACCGACCCGGGTAGATCGTCGAACGAAGGGCATGGCTGGTCTTGTTCCTCGCGTCGGGCCACGCTGCGGGACGCCCGGAGACCCGGTGACGTGCAAAGGGCGGTGCTGCCGCCGCACGGGGTGCAACCGGTGGTGACTCCAGAGTAGCCACGGTCATCGCGACGCTGTCAAGCGAAGTCCGATGCTTTCAGATCACAAGTACCGAAGGGCTGGAACCTGAACCATGGCGCACCGGTTTACGTACGGGTATGGCCCGGCAAGCCACCGATCAGCGCGGTCGATCGGGAGGGCACAGTGACTTTCCACCCTTGCGGGAATACGCGGCCCGGCCGGGGTCATGCGCCACCGCGAGGCGGCGTCCACCAATCGAAACCCACGCCCGCGCACGGAGACGTTGTGTCGAGGTAATGCCGGCAGCGGGAGTTTTGCTCGGTCTTGAGAAAAGGCGCAGATTCCCCGTATCAGCGCGACCGGTTGATCGCCGGTCGGTACGAGAAGAGGCAGAAGGATACCGCAAAACGGCTGCGCCGGCTTCCGCATCTCGTGCCGACGGTCTCGATCTCCGGCGCGCCCTCGGCCTATGGCGCTGAGGACGCGGCAGTTCGGGTGTGGTGGGTCAGCGACCCGAGGCCGCGTCCCCGGTCGGTGCTGCACCCCGTACGGGCGCCACGCTCACGCGGACCCCTCTTCGGCCGGCCGGGGCGATGCCGCCTCGGCGCCGGCTGGGCCCGCTGCATCGGGCTGTCTGTCCGGAGACGGCTGGGCCGGCACGGATCCTGCCGTCCCCGGATCCGCGGACGGGCGCGCACCGCCGATGTGGTCGACGGGCCGGCGCTTCCACGCGGCGTGGCGCCGCCGGCTCCCGCCGGTGGAGGCGTAGACGGCCGCGGTGATGATCAGGACCAGTAGGGCCGGAATCCCGACGAAGATGGCGATGGCCTCCGTCACGGTGATCCCGGACGTCACTGGCGCTGCGGTCGTGGCGACACGGTCCGCGGCCGCAGCGAAGTGGGGCGCGAGCACTGTCATAGCCCCCAGAAGATCGAGCGACGGCGCGACGAACCGCCGGACTCCTGCGTGCGGCGTTCGCCACGTCCGGTTGTGACGACGAGCTCCACCTGCCGGGACGTGCCGATCGGCGTGAACATGACCACTGAGTCTCCGAGATCCGATGTGTCCGACCAGGCGGCCAGATGCACCGACCGCCCACAGACCTTTCTACGCCGCGTAGACGATCGCGGTGTTCCCGATCCTCCGACCGTCGCGCTCGTCCGGTACGTCACGGGATTCGGCGCTGCGGCGACGGGCGTCGGTTCACGGGTCCTTCAGGAGTGCGCCGACCCGTCGGATGACATCCAGCTGAGCCGGGTTGTAGAGCTCCTGCATGGCGGCGGCTGCCGTCTCGGCGACGAACCGCGCGCCGCGCGGGGCCTCGGTGTCGGGCGCCATCAGGTCCGGGTGTTCGGCCCGGATCCGGCGGATGTGCGGGAGCATGCGTTCGGCCAGGTCCTGGCGCACCTCGTCGTCGGCGTCGGCGGGCAGGGAGTCGAACTCCCCGTCGGTCGGGTCGGCCGCCACGGTGCGCAGCATCTCGGCGTAGGCACCGACGTGCTTGGGCCCCATCACCCGGGTCATGACCAACACCAGCGACCGGTCGGCCTCCGACAGCCTCGCTCCACCGGCCGCCGGGGCGATGTCGGGTGGCAGGTCGGCCGGGGCGTGGTGGCGCAGGATCAGCCCGAGCTCGACGCGCGCCCGCTGCAGCCGCTCGACGGTCGCGGCCAGCTCGGCGTCGAGGGCGCGCAACGCCTCCGCCGGGTGGTGGTCGTCGTCGCCCATGGCGGCGATCTGCGACAGCGAGAACCCGAGATCGACCAGCCGCTTGATCCGCAGCAGTCGCACGAGGTGGCTGACGCCGTACTGCTTGTAGCCGTTGGAGCGGCGCTCGGGCTCGGGGATCAGCCCGACCTCGTGGTAGTGCCGGACCGCCCGCAGGCTGGTACCGGCCAGTTCGGCGAGCTCACGGGTGCTCCAGGCCATGCGGCCATCCCACACCCTGCCGCAGCGGCATGATCAAGGTTCGGCGATGACCGACGCCCGCGGCGGAGGAAAGCCGCCGCGGATTCGAGGGTCCGTCAACCCGCGGCGACCGATCCGGCATCTGTCCGCACACTGACCCGACGGGTGCTCGCCGACAATCAACGCTCATGAGTACGACGAGGAAGACGGAGTCCCACGGTGTGCCGTGGGAGACGAAATACGGCTACGTCCAGGCGGTCCAGCACCGGGACACCATCTACATCTCCGGTCAGGTCGCCCACGACGGGTCCGACCTCGTCGCACCGGCTCCCACGGACGCCGACGGGCGGGTCACCGACACCGGTAACACCGCCGCCCAGATGCGTCAGTGCTACGCCAACGCGGCCCGGTTGCTCGCCCGCTTCGGCGCCTCGCTGGAGGACGTCGTCGACGAGGTCCTCTACGTCGTCGACATCGAGGCCGCGGACGCCGCCGCCGGACCGGTGCGCAAGGAGGCCTACGGCCGACCGGACCCGCAGGTCGCCAGCACGATGATCGGGATCCCGCGCCTGGCGTTCCGGGAGCTCCTCGTCGAGATCAAACTCGTCGCCCGGGTCTGACCCGGCCGCGGGTGAGACCGCCGGCACGGCTGCGGATCTGCTCGGTGTGTTGACCATGCCGCAACGGCACGGTGTTGCCTGGTCGCTCAGCGCCACCTGCCTGGTGGGGCACCGCCCCACCACTCATCGGAGGATTCGTGACCGTCGCAGCGACCGACGAGAAGACGCCCGACCTGATCGACATCGAGGCGCTCTTCGCCGACCCGCAGTTCGCCGTTCCGACCATCTCCCCGGACGGCACCCGCATCGCCTACCTCGCCCCGCACCGCGGGCGGCGCAACATCTGGGTCCGCGGCATCGACCGGACCCACGCCGACGCCGTCCCCGTCACCCACGACACCCGCCGCGGCATCACCGTCTACCACTGGACCGACGACCCCCGCTGGCTGCTCTACCTCCAGGACACCGACGGCAACGAGGACTGGCACCTGCACCGCGTCGACCTCGACCACCCGGACGAGCCTGCCGTCGACCTGACCCCCATGGACCCCGGCTCCCGGGTGGTCGGGGTCGAGTCGCTCCCGTCGGACCCCGGCACGGTGCTGGTCTGGATGAACCGGCGGCCGCTGTTCTTCGACACCTTCCGGGTCGACGTCGCCACCGGCGCGACCACGCTGCACCTCGAGCAGACCGACCCGGCCGACACCGTCCTGCTCGACCGCGACGGCCGGCCGGCCTTCCGGTTCCGCCCGGCAGGCGACGGCACGGTCGAGATCTCCGCCGTCGACACCGAGACCGGGGACGTCCGCCCGCTGACCAGCGTCGGTGGCGCGGAGCACCCGATGGGCGTGCAGCCCCAGCTGGTCACCCCCGACGGGACGGGCCTGCTCGTCGGCTCCTTCCAGGACGGCGACCACCTGCGCCTGGTGCGCATCGACCGGGAGACCGGGGCGGAGACCGTGGTCGCCGCCGTCGAGGGCCACGACCTCGACATCTCCGGCATGATGATGCCCGGGGTGCTGCCGCCCACCGTGTTCACCGGCCGCCGCGACGGCGAGGTGCTGGCAGCCCGGTTCGTCGCCGACCGCCCGCACATCGAGGTCCTCGACCCCGAGTTCGCCGAGGTGTACGCCCGGCTCGCGACGCTCTCCGACGGCGTGCTGGGCACGCTGTCCTCCGACGAGGCGGGCCGACGCTGGGTCGCCACCTACGTGCACGACCGGGAACCGGCCGTGACCTGGTTCTACGACCACGCCACCGGGGAGAGCCGCGAGCTGTTCCGCGCCTACCCCGACCTCGACCCCGCCACCCTGGCCCCGATGCGGCCGGTCGGCTTCCCGGCCCGCGACGGGCTGCCGCTGCACGCGTACCTCTCCCTGCCCGTCGGCGTCGCACCCGAGAACCTGCCGCTGGTGCTGCTCGTGCACGGCGGACCCTGGTCCCACGACACCTGGAGCTTCAGCCCGGACGCGCAGTTCCTGGCCAACCGCGGCTACGCCGTGCTACAGGTCAACTTCCGCGGCTCGACCGGCTACGGGCGCCGCCACGTCACCGCCGCGATCGGCGAGTTCGCCCGCGCCATGCACGACGACCTGCTCGACGCCGTCGACTGGGCCGTCGCCCAGGGCTACGCCGACCCCGACCGCGTCGGCATCTACGGCGGCTCCTACGGCGGCTACGCCGCCCTCGTCGGCGTCACCGTCACCCCCGGGCGCTTCGCCGCCGCGGTCGACTACGTCGGTGTGTCCGACCTCGCCCACCTCCTGCGCACCCTGCCCCCGTTCAGCCGTCCCTACTTCGTCAACAACTGGTACCGCTACGTCGGCGACCCGGAGATCCCCGAGCAGGAGGCCGACATGCTCGCCCGCTCGCCGATCACACTGGTCGACCGGATCCGCACCCCGCTGCTGGTCGCCCAGGGCGCCAACGACGTCCGCGTCGTGCGGGCCCAGTCCGACACCATCGTCGCCTCCCTGCGCGAGCGCGGCGTGCCGGTCGAGTACCTCGTCGCCGACGACGAGGGCCACGGCTTCGCCAATCCCGAGAACCGGATGCGGCTCAACCGCGCCGTCGAGCGGCACTTCGCCGAGCACCTCGGCGGCTCGACCTCCACGCCGGCGTCGGCACGGTAGGGGTGCATCCCCGGCTCAGGCGACGCCGCGTCTCGCCAGCACCCGCTGCAGGACCACGAACACCAGCAGCAGGAGACCGATGACGATCCGCGACCACCAGGAGCTGAGGGTCCCCTCGAACGAGAGGATCGTCTGGATCGTGCCGAGCACCAGCACGCCGAGCACCGAGCCGAGCACGAACCCGGAACCTCCGGTGAGCAGTGTCCCCCCGATGACGACGGCGGCGATCGCATCGAGCTCCATCCCCACGGCGTGCAGGCTGTAGCCCGAGAGCATGTAGAAGGTGAACAGCAGCCCGGCGAGCGCCGAGCAGGCCCCGCTGATCACGTACACGCCGACGCGGGCCTGCGCCACCCGCAACCCCATGAGCATCGCCGACTGCGGGTTGCCGCCGACGGCGTAGACGGTCCGCCCGAACCGGGTCAGGTGCAGCACGTACACCGCGATCGCGACCACGACGGTCGCGACGAGCACGCTCGGGCTGACGAACAGCTCCCCGCCCAGCGGCACCGCGGTCTGCGCGATCGTGCGGAACAGCGGGTCGTCGATCGGGATCGACTCGAGGTCGATCACGTAGCACAGGCCGCGGGCCAGGAACATCCCGGCGAGCGTGACGATGAAGGGCTGGATCTCCAGGTAGTGGATCACCGCGCCCATCGCGAGCCCGAAGACGGCCCCGCCGACCAGCACCACGAGCATGACGAGGACCGGCGACCAGCCGGCGCGCAGCAGCGCGGCGGCCACCATCGTCGAGAGGGCGACGACCGACCCGACCGACAGGTCGATGCCCCCGGTGAGGATCACGAACGTCATCCCGACGGCCAGCACCACCAGGAACGAGTTGTCGATCAGCAGGTTGAGCAGCACCTGCCCGGACGCGAAGGACTCGTAGCGCAGCCCTCCCCCGGCGAACATCAGCACGAACAGCGCGAACGTCACCACCACGGGCAGGAAGCGGGTGGGCACCCGGCGCCCGGCCGCGTGCCGCACCCGCTCGGCGACCGCGGTCACCGCCCGCTCCCCGCGGTCTCCGCCGGGACAGCGGTCGCTGCCGGCGGCGGGGCGTCGTCGCGGCGACGGCGCCGCCGTCGCATCAGCGCGCGGACCTTCGGTGCCTGCGCCAGGAACACGAGGATCACGACGAGCGCCTTGAACACCAGCGACACCTCCGGCGGGATGCCGACTGAGTAGATCGTGGTGGTCAGCGTCTGGATCGTGAGCGCGCCGAGCAGCGTGCCGGCGATCGAGTACCGGCCGCCGGCGAGCGACGTGCCGCCGATGACGACGGCGAGGATCGCGTCGAGCTCCAGCCACAGGCCGGCGTTGTTGGCGTCGGCGGCGTTGACGTTCGAGCTGATCATCAGCCCGGCCACGGCCGCGCACAGCGCCGCGAAGACGTAGACCGTCCAGACGATGCTCTGCGAGCGCACGCCGGCCAGCCGGCTGGCCTCGGGGTTGATCCCGACGGCCTCGACGAGCGTCCCCAGTGCCGTGCGCCGGGTCACGAGCGCCACCAGTGCGTACACCGCGGCGGCGACGACCACCGTCAGCGGCACGGCGAGCAGCGCGCTGCCGCTGATCCCCGCGAAGAACCCGTTGTTCACGGTGATGATCTGCCCGTCCGTGACGAGCTGGGCGAGCCCGCGGCCGGCCGTCATCAGCACGAGCGTCGCGATGATCGGTTGGATGCCGAGCCGGGCGACGAGGAACCCGTTCCACGCGCCGAGGGCCGCTGCCAGCGCGAGGGCGAGCCCGATCCCGGTGAGCGCGGTGCCGGGGCTCGCCGGGTCCGGGCTGCTCGCGATCCATGTGCAGGCCACGGCGCCGGAGATCGCGACGACCGTGCCGACGGACAGGTCGATGCCGCGCGTCGCGATCACCAGCGTCATGCCCAGTGCGGCCAGCGCCAGCGGGGCGCCGTTGTGCAGGATGTCGATCAGGCTGCCGTAGAGCCGCCCGTCCTGCAGGCGCACGGCGAAGAAGCTCGGCATCACCGCCAGGTTGAGCAGCAACAACGCGACGAGCGGCCAGACCGGTCTGCGCAGCAGGTCACGCACGGGCGCCTCCCCCGGTGGCGATCAGCTCCATGACGCGGTCCAGTTCGACGTCCTCCCCTGCCAGCTGAGCGACGGGCCGTCGATCCCGCAGTACCAGCACGCGGTCGGACAGGCGCACCACCTCGTCGAGCTCCGCGGAGATGAACACGACGGCGGTGCCCTCCCGCGCCTGCTCGGCCACGAGGGCCTGGATCTGGGCCTTCGCGCCGACGTCGATGCCCCGGGTGGGCTCGTCGAGGATGAGCAACCGGGGCTGCGTGATCAGCCACCGCGCCAGCAGCACCTTCTGCTGGTTGCCGCCCGACAGGTTGCCCAGGAGGGCGTCGGGGTCGGCGGGGCGGATGTCGAGCAGCTCGATCCAGCGCCGCGCGAGCTCGTCCTGCTTGCGCCGCGGGATGCGGCGCATCCAGCCCCGGGAGGCCTGCATGGCGAGCACGATGTTCGCCCGTACCGACAGGTCCGCCACCACGCCCTCGGCCTTGCGGTCCTCCGGGCTGAAGGCGATTCCCGCGTCGATGGCGGCCCGCGGCGTGCGCAGCCGCACCGGGCGCCCACCGACCGTGAGCTCACCGGTGTCGGCGCGGTCGGCGCCGAACAGCAGCCGGGCGAGCTCGGTGCGCCCCGAGCCGAGCAGCCCGGCCAGGCCGACGACCTCCCCGGGCCGCACCGCGAGGTCGACCGGCTCGATGGCGCCGCGGCGCCCGAGCCCCGTGGCCGCGAGGACCGGGGGCTCGGCGTCGGCGGCCGGTTCGGCGGGGGCGCGGTCCAACTGCTCGAGCACCTCCAGCTCGCGCCCCACCATCGCCGAGACCAGCTGCCTCCGCGAGATGTCCGCCGTGGCGTACTCGCCGACCAACCGGCCGTTGCGCAGCACGGTCATCCGGTCGGAGATCTCGAAGACCTGCTCGATGAAGTGCGAGACGAACAGGATCGCGACGCCCGACTCGCGCAGCCGACGCACCACGCGGAAGAGCTCCGCCACCTCGGACGCGTCCAGGCTCGACGTGGGCTCGTCGAGCACCAGCACCCGTGCCTCCACCTCGACCGCCCGCGCGATCGCGACGAGCTGCTGCAGTGCGATGGAGTGCGCGCCGAGCGGCGAGGACGGGTCGACGTCCAGGTGCAGCCGGCCCAGAACCTCGGCAGCCCGCCGCCGCACGCCGCGCCAGTCGATGCGACCAGCGCGGCGCGGCTCGCGTCCCAGGAGCAGGTTCTCGCCCACCGAGAGGTTCGGGCAGAGGTTCACCTCCTGGTAGACCGTGCTGATCCCGGCCGCCTGGGCCGCGGCGGGCCCGGCGAACGCCACCGGCTCCCCCCGCACCCGGATCTCCCCGGCGTCGACGGGGTGCACGCCGGTGAGGGTCTTGATCAGCGTCGACTTGCCGGCACCGTTCTCACCCATCAGGGCGTGCACCTCGCCAGGGTGCAGCCGCAGGTCCACCGACTGCAGCGCCTGCACCGGCCCGAACGCCACGGAGATGCCGGTCATCTCCACCAGGGCACTGCGATCCATCAGTACTGCCGGCTCGGCAGCGCAGCCTTCGCGGCCGCGGTGTCGAAGGTGGTCTCCTCGGTGACGACGCGCTGGGGCACCTCCTCGCCCGCGGCGACCTTCTTCACGAGGTCCATCAGTTGCGGGCCGAGCAGCGGGTTGCACTCGACGATGTAGTTGATCTTCCCGTCGGCCAGCGCCTGCATGCCGTCCTTGACGGCATCCACCGTGATGATCTTGATGTCGGTGCCCGGCACCTTGCCCGCGGCCTCGATCGCCTCGATCGCCCCCAGGCCCATGTCGTCGTTGTGGGCGTAGAGGACGTCGATGTCCGGGTGCGTCTTGAGGAACGCCTCCATCACCTGTCGGCCGCCGGACCGCGTGAAGTCGCCGGTCTGCGACGCGATCACCTTCAGGTCCGGGTTCTGCGCGATCGTCTCGGCGAAGCCCTCCTGGCGGTCGATCGCCGGAGCCGACCCCGTGGTGCCCTGCAGCTCCACGATGTTGACCGGCCCGCTCCCGCCTGCGGTGTCCTCGACCAGCCACTGCCCGGCCTTGCGGCCCTCCTCCACGAAGTCCGAGCCGAGGAAGGTCTTGTAGAGCGTGGTGTCGGTCGAGTCGACGGCCCGGTCGGTGAGGATCACCGGGATGTTCGCGCGCTTGGCCTCCATCAGCACGGTGTCCCAGCCCGACTCGACGACCGGGCTGAAGGCGATCACGTCGACGCGCTGCTGGATGAACGAGCGAATCGCCTTGATCTGGTTCTCCTGCTTCTGCTGGGCGTCGGAGAACTGCAGCTCGATCCCGGCTGCCCCCGCGGCATCCTGGACCGACTTGGTGTTGGCCGTCCGCCAGCCGCTCTCGGCCCCCACTTGAGAGAAGCCCAGCGTGAGCGCCTCCCCGCCGGCGCCGGCGCCGGGTGCGGTGGCGCCGCCACCGCCACCCCCACCTCCGCAGGCGGCGAGTACGAGCGCGGCTGCCGCAAGGGCGGCCAGCTTCCCGAGTGCGGGCAACGTCGTCCGCGTGCGCACAGTGCCTCCCAGGCGTCGTCTTCGGTGTGACCCACATCGCATCAGCGGCAACTGTGAGCGCTAACATCGCCCGGCGTCAAGGCTCCGCCGGTCACGACCCGGCAACCGTCGTTCACGCTCCGACGGTGCTCGGCGACCCTTCCGGTGCGGCGGCGAACTCCCGTCGGACCCCTCCACCGACGAGGCAGCAGACCGGGTCGCACCCGGTGGAGGTTGCGGGCCCGGCCGGGCCCACACCAGCGCTCCCAGCGGACCGCGACCCGCCGGCAAGGACCCTCCGAGACGCCGTCGTCGTCGTCGTTGCGACTACCGCACCCCCGTCCTATTTCTCCCCCGCTGCCGGGTCCCTATCGCCCACCGGGCACCCCACGAATGGCCGGGATAACGCAACATGTGCGCCATGCCACTAGTTTCGGAATGAATATATTCCACCAATCGTGATCCATTCGACACATCCCCTCTGCCACCAGGCGATACACCAGATCGGCGACTCCATCTCCTGATCAAGTGAGATAGGTCACCCACCGATCATGCGGACGGAACTCGTAATGTCCTGTGGCGGTCGTCCGACGAGGGGCGACCGGAATACATCCGGAACCGTCGCACCGCCCCCAGTCCCTGGTTCCGGTCCGTCGATCCCGAATCGGGACTGGCCGAGACGACAATTGTTCGAGTCGTTCCCCACGACCCCCACGACTCGACGAGACACCCGGACCCCGTTTGCCGGGCAGTTCTCGACCTGCCGACGAGCAGGTACGTCTCGGGGTGTGCCATGGAGAAATCACAATGAATTCCCCCAAGTCCCGCATGGGTCGAACCCTGCTGCGCCTCACCCTGGCCGGCACGGTCGCACTCGGCGTCCCACTCGCCATCGCCGGAACCGCCAATGCCGCTCCCGCCAGCGTGTGGGACAGGCTCGCCCAGTGCGAGAGCACCGGCAACTGGAAGATCAACAGCGGAAACGGTTTCTTCGGTGGGCTGCAGTTCACCTTGAGCACCTGGCGAGGATTCGGCGGCCAGGGCATGCCCCACCAGGCCAGCCGTGAGCAGCAGATCGCTGTCGCCGAGCGCGTGCTCGCCGGGCAGGGCTGGAAAGCATGGCCGGTGTGTTCCAGCAAGCTCGGCCTCCGCTGAGCCGACGCATGCTCCTGCTCGGGCTCCGCTCGCCCCTGCCCTCGCCGCTTCCGATCGGGCGTCGGGCGGGTTCGAGCGGGCCCGGGTAGACCAGTTCGATGACCGCGGGCCACGCGCCCGCCTACCCGCGTTGTCGTCGGACCTCGCCGTCAGCCCTTCCCCGATCACGCGGAGAGAGTCACCTCGATCTCATCCACGATCGTTGCGCCGGCCGGCAGCTGCGGAAATCCCGGATACCCGTCCGGGAGCTTATTCTCGCCAAGATTCTCCGAGGTCCCTCTCGACCACCGGCTGGCCGGAAAAGACCGCAGAGAGTTGTGGGTACGCACTAAGGAAAGCGCCAACGCATCCCACGAACGCCGTCGACAGTGTGATGACGGCGGTGGACACCGTCAGTTTTCCGGGGTTCTGGGCGGCTGGAGCCAATGCTCCACCTCTGTGGTAGCAAGGCGTGAACGTCGGGGAAGTGGTCGAAACCCCGAGCGCGGCTCTCCAGCAGATCTCGCCGCCGGCCGCGGACATGAGCGGCGCCGACCAGGACAGGGCTCCACGGTTCAGCGTCGGAAACTGTGCATGTATTCGGCGAACCGCTCCGCCCCGTCGACGATCCGCGGCCCGCTGATCGCCTCGTTGTAGTCGAGGATGTGGAACCGGTTGTGCCGGATCGCCGGCAGTGACTGCAGGGCGGGGTGCGCCTTGAGGAAGGCGATCTTCTCCTCGGCCGGCTGGTCCTGGTAGTCGAGGATGACGATGATCTCGGGTTGGGCCTGGACCACCGCCTCCCATCCGACGTCGGTCCAGCGCGCCGAGAGGTCAGCGAAGATGTTCCGCGCCCCCGCGAACTCGATGATCTGGTTCGGCGGCACCTGGCTCGCTGCGGTGAACGGGCGGTCGGTGCCGGAGTCGTAGAGGAACACCGACGGCGGCGGGTCCAGGCGGGGGGCCTGCTGCCGGACGGCGGCGACCCTGCCCTGCAGCTCGGCGATGTAGGCGCTCGCGCGTTCCTCCACGCCGAAGATCCGGCCGAGACGGTCCAGGTCGGTGTAGAGGGCCTCGAACGGTGGCAGGTGTTCAGGGAAGTTCGGATAGTTGTAGCAGGTCTCGGTGTGCATGAAGCTCTGGATGCCGAGGCCGTCGAGGATCTCAGGGGTGATCCCGCGCTGGTCGCTGAAGCCCGAACGCCATCCGGCGACGACGAGGTCGGCCCCGGCGTCCACCACGAGCTCCCGGTTGAGCAGGTCGCGGCTGAGCAGCTCCACCTGCGCGTACTCCGCCGCCCACGGCGACTCCTCCACGGGCGGGTTCGCGGGCGGCATCACGTACCCGCGCACGGCGTCGGTCAAGCCGAGGCTGAACAGCTTGTCCGCGCTCCCCGCCTCGTAGGCGACCGCCCGCTGCGGACGCTGGTAGGAGATCTCCTCGCCGCAGCGCGCAACGGTGACGGGCGCCGGAGCGTCGGTCCGTGGGACGACCTCGGCCCCGCAGCCGACGAGCAGGAGCGAGAGTGCGACGACCGGCGCGGTGTGCCGGACGGTCCGGGACGGGGTCACGGGAGGCTTCCTTCCGAGGCGGGTGACGGAACGGGGCTCGCCGGGGAGAGCGAGTAGAGGAGTTGCGGATCACCGGTCAGCGGGTGCGGGACGACGGTCGCCGCGACGCCGAAGACGCGCTGGACGAGTTCGGCCGTGAGCACCTCCCACGGGTCTCCCACGGCCACGAGCGAGCCCTCCAGGAGGACGGCGAGGCGGTTGCAGGTGGCGGCGGCGAGGTTCAGGTCGTGCAGGACGACCAGCACCGTCAGTCCGGATCCGCGCAACAGCGACAGCAGCTCGATCTGGTGACGCACGTCGAGGTGGTTGGTCGGCTCGTCGAGGACCAGCACCCGCGGTTCCTGCACCAGCGCACGGGCGGCGAGCACGCGCTGGCGCTCCCCGCCGGAGAGGGAGAGCACCCCGCGGTGGGCCAGGTGTGCGACGTCGAGCTGGTGCATCGCCCGCGCGCACAGCTCACGTTCCCGGGTGGTGAGCGGCTGGTTGCCCTGCTGGTGAGGGCTGCGCCCGAGTGCGACGGTCTCGGCGACGGTGAAGTCGAGGTCGGCGCCGTTCTCCTGGGTCAGCGCCGCCACCCGGCGGGCGCTGTCCCGCAGGCGCAGGCGCGCCGAGTCCTCACCGTCCAGCAGCACCGCGCCATGGGTGGGGCGCAGCGCCCGGTAGACGCATCTCAAGGCCGTGGACTTGCCGCTCCCGTTCGGGCCGACCAGGCCGACCACCTCGCCGCTGCCGACGTCGAGGTCGAGTTCGCGGACCAGGGCCCGGCCCGCGACCTCGACGGTCAGCCCGCGCAGCTGAAGCCGCATCAGCGACCGCCGAACAGGTAGCCGCGCCGACGCATCAGGACGACGAAGACCGGAACCCCGACGAGCGCGGTGATCGCCCCGAGCGGCAGCTCACGTGGAGCGACCACGGTGCGGGAGAGCAGGTCGACCCACACCATGAAGACGGCTCCGACCAGCGGGGTGACGACCAGGACCTTGGCGTGGCCGGCCCCCACCACCAGGCGGACCAGGTGCGGCATGACCAGCCCGACGAACCCGATCGCCCCGCTCACGGCCACCATCGCTCCGGTCATCAGCGAGGTCAGCACGAACAGGGCGGTGCGTACCGCAGTGGTGTCGACTCCCAGGCTGACCGCCGTCTCGTCGCCGAGAGCCATCGCGTCCAGCGAGCGCCCGTACCGGCGCAGCACCACCGCGCCGAGCACGACGACCGCGGCGACCACCGGCAGCGACTGCCACGTGGCCGCGCCGAAGCTGCCCATCGTCCAGAACAGCACGGTGCTGGTGGCCTCCCCGTCCGGCGCGAGGTAGATGAGCACGCTCATCACGGCCTGGAACCCGAAGGACAGCGCGATGCCGGTCAGCACCAGACGCAACGGCGTGATCCCGGCCCGCGTAACCGACGCCGCGTAGACCAGGACCGACGCCAGTGCGGCGCCGAGGAAGGCTCCGATCGACACCGCGTGGATGCCCAGGCCCGCCAGGACCCCGAAGACGATCACGGTGACCGCCCCCACCGACGCCCCGGACGACACGCCCAGGACGAACGGGTCGGCCAGCGCGTTGCGCACCATGGCCTGGACGGCCACCCCGACCACCCCGAGGCCTGCGCCCACGGCGGCGGCCAGGAGCACCCGGGGTGTCCGCACCTGCCAGATGATCTGGTAGGCGGGGACCTCGGACGCGGAGATCCGGCCGCCGCTCAGCGCCGCCCAGAGGTAGCGCGCGGTCTCCCCCGGGCTGATCACCGCAGGACCGAGCCCGATCGCCACGACGATCGAGGCCAGCAGCACCAGGAAGAGCCCGGTTGCGGCGACCACCAACCCGACCGACGTCGGGCCGGCCGCAGGCCGTGCGGGCGCCGCGGCGGCTGCGTCGATGCCGTGCGGCGCCGTCACGAGCGCCCTTCCCGGTAGAGGTAGAGGACGGTGGGGTCGGCGCTGAACTGCGAGAACGGGAAGGGCTCGGCCGACAGCGCGGTGACCCCACCGCCGACGAAAGCCCGGGCGACCGCACTGGCCGTCTGCGCATAGACGATCAGCGGGACGGCCCGCTCCCGGCAACGGTCGAGGATCAGGTCGAACGTGCCGTTGCCAAGCGTCATGCCGGTGGCGACCACCGCGTCCGCCGTCTCGAGGACGTCGGCCATGACGGCGGTGACCGGATCTCCCCACTGTGTGACCCGCAGGTTCAGGTCACAGAGCAGGGGCTCGGCCCCGCGGTCCCGGATGGCGGCGACCAGCGGGTTGACCACGCCGATCAGCGCCACCCGCGCGCCAGGAGCCACGTCGAGCAGCCCGGCGACGGCCGTGTCGCGGGCCTGGGCCCTGGCCTCGGGCGGTCCGGCCGGGAGCACGACGGGCGTCGCGACCGAGTCCCGGTGCGGGGCTTGGGCAGCCAGGTAGGCGTCGAGGGCGGCGGTCCGCAGCGCCCCCGGCCCGGCGCGCAGCAGTACGTCCAGCGGACTGCCCGACGCGGCCGCGCAAACCTCCGGATCGACCTCCCCGGCCTCGAAGGCGCAGGCCCCGAACACCGCCCCGACGCGGACCAGCAGGTACTGGTTGCGGTACGTCGTGGTGCCGCCCGCGAGGCGCGTGCCGTGGTGGACCCAGAACACGCTGGTCGCCACCAGGTCCGCCGGCGAGGGCCCGTACCGGCCGGCGAGGACGTCCGCCGTGAGCACGCCCACCGTCGCCGGCGTCATGACCGGGTGCCCGCGCGCTGAGACCGCGCATCCCGGGCGTCGGCACCACGGGAACCCGGAACTACGTCGGTGGTCGACCAGGGCAGGACCAGGTCGTGCACGCTCTCGACGGATTCGGGGGCCAGGCCGTCCACCGCGGGGACGCGCTCGTGGCCTTCGAAGGCCGCGTCGACGTAGCGGTGCCCGGTGTCGGGCGACAGGAACACCACCGTCCGGTCCGGAGCCCGGTGGCGCTCGTGGCGGGCGACCAGGTAGGCGGCGCCGGCCGAGAGACCGGCGAACACACCGCTCGTGCGCAGCAGCGCCACGGCGCCGGCCCGCGCGTAGGTGAACGCCATCCAGTGCAGGCGGTCGTACAGGTCACGACGGACGTTGCGGAACTCGATCGAGCTCCCGATGCCGGCGATGATCATGTCCGGGTCCGAGGTGTGCTCCGCGCCGAAGGTGACGCTGCCGAACGGCTGGATCCCTACCAGCTCGACGTCACGACCCGCCTGACGCAGGTAGGTGGCCAGCGCTCCGGTCGACGCCCCGGTTCCGACGCCGCCCACGACGGTGAGCGGGCCTGACGGCAGCTCCTGCCCGACCGTGTCGGCCACCGACCGGTAGCCGACGTAGTGCACGCCGTCGTGGTACTGCCGCATCCAGTGGTAGTCGGGGTGCGCCAGCAACAGCTCCCCCACCCGCTGCACCCGCAGGTTCTGGTCGAGCTTGAGGTCCGCCGACGGACGCACCTGCTCCAGCGTCGCGCCGAGGATCTCGAGCTGCACGCGCAACGTCCGGTCCACCGTGGTGGAGCCGACGATGTGGCACCGCATGCCGTGCCGGTGGCAGGCCAGGGCGAGGGCGTGCGCGTAGATCCCGCTGGAACTGTCGACGAGCGTGTCGCCGCGGCGCACCAGTCCGGCGTCGAGCAGATGCCGCACGGCGCCGAGGGCCGAGCGCACCTTCATGATCTCGAACCGCAGGCACACCAGTCCCGGTTCGATCTGGATGAGGTCGGGATCCGCGATCGCTTCCGCGTAGTGCCGGTGCATCAGCGGTCGGACACCGGGCAGGTGCCTGCGCGACGCAGCGCGAACAGGTACGTCTGGACGTCGTCGCCTGGCCAGTCCTCCACGTGCACGACCTCGGCGCCGAACCCGGCGTCGAGCGCGATCGCCACGATCTCGCGCAGCGGAGCGGTGTTGGAGACGATCAGGTACACGACCCCACCGGACGCCAGCAGGTCGCGTCCCACGAGCTGAGCGAAGAACCGCGCCGCGATCTCGCGGCCTACGCAGAGGTTCCGCGCGATGTCCGGGTCGTCCGACAGCGGCAGCTCGATCGCGGGCGGGTTGAACGTGACCACGTCGACCTGGACGCCGTCGGGAAAGCCTTCCCAGACGTCGGCGACCACCGGGTGCAACGGCGGGCCGGCCGGACCCACGATCCGCTCGAAGTGCCTCACCGTGGTCCGCACACTCTCCGGGTGCACGTCGAGGGCGTACACGGCCGCCGCCCCGCGCACGCCGGCCACCACGGCCTCGACCCCGAGCCCGGACCCCATCGCGGCGTAGCGCAGGCCCGCCACCGGAAGCGTGCCGTCGAGCAGCCGGCTGTGCACCAGCCTGCTGGTGGCACCCGGCTGGAACACCCCGGGCGGGAGCTCGAAGTCCCACCCGTTCCACGAGTAGCGGCGGTGCTCGTGGATGGCCCGGCTCGGCGGGTTGATCGCACGGATCACGTCGGGCGACAGGGTCTGGGGCAGCCGGTCGTGCAGCTCCCAGTCGGCGGCGACGCCCGGCAGCACGGGGCGGGTCGGGATCATGCGAGCTATGTTAATGATTATCATTACCAAAACAAGAGGGAGTCTTGACCATGGAGGGGGAGGCCGCGGATGCTCATGCTGCATGCTTCTCTCTCTTGCAAGCCTGCTGCAGGAACCTGGGCCGACATCCCGGAGAGGACTCGGATGCCCCGCACTGCGCCGCTCACGGGTGTCGAGCTGCGCGCGCTGCTCGACCTCTTCCAGCCCGCGGACCTCCCCCACCTGGACGAGAGCGGTCGCGCGTGACACCGCCGCCGCCACCGGCCACGGCCGCACCGGCTCGCTCGGTCCTGCGCGAGCCGGCGTTCCTGCGGCTGTGGATCGGGACCACGGCCTCCGGTCTGGCCACCTGGGCGTTGCCGTTTCTGGTCGGCCTCGCGCTGCTCGACGGCCTCGTCACCGCCGTCGAGCTCGGTCTCGCACTGGCCGCCCGCACGCTCGGGTTCCTCGCGGCGGTCCCGGTCGCCGGGGTACTCGCCGACCGCTACCCGCGCCGGCGGGTCGTCGGCTGGTCGGCCGGAGCGGCCGCGCTGGCCAGCCCGGTCGTCGCACTCGGCGTTGACGGCTCGGTCCTGCTGACCGCCGCCGCAGCAGCAGTCGTCGGGGCCGGGCAGGGCGCATGCCGACCGGCGTTCCAGGCGCTGGTCGCCGAGGTCGTCGACCCCGGAAGGCGGCAGCAGGCCAACGCGGCGGTCACCATCGCCGTCCGCGTCACCGTCCTGGTCGCGCCGAGCGCCGCGGCACTGCTCGCGCTCGTGGCCGACGTCCGGGCGCTGGTCGTCGGCACCGGAGTCCTGTGGCTCGTCGCGGCCCTCGTCCCACCCCGAGGCGCAGCCGATGCCACCAACCGCCCCGAACGGCCGTCGTTCGGCCGCGAGTTCGGTGAGGGGCTGCGGGAGGCGCGACGCCACCCGTGGTTCCTCGCCGGACTCGGCGCGTTGACGGCAGTGATCGCCACCGGCTACTCGGCAACCGGCGTCGCACTGCCGCTCGTCTCCCGCGACCGCTACGGCACCGAGGTCGTGCTCGCCGCCGCCACCACGGGCTACACCGCTGGTGCCCTGCTCGGCGCGCTGGTCATCGCCCGCTGGCGGCCGCCGTGGCCGGGCTGGGTCGCGCTGGCCGGTCTCGGCCTCTACGCGCTCGCACCGCTGTCACTGCTGCTGCCCGTACCGGCGCTCCTCGTCGTCGCCGCGTACGTCGTGACGGGGATCGGCATCGAGCTGTTCAACGTCCCGTGGTTCACCGCGACCCAGCGCGAGGTCGACCCACGACTGCTCGCCCGCGTCTCCTCGATCGACTTCCTGTTCTCCTACGGCCTCGCCCCGCTCGGGCTCGCCCTGATCGCCCCGGCGATGGCTACCTTCGGCACGGGACCGGTCCTGCTCGCGTGCACGCTGGTCTGCCTCCTCGCCCCGGCCGCCGCCGCCGCGGCACCCGGCGCCCGCGGATTCACCCGGGCCCGGGAACCGGCCGAGCCTGCCTGATCGCGTCCGGTCGTGGTGACTCTCCGCCGTGCCCCGACTCGGACGATCAGCGCCGCTAGCATGGCTGGATGCGACCCGTCGAGTCGGTTCGGGTGGCCGGGGTCGAGTTGGACGTCGCGGTCCCACCGGCGCCGAGCCTCACGACAGGGGTCAGCATGGCCGGGTTCCGCGGTCGAGCGGAAGGTCCGGTCGAGCTCCAGGTCGTCCCGTACCCGGCGCTGACGGTATTCATCGACTTCGGCGACGCGCTGCTCGTCGACGGCGTCGGCGGTGAGCGGCAGCAAGGCGACGTCGTCGTCGGCCTGACCTCCGGCACCGTTCGAGGGCACGGCAGCGCTGTCGACCTTCTCCAGGTGCGGCTTTCGCCGGTGGTCGCGCACGCGGTGCTGGGTGGCTCGCCGGGGTTGGGCGCGACGGTGGTCGCCCTCGAGGAGTTCTGGGGGCGCGACGCGGCGCGGACCCGGGAGCAACTGCGCGCTGCCGGGTCGTGGGAGGGCCGGTTCGCGATCATGGAGGCAGCGCTCGCGCGGCGGCATGCGGCAGGCCGGGCGGTGGATCCGGAGGTCGCCTTCGCCTGGGCGCAGATCGTGTCGAGCCGTGGCCAGGTCAGGGTCGAGCGGTTGGCGACCGAGGTGGGATGGAGCCGTAAGCGGTTGTGGTCCCGGTTCCGGGCACAGACCGGTCTCAGTCCCAAGCGCGCCGCGACGCTGGTCCGTTTCGACCACGCGGTGCACCGCCTCGCTGCGGGGCACAGCGCCGCGTCGGTGGCGGCTGAGAGCGGCTTCGTCGATCAGTCCCACCTGTGCCGGGATGTCATGGCCTTTGCCGGCATGACGGCCACGGCCGTGGCCGTCGCGCCATGGCTCGCCGTCGATGACGTCGCATGGACTGCGCAGGAGCAAGCACCCAGGGTCTGACCCGGATCGGCGCTCATCGCTGACCGGCCGAGCGGGACATTTCTCCAATACAGCCGGTGATACGCCGGTGATGCTGACAGCCGTCTGTGACAGCGCGCGGTGGCTTTCGAGCCATTGCCGGACGGTGGGAGACACGCACCATGAGAGGCAGAGCCCCACTGGGCACCCGCATTCTCAAGGACGCCCATGACTGGGAGGCCATGACCCAGGACGAGGTGATCGCCGCGCGCGACGCGGCCAACCGCAACGGGTCGTCACGAGCCGCCCGGATCATCACCGGCCTGCCGGCCAGACGCGCCCGCATCGGGGAGTCCACGGTCGATCTCCCGGGCCGCCGCCTGGTGCTGCGGGTACACCGCCCGAAGAACGCCGACCGGGCGCTACCCCTGATCGTCTCGTTCCACGGTGGAGGTTTCATCGCGGGCACCGCCGCGCAGAACGACTGGCTCAACAGCCATCTCGCGGCCCGCTGCCCAGCGGTGGTGGTCTCGGTGGAGTACCGGTTGGCCCCGCAACACCCGCTGCCCCAGCCGGTCGAGGACGGCTACGACACCCTCGTCCGGCTTGTCGACGACGCAGTCGACTGGGGTGTCGACCC
Source organism: Pseudonocardia xinjiangensis (assembly GCF_012911925.1). Lineage (GTDB taxonomy): Bacteria > Actinomycetota > Actinomycetes > Mycobacteriales > Pseudonocardiaceae > Pseudonocardia > Pseudonocardia xinjiangensis. The sequence goes on along the minus strand of NZ_JAAXKY010000009.1, from coordinate 41,389 downwards.
CGCCGCCGTCGCGGTCATGGGCGAGAGTGTCGGCGGGATGATCGCCGCGCTCATCGCACTGCGCGCCCGGAAGGACGGCCCACCGCTCGGTGCCCAGGTGCTCAACTATCCGAGCACGGACTGGACCGGGACCATGGCCGACTATCCCTCGATCAGCGAGAACGCTGACAACCCCACGCTCCCGCTGTCGCGGCTGCGCGCGGGCCGCAAGCTGAGCGTGCCGCCCACTCTCGACCCACGCAGCGTGTCTCCGCTCATGTACGAGAACCTCGCTGATCTACCGCCAACCCTGGTCGTCACGGCGGCGCTGGATCCGCTGGCCGACCACGGACACCGGTACGTCGAACGGCTCCGCGAGGACGGCGTCGACGCCCGGCTGGTCCGCTACCCGAAGGCCACCCACAGTTTCCTCAGCACCCCCGGCCTCGTACCGGCCGCCCGCCCCGCGCGCCAGGAGATCCTCGCCTTCCTGCGCAGCCACCTGCACCCGGCTCGGCGACGCTGACCGGGACCGTCCGGTCAACTGCTCGGCCGGGGTCCCGCGGGGTGTCACGGCATCGGTGCAGGCCCGAGGTCAGCCGGCCTCGACCCGATGGGTGGTCAGTAGCGTGCACGTCGTGGATGCGAAGCCTGTGGAGTCGACGCTGTCATGACGGCCACCTCGCGCCCGTCGCGCGGCCCGCGACAACGCCTCAGTGAGGATCAACGACGGAAGCAGATCATGGTGGCGGCGATCCAGGAGGTTGTCGACCACGGCTACGAGGGCGCGTCGTTGACCCGGATAGCCGCGCGCGCCGATGTCGCCAAGGGGTTGGTCTGGCGCTACTTCACCGGCAAGGACAACCTCATGGAATCCACGGCGAAGGTGACGATGGAGACCATGCGGCAACAGATCGTCGACACGCTCGACCTGGACCAGCCAGTGCCGGACATCATCCGCGCCGCCCTGCGCCAGGCCGCCTTGCAGATCCTGACCCATCGGGACGAACTGATCGCGCTGAACCGCATCGTGCACAACCTTCACCGGTCCGACGGCGCCGAACGGGTGGTTGCCGACTTCTACGAGGAGACCTACCTCGGGCAGGAGGAGCTGTTCCGCCGCGGCCAGGCCGAGGGCAGCCTCCGTGACTTCGACCCCAGAGTCATGGCGGTCACCTACCAGGGCTCGATCGACATCATGCTCGCGTACCTCGACGACCATCCCGACATCGATCCACGCGACTACGCATCCGAACTCGCAGAGATCCTGCTCAGCGGCATGCAGGCCGGGAGTTGACGCAGCGCCGGACCGGACGTCACCAGTCGGCCGACCCCGTGCCGCTCGACCACTATTGACCGCAGAGTCACTACTCGGCACTATTGACTCCATGGTCAACAGCATCCGCCTGCCGAAGCTCGGCAGGCGACGATGAACCCGTCCTCCCCGGCAGCGGACCCGGCAACAACCGGCAGCAAGGCCGGCCCGCAACGCGAGATCGTCATGAGCCTGCTGATCAACGCGGTGGCGCCGATCGCGGTGTTCTACGGATTGCGCGCAGCTGGGGTGGACCAGTGGTCAGCCCTGATGCTGGGCCTGGTCGCACCGGCCGCCAAAACGGTGCACTCGGTGGTCACCAAACGGCGGATCGACATGCTCGCCGGCCTCGTCATGAGCGTCCTACTTCTCAGCGTTGCGTTGTCATTCCTGACCGGCAGCCCGAGGACCTTGTTGGCGCGCGACGGCTGGATCACCGCCATGGCGGGCATCTGGATCCTCCTGACGCTCCGACGGACCCCGTACTACCTGTACGCCCTGCGAACCTTCACCGGCGGCACGGTGCGCGAACAGATCAACGCCGCGTGGCGTGACACGCCGGCCTTTCGGCGGGTGGTGCACGTGAGCACGATGATCTGGGGTTCGGCATTGCTGCTGGACGCCGTGAGCACGGTGGTACTGGCCTACACGATGCCTATCGACAGCGTCCCGCTCATCGGTGCGCTCAAGCTCGTGGCGCTGATCATCCTCGCCGAGGTGATCAGCCAGCTGTACTTCAGGCGCAAGGGCGCACCGCACCTACGGGGGCCGAACCTGCCGACGACGACTCCGACCAGGACGGCCGGTGAGCGAGCTTGCGAGTGAATCATCAGCGCAGGTACGTCGTCACCGGCTCGGCTTCCGGAATCGGCGCAGCCACCGCGTCGATCCTTCGCGAGCAAGGTGCCAGGGTCATCGGCTGCGACCTGAGCGACGCCGACGTCATCGCCGATCTGTCGACGCCTGCCGGCCGCCGGTCGCTGGTCGATCAGGTGGCGAAGTGGGGATACGTCGATGCGGTACTGGCGGTCGCCGGCGGCGGCCGGACCGGGCTCCTCGAGACGAACTACTTCGGCACGGTCGCAACGCTCGAAGGGCTGCGTCCCCTGCTGACCCGCAGCGAAGCTCCACGAGCCGTCGCGGTGTCGTCGACCTCATCACTGGCACCCGCGGACGAACGGGTCCTCCGGGCCTGCGCGGACGGCGACGAAGCCACCGCGACCGCAGTGGTGGATGCCGAACCCTCGCTACGCGATTCCGCCTACGGCATCGCCAAGCGCGCGCTCAACGGGTGGGTACGAAGGACCGCCCCGACGGCCGAATGGGCCGGCGTCGGCATCCCGCTCAACGCGGTGGCCCCCGGCGTCGTGGACACCCCGGCCGCCGCCTGGATCCTCACCGACGACAAGGTGCGGACCGCCGTCGAGGCGGCCGCACCGCAACCCCTCGGCGGCTTCCCGGGCCGCCCGGAGTGGGTCGGCCACCTCATAAGCTGGCTGGCGAGCCCCGAGAACCGCTTCGTCACCGGGCAGGTGATCTTCGCCGACGGCGGCGCCGAGGTGACATTGCTCGGTGACCATCAGTGGCGAGCGTGACACCCAGCGGATGATTCTGCCGGTCATGGGGCCGAGGATTGCGCGACCGGCTCAGCCGGCCAGCGTGGCGAACGCTCGCGCCACGCAGCGACAGAGGCGGTGCTGAGCGGAAGGCGGACGGCAACACGGCCGTGGCCGCGCGTCAGCCACCACCACCGCCGCCGCCGGACGAAGCCCCGGTGATGGCCTGCTTCTCCCGCTGGAGGATCTCCGCCAGCGGGATGTCGTCGTAGTTGCTCAGGACGACGCCGACCCAGCCGGTGTCCGGGTAGATGTCCCAGCTTGCGGAGCTGCCGGGGTGGACACCGGCGCGCCCGAGCACCCACTGGCCGTTGCTGATCGCGGCTGTCGGCCCGTAGGTGCTGAACCCCGGCGGGGCGTCGCGGTTGAGTCGCTGACCGGGTTTGTCCTCCCAGTTGGGCTTCTTGGCCGCGGTGAACACGTCGGCCCAGGGCCGGTCCAGCACCGTACCGTCCTGGAGCGCGTGCGCGAACCGGACCAGGTCCGGCGCGGTGGCGAAGCCACCGTCCCCGACGAGATCGATGAAGTTGCGGCCCGGGTTCTTGCCCAACAGGAACGGGCTCGGGCTGCCCTTGTCCAGGTTGCGGACGGCGTCCACCCGGCTGCCGTCGGCCTGCCGCATGTACGAGTGCGCGATGTGTTCGTCGGTGAGCCACTGCGGCCTGGTGTAGTACGCCGATCCGGTCATGCCGCAGCGCCCGAAGACGTGTTCGTGCACGTAGTCCCAGTACACGGTGCCGGTCACCGCCTCGACGATCTGCGCGGCGATGTCCAGACCAATGTGATCGAGCCGTCGGCGCGGGCCGGGATTCCGCGACGGCTCAGCCGGCCAGCGTGGCGAGCGCTCGCGCCACCGACTCCGGTCGCATCCGTGTGGACGCGCTCATCTCGACGTGCGCGAACGGCAGCCCGTACCGCGCCGCGGCCCGACCCTGCACATTCGTCGAGCCCTCCAGCTCGGGGCAGCGCTGCACCCACGACCGGCACACCGACAGGCCCGCCTCCTCGATGCGGTCGGTGAGCTCCCGCACGGCCGGGTGCGCATCGCCCGGACCGAGCACCACGTCCTCGTCCAGGTCGTCGCGATCGCCGAAGCCGTGCAGCTGTAGCTGCGGCAGCCGCATCCGGACGCTCAGGTCCACGGCCAGCGCGTGGAACAGCGAGTCCTCCTCGTGCGCCACGTCGGCGCGCCCGTCCGCTGCCCTGCGGTGTGCCCCGGCCTCGATGTACACCGCGTCCGGCACGATCGCGAGCACCGCCAGCCCGACGTTCTCGGTGTTGTAGTCCGAGTTCGGGTGCGGCACCTCGACGAGCAGCCGCGGGGCCCGGCCGAGCGGGAGCGCGATCAGCCCCCAGGACCGCGCCGAGCTCGGGTCGCTACGCACGAGGAGGAACCCGCGCCCTGCCGCGTCCTGCGCGACCTCGACGATGAACCCCGCGTCCCGCAGGACCCGGTGGGCGTCGCGGGTGTCGCCGCCGGCGGCCGGCCCCGTGGGGACCAGCGCCGCGATGGCGCCGAGCACCGCGTCCCGCTCCGCCGGATCGGGTGGACGGTAGGGCCCCCGCGGCGTGAGCTGCCCGGTGAAGTCGTGCACCCGCTGCTCGAGCGAGGCCTGGTCCGCCCTCCGGGCGCCGATCTGGGTCACCGCCACGAGTGCGAGCAGCACCAGCGTCCCGAGCACGGCCACGGCAGAACGCGTCCGGCTCACAGCCGCTTCGCCGCCCGGAACGCCCGCGCGTAGTGCCCGCCGCCGTCGAGCAGGGACGTACCGCCTGCGTCACCGAGCGTCGGGCCGTCGGCCCGCGCCCGGCTGGAGACGAACCGGTGATGCCCGGCGTCGTCGCGGCCCAGATAGATCGCCACATGGTCGATCCGCCGGTCGGTGGCCCGATCGAGGTCGAAGAACAGCAGGTCGCCGGCCTGCAGCGCACCGAGGTTCGACGGCGGTGCGCCCATGTCGGGCAGCACGGCGATGCCCGGGCCGACCTCGTGCATCGCCCAGGCCCGCCGCGGCAGGCCCGGGCCCGGTCCGTTGGCGCCGAGCAGGGGGTAGCCCGAGCGGTATCCGAACACGAGCCGGACGAACCCCGAGCAGTCCACGGCTCCGTAGCGTGCCAGGTCAGGCATCCGTACATCGTCGCCGCCGAACGTCCAGGGGATGCCGAGGTAGTCGTAGAAGTCCGAGTTCTCCAGCGGCGGAGCGTCCGGCGGACCCGACGGACCGGCCCGCGCGTCGCCCCGGACACGCACTCCGCCGCCATCGAAGCCGTCCGGGACACCGTCCAGGTACTCCGCCGCCACGGCCAGCACGTCGGGTGCCGTGCTGTCCAGGTTCTCCGCCAGCCACGGCTGGAACCACGCTTCCCGCTGCGCACCCTCGTGCCACGGCCGGGGTAGCAGCCGCACCCACACCCGGGTGCTCACCGACGCCGTGGTGAACCGCGGCTCCGCGAAGCGGCGCAGCGGCCCGTCGAGGGTGACGGTGCGGGCCCCGTCGGTGAAGGTGGCCCGCACCGTGCCGGCGGCGTCGACCATGGAGGTCCGAGCCAGGGCGTCGCGCCGCAGGTAACGCAGCTCGGAGGACCACGCGGCGGTCCGCGGCGGCGGTGCCGCCGCCGTGGCCGCCGCGCCCGCGTCCTCCCGCAGATCGCCGACGACGATCCCCGAAACACCCACGACCACGGCCAGCACGCCCATGCCGGCCCGTCGAGCGGCGAGTCCGGACCGCCCGGTCACAGCGTCGGCACCGCCCCGAGCACGAGCCCGCTGGCAAGCACCCCGTAGCTGGCGAGGCTCACCGCCGAGGTCGCCAGCACGGTGGCGACCGGTGGCTGCCGCACGAGCTGGTAGGCCACCAGTCCCGGGATCACGAACCCGAGTGTCTCGTGCGCGAAGAGCAGCGGGTAGTCCCGCTGCACCAGCAGGAACAGTCCCGTCGAGAGCAGCACCGACAGCATCATCACGGCCGCGAACAGCCGCTTGCCGTAGAGGATCACCACCGACTGCAGGCCGCGCACCCCGAAGTAGGTGATCACCGTGACGACAGCGATCACGGCGACCTTGCGGGCGTCCTCCACCAAGGTGAGGGCCAACCAGCCGGGCGTGATCATGCCCCCTGGTGAGAGGTTGGTGGTGAGGTAGCAGACGAGCGCGAACAGCAACCCGATCGCCAGCGCGATCGTGGCGTCCTGCGGCGCGAGGGTGCCCGCAACCATCACCCCGCCTCGACCGGGACGGGACGCGCCATGGCGCCCAGCCGCGACAGCAGCACCTCACCCTGGCCGTGGATGTTGCCGACGGCGACCACCGAGCCCGTGCCGCCGGGCTCGATCGCGACGGCGTCGAGGAACGCGGCCACGTCGAGGGCGCCGCCGAGGTCGACGAGGAGGTCGGCCAGCTCACGCGGCACCCGGGCGCGCGCCGTGTGCGTCTGCTCCCCGATCAGCACGATCCGGTCCGGGCGGACCCGGCCGGTCAGCTCGCCCATCTGCCCGTTGCGCTCGACGCGGTCCGGCCGGCAGTTGACCACGATCGTGAGCGGCGCGGCGATCAGGCCGCGCGACCGCAGCAGCTCGATGTTCATCAACGTCGACTCGGGGTCGTTCGCGGCGAACACGTTGGCGAACGCGATCCGGCCGCGGCCGGTGACGTACGTGTCGACGGCGACCGCGCCGGGGTCGGGGGGCGCCGCCACCATGCCGGCCATCGCCTCCTCGCGCCTGACGCCGCACAGCTGCGCGACGGCGAGGCCGATCGCCACGTTCTCCTTGAAGGCGATCCCGGTGAAGCGCTCCATCTCGGCGTCGCCGACCGACGCCGGGTCCACCGACACCAGCCGGCAGCCCCGCCGGTCGGCCTCGGCCTGCAGGATGTGCAGCCGGTCGCGCTCCGCGGTGACACAGACGCCGCCCACCGGCATCGACCGCGCGAGCGAACGTGCGACGTCGTCCAGGGTGGGGCCCATCTCGTCGAGGTGGTCCTCCCGGACGTTGCAGATCACGCAGATCGTCGAGCGGACCAGCTTCCGCTCGTTGATCTCCTGTAGCTCCGGCAGCACCGCCATGCACTCGATCACCAGGGCGTCCGGTTGCCAGAGCGTGGCCCGCCGGACGATGCCGGTCTGCTCGACGATGTTCGCGAGTCCGAACTTGCGGTGGATGGGCTCCTCGGTGCCGTCCGGGAAGATGAAACGGGCCGCCGTGCCCGTCGTCTTCGCGACGGTCCGCACGCCCCCGCCGCGCAGCGCTCCTGCGCACAGCCGCGTGATCGAGCTCTTGCCACGGATACCGTTGACGACGATCCGCTCCGCTATGGACAGCAGGCGCCGGTGGTGGTTGCGGTGCTCGACCAGCCCGGCCGCGAGCAGGAGCAGGCAGCCGGCGACGTAGACGCCGAAGAGGAACGTCACGACCGGGCCGTCGCTCCGAGCAGGGCGCGCGCGCCGACGAATCGGTTGGTCGCCGCCACGACGCTGCCGATCTCGTCGAGGCGCTGCGGGGCCAGCGGCGGCACCGCGTCGCCGCCGGCCAACCGCTCGACGTGGCGGGCCAGCCTGCGCGCCGGCGCGACGACCGTGACCATGACCCAGGCCAGCGACCCCAGGGCGAGGCTCGCGCCGAGCGCGATCACGACGAACGTGACGCGGCGGTTGCCGTCATGGGTGAACGCGGTGACCGCGACGTCCTGGTTCTCCACGAGCACCCAGCCGAGATCGGTCGGCGCGCCCGCCGTACTCACCCGCTGGGCCGCGTTGACCTCCCCGTTGCCCGGCGTCGCGACAGCGGGGACGTCGGCGAGAGCCGTACCGGCGAGCGCTGCGAGCGCCGGGTCGTCCAAGGGAGCGAAGGCGGTGTAGCCGGAGCTGTCGAGCACGGTGGCCCGGTGCACGTCGACCACCCAGGTGTGCACGCCGGCGGTGCGGATCAGGTCGTTGAGCGCCCGCGGGTCGAACTCCGCCACGAGCGAGGTCGCGCCGTCCCACATCGGAGCCGAGGCGAGGACGAGTGGCTCGCTGCCCGCCCGGTTGGCCTGCACCACCCGCAGTTCACGTGGCGGGGCGGTGACCGGCGCGCTCGGCGGGCGGCCTGCGGCCGCGATCCGCCGCCCCGAACCGTCGACCACCCACACCGACCGGAACAGTCCTTCGGCCGCGAGCACCTGCGCCGCGGTGCGGGCGGCGTCGGCCACCTCGGCCCCCGTCGGGGGGTCGGCGGCGCGCTGCAGCACGGCGAGCCCGCCACGGAGCGCGGCCTGCAGCTTCTCGGCCCGCGCTGAGGCGCCCTCGCCGGCCTGGCGCACGACGGTGTCGGGCTGCGACGCGGCACCGCCGACCGTCATGACCGCGGCCGGGACCGCCCAGGCCAGGACGAGCACGGCCACCACGCACGGCGCGACGGCCAGCGAGATCCGGACCCGGTGGGCCCGCGCCCGCGCGGGGAGCCCGGCGAACCGATGCAGCGCCGCGGCGATGCGGTCGAGCTCGGCGGGGCGGACCCGCGGCACCACGGCCGCGCTGTCCTCGACTGCCATCCGAGCTGTTGCGTCCCGGATCCGCTGGACGGGGTTCACGACCGCGCTCCACAGCAGGACGTGCCCGACGGTGGCCACCAGCACGAGCGTCCCGGGGATCCGCCAGTCCGGCCACCGGCCGTCCCCTCCGATCGCCACGGCGACCAGCGTGGCCGCAGCGGCCAGGAGCACGGTCAGCACTGCCAGCGGCCCGCCGCTCACCCCGGCCGGGAACCGGCGACGCGGGAAGTTCGGGAACAGCGGTGCGGACGTCCCCCGATCGGGGTCCGGCAGAGTCTGCGGGGCGCGGGGCGTGCTCAAGCAGCGTGTCCCTTCGAACGGGTCCAGGGATCCTGGTGGCGGTGACACAGCGCCACGCTGCTCCGTCCGTCGTGCTCGAACGTTAACGACAGTGTGACCTGCAACACCGCATACAGTAGACAGTGTTACGGTATGCAGTCTCCTGCGATCGCCCGATCGGGCGACATGCGCCGCCATCCGGTGTGCGCCCACGCCGACCCAGGCGACCGTGCGGGCGAACTCAGCGTGACGACCCGGGTCCTCTCGGGGTCCCGCCGACGTTCCCCGTTCGTCAGAGTCCGATCGAGGCGCGTCCCCTAGGTTTGCCTTCACAGGCCCGGGCGGAGGGAGGTGCGCGATGCCGAAGATCATCGGGGGCTCGCTGCATGCCCACCGCCAGCAGGTGCGGGCCCGGGTCTTCGAGGTGCTGCGCACCCAGCTCTACGAGCGGGGGTTCGACGCGGTCACCCTCGCCGGGGTCGCGGCGGAGGCCGGCCTCGGTCGTACCGCCATGTACAACCACTTCCCCGACAAGGACAGCCTGCTCGTCGCCTTCGTCGAGGCCGAGGCCGCCCACTACGTCGACCGGCTGCGCGAGGCCGTCGACGCGGTTCCCGACCCGGTGGCCAAGCTCGCCACATTCGTGCGACTGCAGCTGCGCGTGCTCGCCGAGTACCACCTCCCGCCGGGCACTGCGCTGGCCTCCGCGCTCGCCCCGGCCGCATACCGGCGGATCAGTGCGCACGCCGACCCGATCACCGAGCAGCTGCGCGAGATTCTCGACGCCGGCCGGCGTGCGGGGCGGCTGCTGGCCGAGGATCCGGACATCCTGCTCCCGATGATCACTGCGGCACTGACCAGTCGGCAGGTTGTCGATGTGCCGCCCGAGCAGCTGGATCGCGCCGTCGAGGCCGCCGTCCGGTTCGTGTTGCGAGCAGTCGGAGCGACCGAGGCCGACGAGACGACCGCTGGATAAGGGTAGCCTTACTCGCGCTGATGACCTATGGTCTTTCTGACAAGGTGTCAGATCGTTGCCCCGAGGAGACGCCCATGCCGGTGACCACGGACCTCGTCTCGGCCCCGTTCTCCGCGACGCTGCGCGCGTCCACCAGGAGCGCCCACGAGCGCGCCAACCACTCCGGCTACATGAACGCGCTGTTGGGCAACGAGCTCACGCTGGCCGGCTACACGCAGCTCGCGATCCAGTACTACTTCATCTACCGGGCGATCGAACAGGTCAGCGACACCATGGCCGCCGACGACACCGGTCACGAGTTCGTCTTCGACGAGCTGCGCAGGCTGCCGAAGCTCGAGGCCGACATGGCATTCCTCGTCGGGCCGGACTGGCGCGAGACGATCCGCCCGCTCCCCGCCACCGAGTCGTACGTGCGACGCATTCACGAGGCGTCGGCGTGGGCAGGCGGTTATGTCGCCCACCACTACACCCGTTACCTCGGCGACATCGCAGGCGGTCAGATCATCCGCCGGTTGCTGGCCACGAACTACGGCATCGTCGACAAGGGCGCGTCGTTCTACCACTTCGACGGGATCGGCAGCGCCCCGGCATTCCGCGACCGCTACCGCGCCAAGCTCGACACCGCCCCATGGAACGAGACCGACCGAACCAGGGTCGTCGACGAGACGCTCACCGCTTTCGAGTGCAACGTCGCGGTGTTCGCCGAGCTCGCCGAGGACATGCACCGGTACCAGGCGGCGTAAGGCCGGCGCCCCGCCGCCGGTGGGGGTGCCGAGTTCGGCTCGGTGTGCGCGGCGCGCCCCGGACGAGATCGACCTGATGGGGTGGGCGATTGCCCGGACCCCCGCGCGGCACGTCGGCCTGATTCGACCGATATCGTCCTATTTGGGCGGGACGAGGGGGTCCCAGATGATCCCGCCTCGGGCAGCACCGGGGAATCGAGCAGGAGAATGGTGGGAGAGCAGGAGAGAGTGTTGGTACCGGCCCTCGTCGGGCTGGAGGTGCGTGAGGCGCACGAACTCGCCTTCAACGCGCGGGTGGTCGCGGTCGCGGCGGATCCGGCCGAGCCGCTCCCGGTCAGCGGAGTCGTCATCGCGCAGCTACCCGGAGCGGGCAGCCGGGTTGCGCCGGCCCATCCGGTGACCATCGCGGTGGAGCCGCGCGGCCGAGGCGGGGGCGGAGGCCCGATCGCGCCCCTCCGGCCGGGACCGACGGATCCGGCCGGGACGACGTGATGCCGTAACGGCTCGCCCGCCAGGAGCACCTCCGACAGCAGGACGAGCTCCTGGCGTGGGTGGCGTCAGTCGGCGTTCGGCAGAACGACGACCTTGCCCTGGAGGGAGCCGGCGGCTGCGGCGGCGTGGATGGCCGGCAGGTCGCTGAGGGGGACTCGGTGAGCGACGTCGACGGCAAGCTCGCCGCGGTCGAGCCGGGCAACGAGCTCGGACAGTTGCTTGGCGTCGCTGTTGACGAACACGTCGATCCCACGCACGCCGCGGTCCTCGTCGCCGGGGGCGGGCATCCACACGGTGGTGCTGACCACGACGCCGCCGTCGCGGACCAGGGCGGCCAAGGCAGCGAACCGGGCAGGGTCGATCGGTGCGAGGTTCAGTAGGACGTCGACGGGCTCGCTGACCGCGGTGGTCACGTCGGTGGTGGTGTGGTCGATGACCTCGGCGGCGCCGTTCGCTGTGACCTGGTCCCTGCCGCGCGGGCCGGCGACGGCGATCACGTGGGCGCCGGCTGTCCTGGCCAGCTGGACCGCGTAGCCACCGACAGCCCCACCGGCGCCGCTGATCAGGACCCGTTGCCCGGCCTCGAGCTCGGCGTGGTCGAAGAGGGCCTGCCACGCGGTGAGACCAACCAGGGGCAGCGCGGCCGCATCGGCCAGCGGGATGCTGGTAGGTGCGGGCGCAAGGCTCTCGATGGGCGCGAGGACGTACTCCGCCGAGGCACCGTCGTCGACGAACGGGAGGAAGCCGATGACCTGGTCACCCACCTCGAGTCCGCTGACGCCCTCGCCGAGTGCGTCGATCGTTCCCGCGACGTCCAGGCCGGGGATGTGCGGCAGGGTGAGGGGCATCGGCCCCTGCATGAGACCCGCGCGGATGTTGCCGTCGACGCCGTTGAACGTCGTCGCGGCGACGCGCACCCGCACCTGCCCGGCGCTCGGCACCGGCTGGTCCACGTCCTCGTAGCGGAGGACGTCGGGACCGCCGTACTCGTGGAATCGGACTGCCTTCATCGGGCGCCTCACTCTCGACGACATGTGCTTCGAAACTGAAGCATCCTGGCACGCTAGCAGTGCTTCGGAGTCGAAGCAAGTGCTTCGAGCTTGAAGCAACTGGTAGCCTCGTGGCATGCCTGACACGCCGCCGTCCCTGGACGCCGTCCAGCTGCGCGCGTACTTCGCCCTCATGGAGGTGGCGGGCCTGCTGCGACATGCGGTCGAGCAGCAGCTGCGCGAGGTCGGCGACCTGAGCTACGTCCAGTTCCAGCTCTTGGCGCGCCTTGGTCTCAACTCGCCGACGGGTAGCGAACGGATGACCGACCTGGCCGACGGCGTCGTCTACAGCCGCAGTGGGTTGACCTACCAGGCGGGCCTGCTCGAGAAGGCGGGCCTGATCACGCGTACGCCTGCCACGGACGACGAGCGTGGCGTCACGGTCACGATCACGCCTGGCGGGCGGGCGCTGCTCACCAAGGTCCTGCCCGGCCACACCGAGGTCATCAGCCGCCAGCTCTTCCAGCCACTGTCACGCACGGACGCCCAGGCTCTCGCCGACCTGCTCTCGCCGGTGCGCGACCACATGCGCTCGGCGCCGCCCCGTTCGGCAGCGCCTCGCCGCCGACGCTAGGCCCCGTCCTACTTCTCGGGTGGTAGAGCCCCGAGGTCAGGCGGTCTGGTCCGACAGGCTGAAGACGTGGCGCAGACCCCAGCTGGAGAAGTCCGTTCCGTCGCCGCTGAAGCCCTTCACGTGCCGGTCGATGACGCCCTGCCACGCCTCGTTCGCCGGCTCCTCGCCCATAGCGGTCATGGAAGCGACGAAGTCGTCGCACTCGACGAGGTGGAAGACGTCGAGGCCGTCACGCCAGATGCGCCAGTCGCGGATGCCGTGCCGCGCGAAGGCTTCCGCGAGATCGTCGGGTACGCGCGCATGGTCCCGGTCGTAGTCGTGCTCGTGCCCCTCCAGAAGCCGCGAGTGCAGCGCCACGATCACGTCGTCCTCCTCGTCGTCAGTCCGCTCCCGCACCGGTCGGTTGCCGCGGGCCGCGCTCGCCGACGGTGCACCCCGCTCATCGCGCCAGCCATCCGCCGTCGACGGGCAGCACGACGCCGTGCACGTAGTCGGCCGCCGGGCTCGCGAGGTAGACGACGGCGCCCGCGATGTCCTGCGGCGACGCCCATCGCCCCGCGGGGATCCGTTCCAGGATGCTGCGCGAGCGGTCGGGGTCGTCTCGCAGGGCCTGCGTGTTGTCGGTCGCCACGTACCCCGGGGCTACCGCGTTGACGTTGACCCCGCGGGGTGCCCACTCGTTGGCCAGCGCCTTGGTCAGGCCCGCGACGGCGTGCTTGGCGGCCGCGTAGCCGGGCACCGTGATGCCGCCCTGGAAGCTCAGGAGCGACGCCGTGAACACGATCTTCCCGCGACCGCGCTCGACCATCGAGCGCCCCAGCGCCTGCGCGAGCACGAACTGGCTCGTCAGGTCGACGGCGAGCACCTCGTCCCAGTCGGCCAGGGAGTGCGAGACCGCGGGCTCGCGCCGGATCGTGCCCGCGTTGTTGACCAGCACGTCGATCGGGCGTTCGCGGCGTGCCAGGTCGGCCGCCAGCTGCTGGACGGCGGCGCGGTCGGACAGGTCGGCGGCAAGCCCTTCGAAGGTACGCCCGTGCGCGCGGACGGCACCGGCGACGTCGTCCCCCGGGGGGCGGGTGGAGCCCAAGCCGACGACGTCGGCGCCGGCGGCCGCCAGCGCGACGGCCGCGGCGGCCCCGATGCCCCGGGTCGCGCCCGTGACGACGGCCAGGCGCCCGGTGAGGTCGAACAGCCCGCTCACGCCGTGCCGCCCCGGGTGTTCCCGGGAGCACCGGCCTGGCAGTCCACGAGCACCTTGACGACACCGCCTCCGGTGGCGAGGGCGGTGAAGGCCTCCCCCACCTCCTCGAGTGGCACGATCCGGCTGACGAGGCGGTCGACCGGCAGCTCGCCGGACGCGACGAGGCGCACGGCCTCCTCCCAGTCCGCGCGGGTGTAGAGCCGCGCGCCGAGCAGCTCGAGCTCGCGCCAGAAGAAGCGGTGCAGGTCGACCGTGCGCGGGGCGGCGTGGATGCCCACCTGGCACAGCCGGCCGCGCACGGCCAGTGCGGCGACCGCGGTGTCCAGGCCGGACTGGGTCCCGCTGACCTCGAAGGCCACCCGGGCTCCCGCCCCCTCGGTGCGCTCGCGCACGACGGCGGAGACGTCCTGCTCACGCGGGTCCACGATGTCGAGCCCCAGGTCCGCGGCGGTGCCACGGCGGGTCGCGTCCGGCTCCGCGACGACGACGTCCGCTCCCCCCGCGCGGGCGACGAGGGCGATGAGCAGGCCGACGGGCCCGCCGCCCACCACGAGCGCGGACTCCCCCGCGCCCAGGCGCGCGCGCCGGACGTCGTGTACGGCGACCGCCGTGGGCTCCAGGAGCGCCGCGGTACGCAGGGACAGGTCCTCGGGCAGCCGCAGGAGCGTGTGTTCGGGCACGACCCAGTGCTCCGCCAGTGCTCCGGGGCTGTCGATGCCGAGGAAGTCCATGTGCTCGCAGACGTGGCCGTTGCCGGCCCGGCAGGCGGGGCAGGTGCCGTCGGGCCGCAGCGGGACGACGGTGACCGGGTCGCCGGGGGACCAGCCGGACACGCCCTCCCCGACGGCCGTGACGCGGCCGGCGGTCTCATGGCCGATGACGGCGGGCAGGCTCACCCGGGCGTCCATGTCCCCGGCGGCGATATGCAGGTCGGTACCGCAGATGCCGGTGTAGGCGGGGGCGATCTCGACCTGGCCGGGCCCGGGCGGCGTCCGCCCGACCACGGTGGCGGTGATCGTCCTCTCCCCCCGGTACTGGGCTGCGCGGTGGGTCGTGGGCACGGGTCCTCCATCGTGGTCGGGGTGCGGCGCAGCGCCGCGGGGCGTGCTCGTCGTCACCGCCGGGGCTCGTCGAGTCGGTAGAAGCGTGTCGCGGTGCCACCCAGCACGTCGTCGCGCTCGGGCCGGGACAGGCCGCTGAGCAGCTCCGTGGCGAGTGGCCAGGTCGCGGGGTAGCCGCCGTGCAGGAGCGAGATGGGCCAGTCCCCGCCGTACATGAGCCGCGCGGGCCCGAAGACGTCGAGGGCGTGTTCGACGCTCGGACGCACCCGCCCCACGGCCGCCGACGGCTCCCCCGGCCCGCCCGGGTAGAGCCCGCTCACCTTCGCGTGGGCACGCGGGTTCCGGGCGACCGCGGCGACGAGGTCCCACCATTCGCCCTGCCGGCCGCCCCCGTCCAGCGGAGGGTGGCCGAGGTGGTCGAGCACCATGGGCAGGTCGGGCAGCAGCTCGGACACCCGCAGCGCCGCGCGCAGGTGCTCGGGCAGCACGGCGACGAGGTCGAAGGTCAGCCCGCTGCGCGAGAGTGCGGTGAGCCCCTCGATGACCTCGTCGCGCAGCAGCCACCACGGGTCGGGCTGCTCGTGAACCAGGACCCGGATGCCGCGCACGACGGGCTCGGCGGAGCGGTAACGGTCGAGGAGGCGGCCGGTCTCCTCCGGGTCCTGAAGCGGGGCGTAGGCCACCACCCCCGCGACGCGCGCGTCCTTGCGGGCGCACTCGAGCATCAGTTCGGTGTCGGCGACGTCGTCGGCCGACTGCACGAGCACGACCGAGTCGACGCCCGCCGCCTCGAGGTCGGGGACGACGTCGTCGAGCGCGAAGGCGCGGTTGATGACCGGCGGGCCGCCGACGAGCCAGGGGTAGGAGGTCAGCGCCGGGTCCCAGACGTGCAGGTGGGCGTCGACGACGGGCCCCGGCACCCGCTGCTCGTTGCCCACCTCAGAAGTGCGCCGGGCGCAGGGCGCCCCCGTCGGCCTCGGGTACCAGGCGCAGCCCCGCCCGGTCCGGGCGCACGTGCGGGCCTGCGACCTCGGCCCAGCCCTGGCCCTCCCCCAGCGCGCGTAACAGCTCCTCGTCGACGGTGATGCCGTTGCCCGGGGCGTCGCCCAGGACGATGCCGCCGTCGGCGACCTCCTGGTCGATGCTCAGCCCGCGGGGCGGCTTGACGTCCTGCACCTCCACGGCGAGCAGGTTGGGGACGGCCGCTGCCGCCGGGGCGATGACGGAGGTGAAGCCGATGGGGCTGACGGGCAGGTCGTGGCCGTGCGCCAGCGCCGCGGCGCGCAGGAGATGGGTGATGCCCCAGGACGACCCGACCTGCACGATGTCGAGCGCGTCGGCGTCGAGCAGGGGGCGTAGCTGCTCGATCCCCGTGAGGTTCTCCCCGCTCGCCACGCCGGCGCGGATCCCGGCTCGGACGGCGGCCATCCCCGCTGTGTCCCAGCGCCGGACGGGCTCCTCGACCCAGGTCAGGTCGACCTGCTCCTCGAGCCGGCTGACGTAGCGGACCGCCTGGGACCGGTGCCAGGACTCGTTGGCGTCGAACATGAGCCCCGGCGCGGAGGAGTTGACGGCGAAGATGTCCCGCAGGATGCCCAGGCGGCGCAGGTCGTGATCCAGGTAGCGGCCGCCCTTGAGCTTGGCGGCGCCGTACCCGCGGTCGGCGAAGGCGCCGTAGACCTCGGCGAGCTGTTCGTCCGCGAGCGCGATCTCCAGGGCCGACGCGTAGCCGGGCACGTGCCGGTTCCGCGCCCCGAGGAGGCGCCAGAGCGGCTCGTCGGCGGCCTTGGCCTTGAGGTCCCAGAGCGCGAGGTCGACAGCGCCGATCGTCCCGAAGACCGAACCGGCGTGCCCGAGCTTGAAGACCCGCGCGAGCATCCGGTCGTACAG
The DNA here is from genome assembly GCF_012911925.1 of Pseudonocardia xinjiangensis. Lineage (GTDB taxonomy): Bacteria > Actinomycetota > Actinomycetes > Mycobacteriales > Pseudonocardiaceae > Pseudonocardia > Pseudonocardia xinjiangensis. The sequence goes on along the minus strand of NZ_JAAXKY010000009.1, from coordinate 24,684 downwards.
CGCCACGACACTGCGCGGGTCCTCGCCGTCGATGCTCGGGAAGACGCGGTCGATCTCGGCGTGCGTCCCGACACCGATGCCCTCGAGCCCGACGTCCGTGGTGAGGACGAGCACGTCCGTCTGGGTGGCCGTGCCGGAGATGTGGCCGTTGACGTCCCCGACCGGGCGCCCCCAGTCGTGCTGGGTGACGAGGGAGCGGTACCCGGTGATCCTCATGCTGAGCCTTCCGAGAAAGAGGAGCGCGTCATTCCTTCGTCCCACCGGCCGTGAGCCCCGCCACGAGGAACCGCTGGGAGAACAGGAAGACGACGAGCACGGGCAGCACCGAGATCACCGTAGCCAGCGCGAGCGTGGACAGCTGCACGGAGTCCGATCCGGCTGCGCTGGGGTTGAAGGCCGGTGTCGAGGAGAGCAGCGTCGTGAGGCCGACCTGCATCGGGTACGTGCTGCTCGCGGGGAGCATGACGAAGGGCAGGAAGTAGTTGTTCCAGTTCTGCACGAAGCTGAAGAAGCCGACCAGGGCGACGACCGGAGCGGCCAGCGGAACCGCGACGCGGAGGAACACCTGCATCTCCGAGCAGCCGTCGAGCCGCGCCGCGGCCAGCAGGTCGGCGGGAATGCTCGTGGAGAAGTAGATGAAGGCGAGGTAGACGCCGAAGGGGTAGAAGGAGAACGGCAGGATGACCGACAGCGGGTTGCCCACCAGCCCCAGGAGACTCATCTCCAGGAAGACGGGCAGCACCAGGGCCGTGCTCGGCATGAGCATGACCACGAGGGTCACGACCAGCAGGAGCCGTCGGCCCGGGAAGCGCACCAGCGCGAGGACATAGCCGGCGGGCACCGAGACCAGCAGCGTGAGCACCAGCGCGCCCAGCGAGTACATGACCGAGTTGACGAGCCAGGTGCCCACCGCTCCGGACTGGAAGGCGAACAGGTCGTGCCAGTTCTCCACCAGCCCGGCGACCGAGCCCGGTGTGAAGGCGCCGCTGCGAACCAGGTCCCCGCCGGACTTCGTCACGGCGATGAGCAGCCACAGGAGCGGGACCGCGAAGAACACCAGGAACACGCCGAGGACGACGGCCCCCAGGCCGCGACCGCCCCACCCCGACAGGTCCGTCCCCCGCGAGCGGCGACGCCGCGTGCGCTCGAGGGTCTGTGTCGTCATGGCTCCTCCGTGTCGAACAGGCCGCCGCGGAGTACGAAGACGGCGGACAGGGCGACGGACACGACGAGGAGCAGGACCGCGATGGCGGCGGCGCCGTTGAAGTCGCTGAGGTTGAAGGCGTACTGGTACGCCAGCTGGTTGACCGAGTAGTCGTTCGGGACGACGCCCGTGCTGGCCTGGGAGAGCAGGGTCGGCTCGACGAAGAGCTGCGTGCCGGCCGCCAGCGCCAGTACGGCCATGTAGGCGATCCACTTGCGCAACAGCGGAAGCTGGATGCGCAGTGCGATCTGGACGGGGTTGGCGCCGTCGATGCGCGCCGCCTCCATCACCTCGGTGGGGATGTTGTTGAGGGCGCCGTACATCACGATCACCCACTGACCGGCGCCCGTCCAGAAGGCGATGACGGCGAAGACGAGGGACAGGTTGCCGGGCTGGATCGTCTGGGCGAAGGTCTCGAACCCCATGGCCTTCAGCAGCGGACCCGCCGGACCGGCGTCGGGGTTGAGCACGAAGAGCCACAGCAGGACGGCGGACGCGCCGGCCAGCGCACCGGGGAGGTAGTAGAGGAGCCGCAGGGCCCTGCTCACCCACCGGGTCGTGACCGCGTGCAGGACCAGCGCGAGAACGACGACCAGCACGGTGAGCATCACGAGCCACAGCACGAGGTAGACCGCCACGTGCTGGACCGCCGGCAGGAATCGGAAGTCGGTGATCACCCGGACGAAGTTGTCCAGGCCTGCGAAGCCGCCGTCCGCCCGGCTGAACGCCAGTGCCACGGCGTACACCGCCGGGATGATCCCGAACGCGAGCATGAGCACGACGTACGGGCCGACGAAGGCCAGCCCCATGGCCCGGGTGGGTCCCGGGCCACGCCGGGGTGCAGGTCGCCGCCGTCGCCGGGTGGGCGCCGGGTCGGCGGCGGCCGCCGTCAACTCGACCGTCATTGGACCGTGTAACCGTTGACCTTGGCCTGGTCCACGATCGCCTGCCCCCACGTGCCGAGGGCCTGCTCGAGCGGCTGGCGGGAGGTGATGAGCGGCTGCATGGTCCGGGCCCAGACCGCTTCCTGGCTGAAGGCGGGGGCGCCCCACCCGGACCACACCTGCGGTGCCGCCACGGTCAGTGCCGACAGGTCGGTGGCGTAGTAGCCGCTGCGTTCCTGGCCGGCGATCCACTTGTCCGCAGCGGGTGCGTAGGCGGGGTACCCGGGCGCCTTGGCGACCTGGTAGTCGTCGGCCGTCGTGACGAAGTCGACGAACCGGGTCGCCGCGTCGAGGTTCTTCGAGTGGCTGGAGACGAACCAGGTGCCGCCGCCGACGTTTCCGGTCGCGGGCTCCTCGCCCGCCCACGGCAGCGGTGCGGCGGCGCCGATCCGGCCGGCGGGGACGTTCAGCGAGGCCTCGTTGTTGAAGATGGCGCCGGCGAACCACGCCGGGCCCGGCATCATGAGCACCTTGCCGGTGTACTTCTGCACGAACTCGGGCGAGAAGACGCTGAGGTCGGTCATCCAGCCGCCCTGGACACCGCGGTCGACGAGCTGCGCGGCCCGCTGGCACTGCGGGGACGTGGTGTTCACGGTCATCGCACGGGGGCCCACGACGCCGCTGGCGCCGCACTTGCTCGGCCAGAAGAAGATCTCCGGGGTGAAGGGGTCGCCGGCCGCGCCGGTGATGTAGCCGGGGTGCTCCCGCGCCACCCGCTCGCCGAGCTCGGTGTACTCCTCCCACGTGGTGGGCAGCTTGTAGCCGAACTGGTCCATCAGCGACCGGTCGTACCAGAGCACGTCCTGCGCCAGGTCGTTGCGCAGGCAGTAGACGGCGCCGTCGACCGTGCAGGGGTCGAGGGAGCCCTTGGTGAAGCCGGACAGCAGGTCGTCCTTGACGAGCCCCTTGTTCAGGACCGCGGCGAAGGGCTGCTGCCCGCCCGCCCCGACGCTGGCCCAGGCGGCGTCGTTGTTCTGCGTGGAGAAGACGACGTCGGGCCAGCCGCTGCCGGCGCGGTCGAGCAGGCTGATCTTCGTCTTGAAGGAGTCCGAGCCGTTGGCCGAGCCGTCGTAGGTCTCGACCTGGACCTTGACGTCCGGGTTCGCGGCGGTGAAGGCGTCGACCGCGGTGACGCGGCTGGCGTCGACCCAGACGGTGATCGGGCTGCCGGCGACCTGCTCGGCCTCGGTGAAGCCGCGGGGGCCCGCCTGCTCGGACGTCCGCCCGGCGGGCGAGGCGCAGGCGGCGAGGGCCAACCCGACGAGCACCAGTGACACAGGGACGAGCCGTCGGCGGGCGGAGCGGGTGAGTGTCATGTCGTCCTTCGCATGCGTCTCGCCGTCATTGGCGAGGGTCCAGGCCTGCGGTGGGAGAAGCCGCGACAGTGGAGCATACGTAATACCTATTTGACAAGATCGGGCCGGTCCCCCGCGCCCGTCCCGCCTCCCGGTGACGTTGCGTACCCGCCGTGCCCCCCGGCGTACGCTGCCGCCATGACGGAGCAGGCCGCGGCGGCGGACCGGGGTGCCCCGCGGGTCCTACCCCTCCCCGATCGGTCGCCCGCGCCGCGGCTCGGCGTGGCCGTCGTGGAGGCGCTCGTCGACCTCATCGTCTCCGGCGCGCTGGCCCCCGGAGACACGCTTCCCCCCGAGCTTCCGCTCAGCCAGCAGTTCGGCGTCAGCCGGACCGTCCTGCGCGAGTCGATCAAGCGGCTCGAGGAGAAGGGGCTCGTCAGCGTCGGCCAGGGCAGGGGCAGGGGCACCGTGGTCCAGCCGACGCGCTCGTGGAACACGATGGACCGCGTGGTCCTCAAGGCCCTCATCGCCCACGACCGGACCCTCGGCGTGCTCGACGAGCTGACCGTCGTCCGAGGCCAACTCGAAGCGGCCATGGCCGGCGAGACGGCCCGCACCCGGTCCTCGGTCGAGCTCGACATCCTGCGCGGCGCGCTGGAGGACATGCGCGTCTCCGTGCACGATGCCCCCGTTTTCAACGCTGCGGACGTCACGTTCCACGAGATCGTCATGGCCGCCTCGGGCAACAGGCTCGCGGAGAGCATCGCCCGGGTGCTCTTCGAGCGTGCCCGCGAAAGTGCCCGCTACGACGTGGCCACGCCGCTCTCGCTCCGCCAGGAAACGCTCCGCGAGCACGAGCGGGTCTTCCGGGCGATCGAGGCGGGCCTCGTGCGGGAGGCCGAGGAGTCCATGCGCGCGCACATCTGCGACGCATGGACCCGCCGACGGCCTCCGGACCACAAGGGCACCCAGCGCCTCCGCTGACCCTCCCGATCGGGCGTGGATCTGCCGGGTGACGCCCCCGGCCTCCGCGCCGGAACTCGATCACTCTTGCCCAAAAGATCATACGTATGATTCCCTCCCGGTGTCCGGGGGTCACCCGACCCCGACCACCGCTTCGAGGGAAACCCACGAACATGACGACGACGTCACGGACGCCCACCAGCCGCAGCGAACGGTGGCGCCGCGCAGCGGCTGTCGCAGCGGCCGGGGTCACGGCCTCGCTCGCACTCGCCGTGATCACCCCCACCGCCGCCCTCGCCGCGCCGCCGGGCGAGGGCCGGACCTACTACGTCTCCCCCGACGGCCGGGACCAGGGCTCGTGTCAGCAGCAGAACCCGTGCTCGATCGAGGGCGCCAAGGCCGTTGTCAGCCGCGAGGCCCCGAAGAGCCGGGGCGACATCACCGTCGAGCTCGCCGACGGGGTCTACCGCATCGCGAAGCCGCTGCAGTTCGGCCAGGCGGACGGCGGCCACGACGGGTCGACGGTCCGCTGGGTCGCCGCGCCCGGAGCGCACCCTGAGATCTCCGGGGCCACACCCGTCTCCGGCTGGTCGGTGCACGACGCGGCGGCGGGGATCTACGTGGCCGACACCCCCGTGGGCCTGGACACCCGCCAGCTGTACGTGGACGGCAAGCTCGCACCCCGCGCGGCGCTCCCGCTGAAGCAGTCCGACATCACCCTCACCCCGACCGGGCTGACCATCAACGACCCGGCTCTGGCACAGCGCCTGACCGCCCTGCCCGACCAGAAGCGGATCGAGTTCCAGTCGCTGGGCGACTTCACGACCAGGTACTCCCCCGTGGCGGGCATCGGCGCGAACTTCGTCACCATGGCGCAGCCGGCCTGGGACAACAACACCTGGGGCTACGACACGGTTCAGCAGTCCTTCCTCGCGGCGCCCACCTGGTCGCTCGAGAACTCGCTGGCCTTCGTGGACGAGGCCGGGGAGTGGTACCTCGACCCGGCCGCCGGGAAGCTCTACTACAAGCCGACCCCGGGGACGAACCCCGCCGACCTCGACGTCGAGCTCCCGCGCGTGGAGACCCTCGTGAGCGTCAGCGGGAGCTACGAGAAGCCGGTGAGCGACCTGGCGTTCGAGGGCCTGCGCTTCTCGGGCACCACCTGGCTCGGGCCCTCGCGGGACGGCTACGCCAACCAGCAGAACGGGACCTTCCTGCAGGGCGCCTACGACTACCGGCCCGCCGACGCCTTCACCTCGTGCGCGCGCGGCTGCGAGGCGTTCGAGCGGGCCCGCAACACCTGGGCGCAGGAGCCCGCCGCCGTCCAGGTCTCCGCGGCGCACAACGTCTCGTTCACGCGGAACACCTTCACCGCGCTGGGGCAGTCCGCACTCGGAATCGGCAACGACACCAACGCCACGCTCTCGGGGGTCGGCCTCGGCGCCCAGGGCATCAAGGCCGTGGGCAACGTCTTCACCGAGGTGGGCGGACACGGCGTCGTCGTCGGCGGCGTCCGCCCCGACGCCCACCACCCGAGCGACCCGCGGATGACCAACAGCGACGTCCTGGTGCAGGACAACACCATCAACCGCGTGGCGCTCGTGTACAAGGACAACTCGGGAATCCTCAGCACCTACGTGACCGGCGCCCGCATCCTCCACAACGAGGTCGCCAACGTCTCCTACGACGGCATCGACACCGGCTTCGGCTGGGGCGCCAACGACGCCGGCGGCTCGGGTGAGTACGAGAAGCGCGGCTACTACAAGTGGAACCCCCGCTACACGACCCCCACGACCCTGCGCGACAACGTCGTGTCCGGGAACCTCGTCCACGACACGAAGGCCGCCTTCGCCGACGGCGGCAACCTCTACAACCTGTCCGCGAGCCCCGGCTCGGTCGTCGAGCGCAACTACCTCTTCAAGGTCTCCGGCGTCGCCCTGTACCTCGACGAGGGGTCGCGCTACACGACCTGGCAGGAGAACGTCCTCGAGGGCACCAGCCCGTGGGTCTTCACGAACAGCTACAGCGAGGGCAACAACACCAGCGACAACGTCATCCGGCACAACTGGTACACCAAGGAGGGCGCCCAGGTGCCCTCCGCCGAAGAGCGTCGCAACCAGCTCATCGACAACGTGCTGGTCGACCCGGCCAACTGGCCCGCCGACGCCCTGGGCGTGATCTGCGCGGCGGGCGTGGCGCCCGACCTGCGGACCGAGCTGAACGCCAACCTCAACGGCATCAACCCGGCCTGCGCGGGCGTCCCCGACCCGGGCCGCTGACCGCCGATCGCGGTCCCACCCCTGACGTGCCCCCGGCCGCATCCCGCGGTCGGGGGCACGGCGTCTGCAGATCCCGAGCTCAGTGCCCGGCCCGCGGCCGCGCCGCCGTCCCGGCGACGGCCTGCCGCGCCCTGGTGATCTCCTGGACGGCCCACTTGGTGGCCCGGCGGTACTGCAGCGTGTAGAGGTCCGCGGCGCTGGAGACCTCCTCGGCCTCGTGCGCCAGCGGCACCTCCTTCGGCACCAGGCCCTCCAGGATCGGGGTGTCCTCGTCGAACACCTTCGTCTCGATCTCCAGGATCCGGTCGACCGAGCCGCCCGTGAATCCCGCATCGGTGGCGACCGCCCAATAGATCACGCAGCGGTCGTGGCTCACGGGCGAGGGGAAGTCGACGAGGTAGCGCTTGCCGATGCGCGCGCCGAAGTCGTACAGGATCGTGGCGATGCCGGGCGCGTACGAGTGGTAGTGCATCCACGCGTCACCGGTGCCGGAGAAGTCCGACCCGGCCACCTGCGGGTAGTAGTAGGACACGCGCACCTCGCGGCCGTCGCGCCGCACGTCGAGGTCGGGCACCACAGGGTCCACCTCACCCATCGACGGGCCGTGGACGAACGGGAAGTGCGCCATGTCCCGGAAGTTCTCCACCGCCGCCATGAAGCCGCACTCGGCGGGGATCGGCGCCGCGGCGCGCCACTCCAGGGTGAGGTCCGCGATCTCCGGCGGGTGGGGCAGGTCGAAGACGGGCTCGTCGAGGCACGTCCACACGTGTCCGAAGCGCTCGATCACGGGGTAGGCGGCCACGGCGGCGTTCACCGGGATGCGTGCGGGGTCGGCGAGCGCCGGGATGCGTGAGCAGCGTCCGGTGCTGCCCTCGAACTCCCAGCCGTGGTACGGGCACCGGAGCGCGTCGCCGCTGACCGCGCCCGCGGCGAGGTCGGCGCCCCGGTGGATGCAGCGGCGGTCCAGCACCCTGGCCCCGCCGCCGGCATCCCGGAAGACCACGAGCTGCTGGTCCAACAGCTGCGCCGGTTGCGGGGTGCCGATGTCCTGCGACCGCGCGACGACGAACCAGTTGTGCCGGAAGGCGGTGCGCAGGGCGTCGCGGGAGTACAGGTCGTTCATGTCGTGATCCCCCATCACGTCGTCGGGCGGTCCGTGATCACTGTCGCGGATCAGCGGCGGACACGGAACGCGATCGGGCGATCCTGACGAGTTGAAGCGGTGTAAGCGCCGACGGCGACCCGCCGGGCCCGCCGACGCGGCCGGTCCGGTCGACCCGCGAGTGGCGACCGCGCCGGCACCCACATCGCCGCAGGGAGAAGATCGTGCTGATCTCCCCTCGACCAGCGCGCTGCGCAGCACGTCGGGGCTCAGCACGGCGAGCGTCGCGAGCGCGATCCGCGGCCCGATGCCGCTCTGCAGGAGCGCATGATCCCGCTCCTCGTTCGTCGGCGACGCCGAGCAGCGTGGGCGAGTCCTCCCGCAGCGGGCGGATCGGGGCCGCGCCGGGTGACGGCCGTCTCAGCTCCGGCGCCGGCGCGACTCGTTCACCTGCTCCTCGAGGACGTCGAGCCGCTCCAGGAACGCCGTGTGCGCATCAGCCGTGGTGAACCCCGGTGGCGCATGGTCCGGATTGAGGTGCGCCCGGGTGCGCGGGTTGACCCGCGGGTAGTAGTACACCTGCGGTTCGACCCGGAAGACGGAGACGTAGTCCTCGGGATAACCCTCCTCGTTCCGCGGGGTGTCTGCGGGCATCTGCCGGAGGCTCGTCACCACCTCGTCGTGGCTCTCGCCGAGCGGCCATACGGCGGTCTCGTCGACGTGCATCCGCGCCAGCCACTCCCTCGTGGTGACCGGCCCGTCCGGCGCTATGGACGGGTCGACCACCATTTCCTCGACGCGCCCGTCAGGTCGCTGCACCTGCAGCGTCACCGCTGTGTGGTACCCGAGCCCGATCACGGCGGGGGCTCCGGGCCTGCCGGCGCCGGCGGACTCCGAGTGGACCCACAACCCCGCGTCGGTGTCCTCGGGATCGGCCGTGCCGACCGCGAAGATCCTCCTGGTGGGCACGCCCACGGTGAGAAGCTGCTGGCTCAGGAGGAAGGCCCGTTCAGTGCAACCGTCGTCGACCTGGTCCCACGGGATCTCCAGCACCTGTCCCGTGGAGCTGACGAAGCCGCTCTGCCTCAGCTGCCCGAAGAGGATCCCGGCTCGCTCCTCGGTGACCACCCCCGCTGTCCCCGGTCCGGGCGATCGGTCCGCTTCGGGGGGTGACGGCGAGTCGTCCAGGATGTAGTCGTCAACCCAGCCTTCCGACTCCGGAGTGCGCGGTCGAGGCGCCGGGGCGGTCGGCCGGGGAGCATCTCGTCGGTGCCGCTGCGCTAGGGCGGGCATGCGTGGCTCCGCGGCGGCGCGGTGCAGCGCGACGAGGTGCCGAAGCCTGAGGTCCGGCCCAGGGTCGGTGTCGGTCACACCCGCGGCAGTCGTCACGGTCCATCCGGTCGGGCTGCGGAAGCTGTCGTGCAGAATCTCGGCCACGCCGCCGGGCACCGGGTGGGCGACGGCGAAGCCGCGCGCGACAGCGAGCGCCGCCAGGTCGGGCGCCGGGCGCTGCAGCACCACGATGCTCGTCGCCGGGATGTGCGTCAGGTACGCACCGAGCTGCGAGTGCGTGACACCCGTCGGCGCGAACGCCACCAGCAGGTCACCCACGGTGAAGGCCATCATCTCGCTGGGGCCCGGCTCGACCTCCCGCCCGCCGCCCACGTCCGAACGGGCACCACCACGCAACCGCAGCGGTGCCGCCGACGCCCGCGGCTCTCGCGACACGTCCCCACCGGACGGCTCCGCCCCGGCGCCGTTCATCGGGACCAGCGCGGCGTCGACCCGCACCCGGGTGGGACCGCCGAGGTCGCCGGACACGACGCGAACGGCGATGTCGGCGAGCCGGAATCCCGCCCCGTCCCGCTCCGCCGCGTGAAGGTGCGCCGCGAGCACAGCACCCACCTGCTGCGCCGGCGGGCGGCCGACGCCTGCCGACGTCGAGATGCCGTGCCCGATGAGCGTGACCTCCAACTGCCGGCCCGGCGACGCCATGGCCGCCATCCGGCCAACCCGGACGGCGAACTCGGCCAGCCGCTCCCGACCGGCCTCGTCGACCTGACCGTCCTCGTCGACCCCGACGTCGAGGTCGGCACCTTGCGGCGTGTCGGCAGGTATCCCGGAGATCAGGTCGTCGAGCAGTCGCTGACCATCAGCGTCGAGCGGACCATCCCAGTCGACGCCCCGGGCACCTGCCGATCGGGAAGTACCGGCAGCAGGCGCCGCGTCGGGGGTGCCATCCGGCGCCCGGGACGCGCCGCCGGGCAGGCGACCCACCTCGCCCGACAACAGGAGATCGGCGATTTTCCTGGCCTTATCGGCCAGGTCGCCGCGCCTCCAGTCCGGCCGCTGGGCGTACCGCGTGGCCGCGGCCAGAATTCGGGCGGGCGCTGCAGGGCGATTGCGCTGCCGCAGCTGGGTATTGACCTGCAGTAAGAGGTTCCAGTCGCTGTTATCGATCCCCTCGTCGGACGACGCAGGGAGTAACCAGACGGCGGCGGTGCGCACGCCGGCTTCGTCTGCCGCGAGATTCAGACCAGGCGCGGTCGACGGACCCTGGCCACGACGGTGGAAGGCCACGAACACCAAGTCGGGATTTCCGCCCAGCTCCGTCAGGCGCTGCCGCACCTGCGGCACCAGCGCATCGAGAACGGCCTGCGCTCGTTGCGCGCCCGTCGCGATCGCCCGCGCCTCACCCCTGACTCCCCCGTTGCCGCCGGCTTCCACCTGGATCTCGACGGGGTCGCCCGCCATCACGTGTGCGATTGCGGCTTCGCCGATCCTGGCAAGCGCCAGCCTGCCATCGTGCGGAACCGACTTGCTGCCCTGCGGGAACTCGATCGCCACCGGGTCGGGAAGCACGCGCCAGTTCCGCAACGCCGTGAGCGCCCGGACGACCTGATTTTGGGCGACCACCGCCCGCTGGGCGTTCAGCTGCGGGTGCCCGGGCAAGACCCGACTCAGGTCGTGGCGCAGCTTCTCGAGTTCGTCGATCAGCCGGTCGCGCACGAGGCGGGTGCCCGGGCCGGCCACCAACTGCGCAACTGCGTCGATCAGGGCTTTGTGGCGATCGAGCTGGAGCGGCGCCCAATTGCGCGTCGATCTGCTTTGATCGACGTCGAGCGAGTAATCCAACGCCAGCACGACATCCTGGATCGCCTGCCGCCCGGCGCGTCGGGCGAGGTCGTTGAGTAGCAGCGGTGCGAAATCCGATCTCCCGGCCGAACGTGCGAAAGCCGTGCGCACCTGCTGGGCCAGCTCGCGGAACTGCGTGCGGACCAGACCCCGGGACTGAGGTTCGGGCACGTTGTGATCCTGCTCCCACAGATGCCGGAACTCCGCGTGCAGGAGAGTCACGCCGGTGCTCGTCTCCGGGGGGTGCGGCCACGGGTTCATACCCAAGCTCATCTCCTGGTCGACCTGCACCGGCGGATCACTCAGCAGCGCGTTGTCCAGATAGTCCCGTAGCGAGACGTGGGAATTTTCAGGAAGGGGAATTCTCCGCAAATCATCGGAGAGTTCCGGATACCGGCGCCGGTAGACACGGAGCAGATTGTCGGCGATCCAGTTCGACTCCTCCTCCAGGAAACCGGCAGCATCCCACGAGAGTGTGCTCCGCCATTCTCCGAGAGAGTGCCGGGACGCCAGGAGCACGCGGTTCTTCCGCAGGCCGGGCTTAAATCCCAGGCCACGATTCCTCACACGGAAGTCGTCAAGAAGAGCGGCGACATGCGAGTAGGACAATGCGGATATCCCCATCACAGAGTCCACGGTCTCATTCACCACGGCGAGCAGTTTGGCCAAGTGCGGCGGTACACCGGCGAACTTCGCGCCCACTTCGTCCGAGAAGCGCACGCTGTCGATCGTGGCGAGGAGGGGTTCCCGCCGTGGACTCCGCTCTACGGACGTCAACCAACGCAGCGTCGGGTATACCCCCGCCAAGGGCAGGCCTGCGGTCCATTGCACGTAACGAGCTCGGCCCCGGCCCTGCACCGGGCGCCGCAGCCATGAGTTCCCGACCCACGGACGGTGGTAGCTGGCCCCGGCAGTTTCGGGAAGCACCACGGATACCGGCGCCCCCTCCTGAGGGATGTCACCCAGTCGCTGCCACAGGTCGTTCCACGCCTCGAACAGTTCCTCCTCGTCCACGAAGTCGAGCTCCCCCGTGTGCAATGCGATCGGAGGTGGGACGATCTCCAGGATGTAGGGGTGGAGCGCCTCAAGATCGGCATCGTGCGGCACATCCTCCGGATGCACGTAGATGCTTCCGGCTCGGGTCGACATGTATCGAACCCGGTCGAGCTTGACGGCGATGCCGCGGTAGCTGAGAACCGCCATGTCCTCCCGCACCACTGCTCCCCGCGGCGGCTCCAAGATCACGTGTTCCTCGGACTCGGAACCGACCCCGCCCAGAAGCACCTGTTCCAACGCTGCAGGGGGCCAACTGGTCGGCACCGGCACCGGCACGTCGCCCGTGTCGACGAATCGCAGCCGCCGCGGTCGGGTTGGGAGCATCGCCTGACGGCCGGTCTGCCCGTCAAGGAACACCACACCGCTGTCGTCGCGCACGCCCACGACGACGTGGGAGATGTCACGGTGCTCGGTGTTCACCACGACCAGGCCACGCGCACCGACCGGGGCTTTCTGCAGCGCCTCGGCCAGTGCCGTATAGCCCGGCACGTGCAGCAACGGTCGGTCTCCGACGTAGTTGCGCAGGTGCTGCTCCGGTGACACATCCGCAGCGCCGGCCTGATGGGGTTCGCCGGTCGCCAGTGACAAATCCGTCGCGATCGCCGCCAGCAGGCAGTTCGTGTCGAACTGACTATCGGTACCGCGGAGCGGGTTCACGTTCGCGAGCCACGGGTATCTCTCGTGCACGTCCGATTCCGGTCGGTGCGGCGCCGGAGCCGCACCGGCGAGATCGCTGTCACTCAGTGACCCGTCGATGCCCTCCGCAAAGTCGAGTTCTGTGCGGTGTTCGTCTCTGCGGTGTTCGTCCGTGAAAGCCGCCGTCGATTCCGATGCAGTCGGCGCCACGATCTCCCGCTCCTCCGGGTCCGGGCGGGACACCACCGGTTCCGAGACGGCGACGGCACCGACATCGAATTCGCTCGGCAACACTGACGGGTGGGACGCAGAGAGCCCGTGCTCAGCGTGTTGCGGCGGGGCGGAAGGAATCTCGGCGATCAGGTCGTCGAGCAGTGGCTGATCCTCAGCGTCGAGCCGACCATCCAAGTCGACGCCCCGGACGCTCCCCGATCGGGACGTACCGGCAACAGGCGCCACGTCGGGGGCACCGGAGGGCGACGTTCTCGCCCCGCCCGGCTCGACGGCACCCGTGTCCGGCGCCGCCGCCGCCGCCGCCAGCCTGCTCAGCTCATCCTGGATCTCGGCCAGCGCAGATTCCTCGACACCGACCTGCACGCCCGGGGGCGCCGCCATCGGACCGGCTGCGCCGACGTCCGTGCTGTCCACCCGCAGGTGCCCGGCGGGTTCGACGCCGATCAGGGTCTCCAGCAGCGCCACGTGCCGGGGCCGCAGCCCACCGTGGGCGTACCAGGCCCGCTCCTGCTCCGACACGGGACCCGGGTCGGGGCCGGGCTCGTCGAACTGGCCGAGCAGGCTGCCGCCGACATCGGCCATCCCCTCGGCCGGCGCGCCGAGCGCATCATCGCGGTACTCGTCCCGCAACCCGAACTGGTGCGCCAGCTCGTGCGCGTACAGCACGGGGCGCTGACCCACCACCCACCGGTCCTGGCTCATCCGCGGCGCCGCCGTCACCACCCGCACCGCCAGGTGCGCCTCGCCCGCGTCCGCGACGCGCTCGACCGACAACCGAACCAGGTCGCCGTTGCTCAGCCGCCCGCCCGGCACCTGCAGATAAGTCGACGCCCCCGCCTCGGCGAGCGCCCACACCTCATCGAGGTCGCCCGCCGACACCCCGGCACCGGGCTGCAGGAAGACCCGCACGCGCAGCTCGGTCAGCCCGACCCCGTCCCCGTCCCGGACCCGCCGCACGTCGAACGCCGTCGGCACAGGCGGCCGGCCGAACACCGGATCGACCCAGGAGTGCTCACGCCGCACCACTCGCTCCGCCGGCACCGCCTCCAGCAGCGCGGTCCACCGATCCACCCCACCCGCGTCACCCTGCCCGGGCGCGGGCCCAGCCTCCCGCTGGTCGGCGGCCTGGGGCCGCATCGGCCCGGAACCTCGATCCTCCCGGACCTCGGGAGCCACGGGACCACGCGCACCGCCACCCCAGCCCCACGACGGCTGGCCGCCGGGCACCGCGGGGCCGGACGATGGGGGAGCCTCCGATCCGGAGAAGACCAGCCACCGGCCGTTCCAGACGATGGTGGCGTAGACCCTGCTCCCGTCCGCCGGCGACACGATCCTCCCGTTGGAGACGACCTCGTCCGCAGCGATCACCGGGGCGGTGAAACCGAAGCGCGCCAGGGTGCGCTGGAAGTCGTACGCCGTACCACCGGGACCGTTGACGCGCCCGGTGCTGCACGAGATCAGCACGTACGCCGTCGGCCACCTCCCGCCCGCGGCATGGGCCTCCCGGAACGCGTCGGTCCGCATGAACGCCAACGCCAGTGCCGTCCCGCTGACGCGCGCCGTTCCTGCCGCGGACTCGACGGCCGCGTTGTGCCCGACGACGAAGAACGGTCGCCGGCCGGCGACCTGCGCCGGCCAGGGGTCGATCCGGTCGTCCGGCGACGGGGTCCACAGCCCAGGCGCCCCGTCGGACCAGAACTCCGGCCGGCGGTAGACCCGGCGGAAACCACCCGTGGCAGCCCACCGCACGGCGGTACGGGTGTCGTTCCGGTTGACGCCGAGCGCGACGCCGACCAGTCGGCCGTCTCCGTCGAACAGCTCGCTCTGCTCGGTCAGGTCCAGGTCGACCAGCCGGGGACGCTCGCCCGGGGCGACCCGGATCGAGCCGTCCGGGCCGATGGTGGCGTTCAGGTGGGCGACCACGTGCAGTTCCCGCGCCGAGAGCGGGGAATCGTCCACGACCAGCGGGCGGTCCCCCCCGTGACGCATCCACCTGCCGCCGTCGGAGGCGACGACGGTGACCGGTACGCGGATGCCGCCGCGGTCCGGCACGACCAGGGTCGTCATGGCGCCGCCGTAGGCGTACACGTCGACCGCACCACCGGCGTATCGGCGCAAGGCGGTGGCGAAGTCCCGGGTTGCCGACTCGCGGCCGGTCGACCCGGCCGGTCCGTCGACCAGCAGCACGACCGGGCGCCGGCGGCCCTCGGCGGCGAAGGCGCGCGAGGCCGTCACCACCTGCGCGAGGGCGGCGCCACCGACCCGCAGCGCCCGGCCGTCCCCGTCGACGATCTCGAACAGCTGGCCGCCGGGGCTCTCGTCCACGAGCACGACGAACGGGCGATCGCGGGCCCAGGGCGCCGACTGCGCGTGGAACGCTCCGATGCGCAGCGCCTGTTCGGCGTCGAGCCCGCCCGGGTGCATCACGAGGAGATGCTCACCGACCCAGCGGGTGCCGGTGAGTCCCGCGCTGTCCTGGAAGACGTCGGCGGGGAAGCTGTTCCGGTCGGGGCTGCGCCGCAGGTCGAGCCCGGCCCCGCGGCCCTCGAAGGCGTGCAGGTCCAGCGACCGGACCTGCGCGGGCCGGAACGACCGCTGCCGGTCCTGGTGATCGCGCCCGGACGCATGCGACCGCCGACTGCCGGACCCGAAGCCCCGCAGCAGCGAACGCACGGCAAGCACCAGCTCCGGTGCCCCTCCGCGCAGCCGCAGGGCCGGCGCGGCACCCACCGACATGCCCGGTTCGGCACTCCCGTCACCACGCAGGAAACCCCCGGGAACCGGGCTCGACGCGGCCGGCGCGAACCCTCCGCGCGCCGACGCGTCGCCGTCCGACGGCGGGCGTGTCGAGCTGCCGCCGCGGGACGCGTCGACCCGCGGGAACTCATCGTCCGGCAGCGCCGACTCGTCCGCCTGCTGCTCCAGCGCAGTCAGGTTCCGCGGCCGCAGCCCTCCCCCCGAGCCGTCGTCGGCGTACTCGTCCTCGACCCCCAGCCGGTGCACGATCTGGCGTGCGAGCACCGCCGTCGACGCGTCCAGCCGCCAGGTGCCGACGTCGCTGCCCGCCCCGTCACCCGGCACCACCCGCACCGAGTCGTCCGCCTCGTCCCGAGAGCCGACGAACTCCACCGTCACGTGGAGCTGATCACCCGACGGCAGCCCGTACCCGCCGTTGAGGAACCGCTGTACACCGTCCGTCGCCCGCGCGGCCAGCGCCGAGACCTCGGCCGGATCCACGCCCGGCGCGTCCAGATGCAACCGCAGCGTGAAGTCCTGGACTCCCAGCCCGCCGACGACGAACCGCCGCCGCTCGTACCGGATCGGGACGACGTCGTGCCCGCCGTCGCGGCGCACCGAGCGCAGTTCCGAGTCGACCCTCGCCACCGGGGCCGTCGACCGCGCCACCTCCAGGGCGACCCGGTCGACCCGCTCGGCGGGGCCGAACCAGGCCGGGAGCAGCTCGGCACGCCACCGGACGCCCGCCGCCACGCCCGTTGCCGAGGACCGGTCGGACTCGAAGTGGACGCCGATGTCGTCGAGCCGGAACCCGCCACCGGCCTGTTCGGCCGCGTGCAGGTGCGCCGCCAGTGCAGCACCTACCCGCTGCGCCCGGCGGTTGTTGGCGGACTCCGACGCGCTGCCGTACCCGGTGAGCGTGAGATGCAGCTTCCCAGCCGGTCCAGCCAGTGCCGCGCGCCGGCCGAGCTCGCCGGCCAGCTCCGCCAACCCCCCGCCGGTGTCGTCGGCCCCGTCCGCGGCGTCACCGTCGCCGACCGGGATGTCGCCGCCGATCTCGCCGCCATCGATCTCGCCGCCGTCGATCTCGTCACGGAGCGGTGCCGCCGGTGCCGGGTCGTCGTCGGAACCGGCGACGTCGAGCTCTCGATCGCCGGTCGGTCCCGTGGGCGAAGCCAGCTCCATGGAGCTGGTGTCCGCGTGCTCGACGTCGCCGATCAACGCGTCGAGCAACTGCACGTTCCGCGGCCGCAAACCGGCCTGCGGATACCGCGCGCGCTCGGGCTCCGGCACATCGGGACCCAGCTCCGGAACGGCCTCGTCGAACCGCCCCAACAGGCTGCCGCCGATGTCGGCCACGCCGGCGCCGGGCTCGACGCCGGCCTCGTCGCGGTACTCGTCGCGCAACCCGAACTGGTGCGCCAGCTCGTGCGCGTACAACACCGGCCGCTGACCCACCACCCACCGGTCCTGGGTCATCCGCTCCGCCGATGCCACGACCCGCACCACCAGGTGCGCCGACGACGGATCAGTGACCCGCTCGACCGCCAACCGCGCCAGGTCGCCGTTGCCCAACCGGGCCCCCGGCAGGTTGAGGTGCTCCACCGCCCCCGCCTCGGCCCGCGCCCACACGTCGTCGAGATCAGCGGCCGAGATCTCCGCAGCCGGCTCCAGGAACACCCCGACCCGCAGCTCGGTCAGCCCGGCACCATCACCGTCCCGTACCCGGCGCACGTCGAACGACGACACCACCGCAGGCCGACCGAACACCGGATCGGCCCACGTGTGCTCACGCCGCACCACCGGCGCCACCGCCAACAACCCGGCCCACCGATCCGCGTCGTCCCCGCCCGGCCGGCCGGGCGTCCACCGAACCGGAACCTCCGGTGCGACCGGACCACGAGGCCCGTGGCCCGCGCCCCGGTACTGCGGCTCGTTCGCCTCGTCGGTGACCCGGACGTCGACACTTCGCAGGGTGCCCTGTTCGGCGTCGTCAACCGCCGACAGTCCGGACACCAGGTGCGCCGGCAGGAGCGCCCCGACGAGGCCCGGGTCCGCGCCCAGCATCCGCAGATGCGCCTCCACCAGCTGCACCATGCGCTCGCGGACCGCGGAGGCCCGGCGACGACCGTCCGCCCCGCCCGGCCGGTCGTCCTGCCTGCCGCTCCCGTGACCGGCGAAGGCCGCCTCGGGCAACCCGGCATGGGAGCCGCGAGCGGCAGCGACCTCCGCCAGCCACCGCGCGGTGGCGGCCATCTCGAACGTGGGGAGCACGTCGGCGACGGAGTCCTGGTCGAACCCGAACCCGATCGCGAACGGCTCGGGGACCGAGATGCCGGCGCGGGCGAAGGAAGGCGACGTGTCGGGCTGTGACCGGAACCGGACGGGCCGGCGGCCGCCGTCGCCGTCGATCGTCGCCCGGCCGGTCACCTGGTACATCCCGCGCACCTCGGGCGGCAGCGCGATCGCGGTCCACCGCCGCGAGACGGGATCGAGCGTCATGTCCCGCACGAAACCCACTTGCGCGGCGAGGCGCGGATCCTGCCGCAGGAAGTCCAGGGCCGCCCGCCAGATGATGTCGGGACGCTCGTGGCGCGCGACGTCCCCGGCGACCGCCGCCAGGTCCAGCACTCCCGGCCGGCCCGGCCGCGTCATGTCCAGCCGTCGCTGCAGTCGCGCCTGCACGTCCTGGATCAGCTCCGCGGACCCGGTCAGAAGGTCCAGGAACTTCTCGAGGTCGGCCGGCAGCCGCCCGCCGTCGTCGGTGGGGAACATCGCGACCAGCCCATCGGCGACGTCCACCTCGAGCGCGTGCTGCGTGTCGTCGGCCCGGTGCGCGACCACGGTCACGTCGAAGGCGTAGGCCCGGTGGGGCTTCGTCCATTCCCGCTCGTCGTCGAGGGTGTCGCTCAGCTCTCCCGCGCCGCCCTGCGACTGCTGACCGTCGTACAGCGGGACCGGGAAGGTCGCGCGCACCGGGGGGCCCCCGAGCTGCACGTCGGCCTCCGGTGCGGCCGTGGCCTGCCAGCCCGACGACCGGGACCGTTCGACGGCCGTGGAATCCCGCGGCAGCTCGAAGTGGCGGCTCTTCACGGCGGGGCCCCCCTCCGCCCCGAGCAGGCGGGCCCGGACCGGGCGCAGGCCGACGTGGACGACGTGGTCGCCCACCGGCACCGTGTACGACGAGGCGAGCAGCTGCACGATGTTCGCGCGCAGCTCGCTCTCCCGGGTCCGGCCGTCGTAGATCTGGCCGGCGACGGTGGTGAAGTCGATCCCGGAGAGGGCCCAGTTCTGCCCGACCGTGACCTGGGGCCTGCGGGCCGGGTCGTCCGCGAGCACCGCGACCTTCGCCCACTGCCGGACCGCGGTGAAGGCCGCGACGTCCAGGGGGTGGATGGCGTCGAGCACCGATCCGGGCACCGGCGACGACGTGGTCAGCCTCGTCCAGCGCACATCCGTCACGCGGGCCGGGTCGATCGCCGGGGCCACCTCGACCGGCGACGGGCCGGGCTGCGGGGCGGGAGCGGTGAACGAGGTGGGGACGAGCAGGCGAACGCTTCCGGGGACGGTCCCGTCCCCGTCCGCCGTGCGGCCGTCGGAGTACCAGGCCCCGGCCGGCAGCGCGGCAAGCGCAGCCGGCACCAGCGCCGGCGGGCCGTCGCTCCCGAGGATGTTGCGGATCCCGTCCCACAGGGCCCCGGCCGCCCGCGCCGGCACCGCCAGCACCGCCGGCAGCTCCGTGGTGGTGCCGGTCTCGATCCGGTACGTGACCGCGTGCGTGAACTCCTCGGAGGTGTCCGCGTTGCTGAAGCGGTAGGTGTCGCGGGTCCGCTGGCTGTGCCGCTCGGCGTTCGTCGTCTCGGCCTCGTAGCCGCCGGCCAGGCCGAGGCCGCCACCGCCGCTCTCGTTCGTGACGCGGGCCCGCCACGACGTGCCGACGCCGTGCCGCTGGACCCGCCCCGAGCCGGCGGTGCTCGCGTCGCTGCGCAGGCTGCGGAAGTTGAGCCCCACGTCGGGGCGGTGGCTGTGCGCGTGTGCCGGGGCGATCGACTTGATGGACACCCGGATCCAGAGATAGGTGGTTCGCCCGCCGGACCCGGCGATGGGCGCCCACCGCACGACCCCACCACCCCGGAGTTCGGGGTACTGGGTCACGAGCGCGTCGGCGGAGAACGCGGAGTCGACGGCGCTGCGCAGCAGCGCCGCGTCGTCGGTGTCCTGCCGGCCGTCCGACGCCAGCAGCCCACGTCTCGTGAGCCGGGCGATGATCTCGTCGGCGACGCCGTGCACCTCCAGCGACTCGGGGTGCACGGACCCGCTGAGCGGGGCTCCGGTCAGGTAGGTCCGCGCGCCGCCCGACGGGGCGGGGGTGTACGTGTACGGCCCGAGGAGGTCGGCGAGCCGCCGTTCCGGGATCAGCAGGTCGGCTCCGGCGTCGACCTCCAGGTACCGCGTTCTCTCCTCGCGCCGGTCGTCCTTGACCCGCTCGATCCGGGCCTCGATCAGGACGGTCGAGCGGAAGCCCTTCAGGTTCCGGTACGTGGCGCGGCTGACGGCGCCGGCCCCCTGCTCCGAGCCCGTCGTGCGGCGCCAGGACGGGCCACCGCTTGCGAAGAGGATCCCGCGGAGGCGGGCCTGCACCCCACCCGCCCCCGCGGAAACGAGATCGTCGCCCGGGTTTCCGTGGACACCGGCACCGAACACGAATCCGGCGGACCCCTCCAGCGAGAACCCCCGGTCGTCCCGCTGCTCGACGCCGTGGCTCGCTCCGACCTCCTGGTAGTGCTGGATCTGCAGGTCGTTCGGAACCGGCAGATCCGGACCGGGGGCGGCGGCGCGGATCCGCAGCCGGACGGTCTGGCGCCACCCCTCGTGGGGCGGCAGGGTCACCTCACGCCCGCGCGGGCGGGCGTACCGCTCGAACTGTGCCGTCAGCGTCGTGGGCGTGACCATGTCGGTCAGCTCGGTGGGCCAGAGATCAGGCTCGTTCTCCCACCCGGTGGGCAGCCCGTTCAGGCGGGCGTACTGGCTCGCGAGGACACGCCCCAGCTCCGGCATCGTGAGGAAGACCGGGTGCACGCCCGACGTGCCCCGGGAGAAGTCGAGGTCGTGCTCGGACGGGCCCGGCCAACTGTCGCGCACGTGCACGGCACCCGCCTGGAGGACCTGGTCGAGGGTCAGCGGTGTCTGCGGCACCTGCCATACCGGCACCGCGGACTGGGCGAGGACGTCGTCGTCGTCGATCCACCAGCGGTCGGCCGGGTGGTCCCGGCCGGGCTCGACGCGGCGCAGCGAGAGCTCGTAGACCATCCGGTAGTCGTGCTGGTCGACCGGCCCGCTGGTGTCAAGGCGCCGTTGCACGACGACGGTCGAGGAGAACGAGTCCTCGCCGCCCCGATCTGTCGCCAGGCGGCCGCCGAAGGACCCCAGCTGCAGCTGCGCGTTGTTGCTGAAGGTGAGGCGAAAGGCGCCTCCGGCGGAAGCGGTGAGCGACCAGCGGGTTCCGCGACGCCCACCGAAGCTGTCGGTCGTGGTGGCGCGCGTCGACACCGACAGGTCGTAGCTGTCGCCGCCGACCCGCTCGGCAGGCGTGCCACGCACGAAGACCCGGTAGGTGCGGCCGCCGACCTCGACGGTGCCCCCGATCCCGAGGACCACGCTGCCGAGGTCGGGTTCGAGCGCCGGGCGGCCGTAGCGCCGCTGCAGGAACAGGTCCGCCGCCGACCAGTCGATGCGGGCCCGGCGGTCCGCGGGGAACTCCTGGCGCAGGGCCCAGCGCAGCTGATCGAGGACGAGCTCGGCGCCGGGCAGCGCCACCTGCGTCGCGAACCCCTGCCCACGGCGGGCCGCCAGCGCGAACGGTTCCCGGGGATGCGGCGCGGCCAGGGGTCGGTCCAGCCGTTCCGGGCGGACGAAGGTGCGCACCCGCTGGACGTCCGCCAGGTTCATGAGGGCACGCACGTGCGGGTTCGCCGCCAGGGGGCCGGGGCTCACCCGCATCCCCGTCGGCGCCGATCGCTGGAGCTCCGGTGTGTACACCCCACCGAACGTCCGCACCTCGAACTCGCGGGGGCCTCGGCCGCCGCGCCACGGCACCCCCAGTTCCCCCTCCACGGTCACGGGCACCGGACCGATGTCGGGGTACGACGACGATTCCACGGTGGCGGTCACCTCCAGCGTGACCCGGTAGCGCGCCTGGTCCTCCCCGAGCTTCAGGAGGGTGTAGCGGGACGTCTGCACGCCCAGGCTCAGCGCGGCGTCCCGGCCGAAGCGCGCGCTGGGCAGGGCGACCCCCACGGACGGGCTCGTGGTCGGCCCGCCCGGGGCGGTGATCAGCGGGATGACATCACCGAAGGCGCCGACGATGCCGAACCGCGCCCCCGACTGGCCCGAGGTGCCGTGGTCGACCCGGTTCCCGACACCCAGGTCGTCGCGTACCGGGACGTTCGGGACGACCCCGAGGAACGCGGCGCTGTCGACACGCGCCCGCACGGCGAGGGTGCCACTGACGTTGCGCCCCACGATGTGCGCGGACTGTGGGAGGGGCGCGATGTCGCCGCTCGTCAGCCACCACCTGCTGCGCGCGAGGGCCGAGTTCTCCCCGAGGACGGGGCGGGCCCCCTCGAGGATCTTCATGATGTCCGGCTTCGGGAGCCCGGCCCCGACCAGTCTGCGCTGCAGCGCGGCCACGACGGGGATGGTGTCGACCGCGGTGAGGACCACGGGGACCCGCACGGGCCGCTGGACCGCGGCCGCTTCGCCGGCCCGACCGTCCGGGCCGGAGCCGGGTGTGCCCTCGGTGTCGACGTCGGGCTCGATCTCCTCGGGGACCTCCACGATCGCCGGCATTACCGGCCGGTTCTCGACGTTGATCTTCGGTAGGTCGACCGCGAGACCCCGCGGTACACGGACCGCCCCGGCCCGCGGCAGTTCGACCCCGTCGACGAACACCCGGATCTGCACGGCGGCCCGGAACCGGAGCCCGGTGGTCGGCACCAGCCCACGCCCGGAGAGCACGGTCTGCTCGACCCGGCGCCTGTGGTCGTGCCGCACGCTCGCCCCGAGCTGCGGCCCGACCGCCGTGAAGGCGCCGAAGGGGGCGGATGCGGCGAAGGCGGCGGCGCCGGCGCTGAACCCGATCAGCGCCGTGGGCTCGATGCTCCGGCTCCGGCTGCTGCCCGCGACCTGCGTCCCGGTCGTGCTGCTGTAGCGGATGTCGTGCGGCCACGGGGTGGCCGTGGTGTCGGGGACGGGCCTGGGCTCGGGACGCAGCACCGGCCGCAGCCACAGCAGCCGCTGTCCCCCGGCGCCGTCGACGACGACATACTCGCCGTGCTGCAGCATCGTGTCCCAGTGCCCGGCGTCGTTCGTGCGGAGCACGTGGTGCACAGCGGCATCGATGTGCGCGCGCAGGTCGTCGTCCGGTAGGTCCGCTGTCACGGTCGCCGCATGCCTCCGCGCGGTCGGCGCGTCCCACTCCGCGACGTCGCGGACCACGAACTCGCCGAGCGCGTCGCGGTCGACGTACCACGGGTAGGCGGGCTCGGGCAGCGGTGGCGGCCCGGACGGGTCCGGGGCCGGGTCCGGTGACGGGTCCGGTGACGGGTCCGGTGACGGGGCCGGGGCCGGGGCCGGGGGCACCGTGGACGACGTGCCCGTGTCCGGGACGGTCGCGGCGACCCGCCGGCGGGAGCCGGTCCCGGCGAGCACACCGCTGTGGCTGCCGCCCCGCAGTCCGGGACCACCGGGCTCCGAGCGCGCGAGGTCCACGGCGGTCCGCCGGCCGGCGTCGGCGCCGTCGTCGCGAACCGTGAGGGCGATCTTCCGAACCGCCTCGCGATAGCCCTGGTGTCCCGGGTCCTGCCGGCCGCGGTGACCGACGAACACGCGGTCGGGGAAGGTGCTTTCGTAGATCGCGATCGCCTGCACCACCGCGGTCACCGGCAGGTCGACCAGCAGGGGCTCGTCCCGGATGGCCCCGACCAGCGCGGGGTCGATCAACCCGGACACGTCCTCTCCGGTCGCGTCCCACCGGGTGCCCTCCGGATCGCTCCGGACGGCCTCGTCGGTGTCGGTGTCGGTGTCGGTGTCGGTCCGGTCCGGTCCGGTGGCCTCGCCGGCCGCGATCGCCGCCGCCATATCCCGCGCACCGTCCTCCGTGTGCGGGACGTCCGGCCGCCAGCCGTCGCGGTGCAGCTGCACGGCGAGGGCGTCCACAACCGCCCGCGCAGGGTCCAGGTGGGGGGCGTGCAGCGTGAGGATCGCCAGGGCTCGCTCCCGCAGGTCCGCCACCCGCTGGGGGCGCTGCTTGCCCAGCGTCGACCCCCTCGCCGGCAGGTCGTCGTCGATGGCGGTCTCGTCGTCCTCGACGGCCGGATCCACGGTGGGGTCACCAGTGGTGGACGCAGGGGTGGGCGCGGTGCGCGTGTCACCGGGCCGGCCGCTGGCGGGCGCGCCGACGACGTCGGCGGGCGCGTCGGTGCTCGTCGCCACCCCCTCCGTCGCCGGTCCTTCCGCCGGGCTGGGCCCGGCACGGAGGTCAGAAGTTCCGGCCGGGTCCGCGGCGACCGGCCGGTCGCCGGGTCGCTCCTGTGCCGGGGCCGGATCCGAGCGCCCGGCTCCCCGGTCGCGCCGGCCCGGCGGGGTGGGGGCGACGCCCACCGCGGTGGCCGGGCCGGTGGTCGTCGGTTCGGCGGTCGTCGGGCCGGCGGTCGTCGGGCCGGCGGTCGTCGGGCCGGCGGTCGTCGGGCCGGCGGTCGTCGGGCCGGCGGTCGTCGGGCCGGCGGTCGGGCCGGGCGTGACCGGCGCGGCGGCGGTGACGTCCGGCACGCCGACGGTGGCCGGTCCGACCCGGGACCCGGTCGCGGGTTCGGCGGGGTTCTGCTCCGGGTGCGCGCCGGACGCCTCCCCGGCCGGTACCGCGACGGGCGTCGCCCCGGTGTCCGGGCGGCCTGCGCCGGGCTCCGGAGCGGGCGTCGTGGTCGGGTCCGGCGTGGCCGCGGCGATGCCCGCCTGCTCGACGGGCGTGCCGATCCCTGCCGGGCCGTCGGTCGCGAGGCGCGGCTGCTCGGTCGAGTCGAGCGGTGGAGCGACCGTGGGC
>NZ_JAAXKY010000099.1 GCF_012911925.1 Pseudonocardia xinjiangensis | reverse complement strand
GGATAGGGTCGGGGGGTGGTGGTCGACGACGAGGGTCGGGCCGTGCCGGTGGCCGCCGACGTCCGGCGGGTGGTGTCGATCGTCCCGTCGCTCACCGAGGCCGTGGCCGCGACGGCGCCTGGTCTGCTGGTCGGGGCCACCGACTGGTGCACCCATCCCGCCGGCCTCGACGTCACCCGGGTCAAGGGCACCAAGAACCCCGACGTCGCAGCGATCGTCGACCTCGCGCCCGACCTCGTGGTGGCCAACCAGGAGGAGAACCGCCTCCCCGATCTCGACGCGCTGCGCGCGGCGGGCGTGCCCGTGTACGTCACCGACATCCGCACCGTCGACGGCGCCTTCGCGTCGCTGGCCCGGATGCTGGGGGCGTGCGGGCTCGACCGGCCGGGCTGGCTCGACGACGCCGAGGCCGCCTGGAGCGCGCTGCCGGAGCCCACCCACCGCCGCCGGGCCGTGGTGCCGATCTGGCGCAAGCCCTGGATGGCGGTCGGGCGCGACACCTTCACCGGCGCCGTGCTGGCCCGCCTCGGCGTGGACAACGTCCTGGCCGGGCACGCCGAGCGCTACCCGCGGTTCGACCCCGCCGCGCTGCCGGAGCACGACCTCGTGGTGCTGCCCGACGAGCCGTACCTCTTCACCGCCGACGACGGCCCCGAGGCGTTCCCGGGCGTGCCGGCGGTGCTGGTGAGCGGCAGGCTGCTCACCTGGTACGGCCCCAGCCTGGCCGCGGCGGCCCGGGAGCTGCCGCCGCTGCTCAGCGGGTGACCAGCAGTTCCTCGACGCGCTCGGCGAGCAGGGAACGCAGCACCTCGGAGTCCCGCAGTTCCGGGTCGAAGACCTCGTCGACGGCGAGCATGCGCTCGACCAGGCCGCCGTCCGAGCCCGCGGCGGCCGCGCGCAGCCGGTCGGCCAGTGGGTCGTCCAGCGGGAGTGCCCGCCCGGCGGCGTCGCGTCCCCTGGCGACGTAGACCATCCACGCCGCCACGGCCATCGCGGCCCACCTCGGTTCGGCACCGGCGCGCAGCCGGTCGCGGACCGTGCCGAGCAGCCGGACGGGCAGCTTCATCGAGCCGTCCATCGCCACCTGCGTGGTGCGGTGGCGCAGTGCGGGGTTGGCGAAGCGGTCCAGCACCGACCGCTGGTAGTCGTCCAGGTCCAGGTCGTCGGGACGGCGCAGCGTGGGCAGCGCGTCCTCCGCCATGAGCGACGCGGCCGCCGCGGCCAGGGTCTCGTCCCGGACGGCCTCGGCGATGGTCTCGTAACCGGCGAGCGCTCCCGTGTAGGCCAGCAGGGAGTGGGTGGCGTTGAGCAGCCGCAGCTTCACCGCCTCGTACGGGGCGACGTCGGCGGTCAGCGTGGCGCCGACCCGGTGCCACGCGGGAACGGGCCCGGCGAAGTGGTCCTCGATCACCCACTGGCGGAACGGTTCTGCCACCACCAGCCCGGCGTCCCGCAGGCCCATCAGGTGCTGGGCCTGCTCCCGGTCGTCGTCGGTGGTGGCAGGCACGATCCGGTCGACCATGCTGCTCGGGAACGACACGTTCGACGTCACCCACTCCCACAGCGGCTCGCCCTCCGCGGCCGGCAGCGCGGCGCAGAAGTCCGCCACCAGCGTGCGGACGACCTCGCCGTTGCCCACGAGGTTGTCGCAGGAGAGCACGGTGAGGGGGGCGCCGTTCTCCTCCCGGCGCCGCTGCAGACCGCGCGCCAGCCTGCCGATCGCCGTCTCCGGCGCCGCGGTGCCCGCCAGGTCCGCCTGCACGGCAGTGTCCCGGAGGTCGAGCCGGCCGCCGGGTTCGCGCCGGTACCCCTTCTCCGTGACGGTCAGCGTCACCACGCCGACGGCCGCGTCGGCGATCCGCGACCGCACCAGCTCCGGCTGCTCGGCGGCCGACACGACCTCGAGCACGGACCCGACCACCCGCACCGAGACCTCACGGTCGCTGCGCTCGAGCACGCCGTACAGGCCGTCCTGCGGGGCCAGCTGGTCGACGACGCCGCGCGAGCGCTGCGTCACCCCGCAGATGCCCCAGCTCCCGACGCCCTCGGCTGCCATCGCCTCCTCGGTGAACACCGCCTGGTGCGCCCGGTGGAACGCGCCGATGCCGAGGTGGACGATGCCGATCGCGGTGTCCGGGCGGCGGACGCCCACCGGCACGCCGGGGGTGATGTCGTCGAGAGTCGAGGTTGAGAGGCGGGGAACGTCCATGCTCACGGTTCGGGAGTCTCCTTGACCCTGGCGACCAGCTGCGTCGGGTTGACGAACCGCAGCGCGACGACGAGAAGGACCAGCATCGTCGACGTGTAGATCACAGCCATCGCGTCGACGGCCTGCTGCGCCCTGATCCCGGCCGCCGACATCGAGTAGTACAGGGCGACCACGAGGGTCTGCGAGTCCGGCCCGGCGGTGAGGAACGTGAGCTCGAACATGCCCACCGTGCGCACCAGCACGAGGATCGCGGCCGCGAGCATCCCGGGCACGAGCAGCGGGCCGAGCACCCGGAGGAACAGCGCCCGCGTGGTGGCGCCGCACATCCGTGCCGCCGACTCGATGCTCGGGCTGATCTGCTCGATGAACGGCGTCATCGTGAGGATCACGAACGGCACCGAGGGCACCAGGTTGGCCAGCACCACACCGGAGGCGTTGCCCGCGAAGCCGAACTTGTAGAGCACGGTCGCGAGCGGGATGCCGTAGGTGATCGGCGGCATCAGGATCGGCAGCAGGAACGCGAAGTAGACGATCTTCTTGCCGGGGAAGGTGCGCCGGGCCAGCACGTACGCCGCGGGGACGCCGATCAGCACCGAGATCACCACCACGAGCAGCGACACCTGCAGCGTGACGCCGACGACGTCGAGGAGCCCGAACTCCCGCCAGGCCGTGGCGTACCAGCTGGTGGTGAAGCCGTTCGGGAACCAGGTGCCGAACCACTGGGTGCCGAAGGAGCTGACGAGCACCGCGCCGATCACGCCGGCGAGGTTCACGAGGAAGAACGTGACCGCGCCCCAGATCAGCCAGCTGCTCGGGCTGCCGACGATCCGGCGCCGCGCGCGAGGCGCCACCGTGGTGGCCATCAGCCCTTGCCTCCCGTCGAGCCGGTGTAGAGCCGAGAACGCCACAGCAGCACCACGCCGATGACGATCAGCTCGACGGCGCCCATCACCATCGCGATGGCCGAGGCCAGCGAGTAGTCGTACTGCTCGTAGGCGGCCTGGTAGGCGGCGAGGGCGAGCACGCGCGTCTCCCCCGCCGGGTTGCCCACCAGCACGGCCGACGGGAACACGCTGAACGCGAGCACGAAGGCCAGGCAGAACGTGGTGGCGAGGCCGGGCGCGAGCAGCGGCAGCGTGATGTGCCGGAACCGCTGCCGCCAGTCGGCGCCCAGCGTCGCGGCGGCCCGCTCCAGGGTGGGGTCGATGCCCGACAGGTACGACAGGATCAGCAGGAACGCGAACGGGAAACCGGTGATGACCAGGGAGAAGAACACGCCCCAGTAGTTGTTCACCAGCCGCACCGGGTCGTCGATCAGCCCGAGCGTCATCAGGATCTTGTTGAACCAGCCCGCCGGGCCGAGGTAGTTCAGCAGCCCCTGCGCCGTGAGCACGGTGCCGAGCGTGATCGGCACGACGAGGACGATCGTCAGCAGCCGCTTGCCGCGGAAGCTGCCGCGCATCCGGTAGGCGATGGGCACCGAGGCCAGCACGTTGATCAGTGCGGCGGGCAGCGCCAGCTTGAGCGTGATCCAGATCGTGCCGCTCTGGTAGGGGTCGGAGAAGAACGCCTGGTAGCTGGCCAGCGGGCCGCCCTCGTCGGGGGCGAAGGACAGCTGCAGCCCGTAGAGGAACGGGTAGAGGAACAGCAGCACCACGAACAGCACGGCCGGCACCAGCAACAGCAGCTGCCGGTCGATGCCGCGCTCGGCCAGCCGGTGGCGCAGCCCGGGATCCTGCGCCTGGCGCGCCTCGCCGGGCACGCGCTCCACGGTGAGGCTCACGACGGCCCCCTCACGGCACCGCGGCGACGAGCGGTGCGGGGACGTGCTCGCCCGCCGCCAGCGGGTAGACGAGCAACCGTTCCGGGTCGACGGTCAGGGTGACGGCGTCGCCCGGGGCGAGCCGCTGCTCGGTGCGCAGGTGCAGCGCGCGCCCGGCCGCGGTGCGGACCTCGACGGCGAGCTCGCGGCCCTGGTACCCCACGACCTCGACGGTGGCGGGCGTCGCGTTGGGCCCGTCGGCCCCGTCAGTCCCTGCGCCGACCAGCACGTCCTCGGGACGCACGGCGGCCACGACCCGGTCGCCGACGGCCGTGGGCGCGGTCGCCGTGCCGCGCAGGCGCAGCCCCTCGCCCTGCACCACGACGTCGGTGCCGTCCACGTGGGTGGCGTCGACCTCCACGATGTTGCGGAAGCCCATGAAGTCAGCGACGTGCCAGTTCGCCGGCCGGGTGTGCAGCTCCTCGGAGGTGCCGATCTGCTGCACCCGCCCCTGGCGCAGCACGACGAGGCGGTCGGCGAGCGACAGCGCCTCCTCCTGGTCGTGCGTGACGTAGACGGTGGTGAGCCCGAGCGACTGGTGCAGCCTGCGGATCTCCGAGCGCATCTCCAGACGCAGCTTCGCGTCGAGGTTGGACAGCGGCTCGTCCATCAGCACCAGCGACGGTTCGAGCACCACGGCCCGCGCGATCGCCACCCGCTGCTGCTGGCCGCCCGAGAGCTGGCCGGGCAGCTTGTCGGCGTGCTCCTCCAGCTGGACGAGACGGATCGCCTCCGTGGTGCGGCGCGCGACCTCGGCGCGGGCCAGCCGGCGCATCTGCAGCCCGAAGGAGATGTTGCGGCGCACCGACATGTGCGGGAAGAGGGCGTAGCTCTGGAACACCATGCCGAACCCGCGCTTCTCCGGCGGCAGCGTGTCGATCCGGCGCTCCCCGTCCGGGCCCTGCTGCCAGATGCTCCCCGCGGTGAGGGGCAGCAGCCCCGCCAGGCAGTTCAGCGCGGTCGACTTCCCGCACCCGGACGGCCCGAGCAGCGCGATGAACTCGCCCGCCCGGATCGTCAGGTCGAGGTCGACCAGCGCGTCCTTTCCGGCGAAGCGGCGCCCCACACCGTCGAGCCGGAGCTCGGTGAACGCCCCCTCCGTCACTGCCCCCCACCGCCGATCTCGCGGTCCCAGCGGTCGAAGGCGGCGACCATGTCCTTCGTGGCCAGCGGCGTGGCGGTGGGGTGGTCGCGGATCAGCGCCTCGTACTCGGGACGGCCGAACTGGGCGATCACGTCGCGGCTCTGCTGCGGCGCCATGTCGAGCGTGACGCCCTTGATCGCGGGGCCCGGGTAGAAGTAGCCGGTGTCGTAGGCCTTGGCCTGCTGCTGCGGGGTCAGCATGAACGCCAGCAGCGCGAGCACGGCGGACTGCTTGTCGGCCGAGACGCCCTTGGGGATCGCGGCGTAGTGGGCGTCGGTGACCCAGGTGAACCCGTCGAGCGCGGTCACCTTGTAGTCGGCGGGCACGGTGCCCAGCGCGCGGGGGTTGATGTCCCAGCCGGTGGTGCTGACGACGATGTCGTAGGTGCCGTTGGCCAGGTTCTTCATCGTGTCCGCCGTGCCCGACGGGTAGGACTCGATGTGCTTGTCCAGCTCGGCGAGGTAGGCCCAGGTCTTCGACCAGCCGTTGATCGGGTCCTTGGGGTCGGAGTCACCGAGGATGTAGGGCAGCCCCATCAGGAACGTGCGGCCGGGCCCGGAGTTGGACGGGCGGGCGTAGCCGACCTTGCCGGGATGGGCGGCGGCGTAGGCGAGCAGCTCGTCGGCGGTGTTCGGCGGGTCCGGCACCCGGTCGGGGGCGTACTCCAGGAGCGGGCCCGACGGGTAGTAGGTGACGACGACGCCCTGGTCACCGGCCAGCTCCTGCATGGCGGCGGCCGGTTCGAGGTAGTCCTTCATCCCGGTCAGCCGGCTCTCGAACTGCGGCAGCAGCGGGGTGAACAGGCCCTGCTCGGCACCGGCGGAGAGCCCGTCGGTGCCGGTGAGCACGAGGTCGATGTTGATCCGCCCGGCGTCCTGCTGTGCCTTGATCTTGCCGGCCATCTCGGGCGCGGCCGCCTTCTCGTAGGTGACGCGGGAGACGACGTCCGGGTTCTGCGCCACGAAGTCGTCGATCATCCCCTGCGTGAGCTGGAGGTTGCCCGCGATGTCGAGCACGTTCAGCGTCACCGGCTCGCTCGGGCGGTCGGGCACGTCTCCGGCAGGCACCTCCGCCCCCGGTCGTCCACTCGGAGCGCCACAGGCCGTCATGAGCAGCAGCGCGCAGACCCCACCTGCGGTCAGAGCGGTGCGCCATCGCATCGTCATCGGGTGGTTCCCTTCGTGGAGTGACCGCCCGCCGTCCGGCGGTCGGGGTGGGGGGCGACGCCGGTGGTGGCGCGCACGATGAGCTGGGCGTGGAGCTCCCGGTGCGGTGCGGGAGCCCCCTCCGCCGCCGCGGCGGTGTCGGCCAGCAGGGACAGCAGCAGCGCGACGCCGGCCCGGCCTGCCTCCCGCTTGGGGATGGAGACGGTGGTGAGCGCGGGGTGCGTCATCGCCGACATGCTGATGTCGTCGCATCCCAGGACGCTGATCTGGTCGGGCACCGACACCCCGCGCGCGCCGAGGCGGCTCAGCAGGCCCAGCGCGACCACGTCGTTGTAGGCGATCACCGCGGTGGCGCCCGAGGCCAGCGCCAGGTCCGCGGCAGCGACCCCGCCCTCGAACCGGGGCGGGAAGTGACCGAGGTGCACCAGGTCGGTGCCGGTGTCCTCCGCGCTGCGGTGCAGGCCCTGCTCGCGCTGGCCGTTGGACCACGACGTGCGCGGCCCGGCGACGTACGCGATCCGCTCGTGGCCCAGCGCCGCCAGGTGCTCCACCGCCTGCCGCATCCCGTCGGCGTTGTCCACGGTGACGCTCGGGCGCCCCTCGATGCGACGGTTCATGAGGACCACGGCGCTCTCGACGCCGACCCGCGCCAGCTCGGCGTCGGGGGTGCGGGGCGAGCACAGGACGATCCCGTCGACCTGCCGGGTGAGCGCCAGCAGCAGCTCGACCTCGGCGGTGGCCTCCTCGTCGGTGTCGGCGATGAACAGCGAGTAGTCCGCGGCCCGCGCCGCCGCCTGCACGCCCTTGACCACGGAGGAGAAGAAAGGGTTGGACAGATCCGGCACGATCAGTCCGAGGTTGCCGGTGCGCCCGGTGATCAGCCCGCGGGCCGCGCGGTTGGGCTGGTAGCCGAGCCGCCGGGCCGCCGCCAGTACCCGCGCCCGGGTGGCCGGGTTCACGAGGTCGGGCATCGACAGGGCGCGGGAGACGGTGGACTGCGAGACGCCTGCCGCTGTGGCGACGTCGCGGATCGTGGCGGCCACGGCGTCCCCCCAGCGTTGGATCGTGTCGCGTGCGGGAGAGTCTGAAACCGTTTGTTGCCTCCGTCAAGGCCGGATCTGTGAGCATCCTTGCCAATCGATGCGGGATGTTGCAATCCTTTGCAAACCGATTTGGAGGTCGCATGCGTCCACTGCTGCTCGATGACGACCGGGCCCTGCCGGCCGACCCCGCGACGCGAGCCGTCGCACGAGAGGTCTACGGCGCGACCCGTGACCTCCCGCTGGTCTGCATGCACGGCCATGTCGACGCAGCCGTCCTGGCCCAGGACCGCCCCTTCTCCGACCCGGCGAGCCTGTTCGTCGTGCCGGACCACTACCTGCTGCGGATGCTCGTGTCGCAAGGGGCCGACCTGCGCGACCTGGGCGTCGCCACCACCGGCGGCGGCACGGTCGAGACCGACCCCCGGGAGATCTGGCGGCGGTTCTGCGCGGGATGGCACCTGTTCCGCGGCACTCCCACCCGGTACTGGCTCGAACACGAGCTGCACGAGGTCTTCGGGGTGACCACCCAGCCCGGTGAGGACACCGCCGACGCGCTCTACGACCACCTCGCCGACCAGCTCGCCAAGCCCGACTTCCGGCCACGGGCCCTGTTCGAGCGGTTCGGGATCGAGGTGCTGGCCACCACCGACTCGCCGCTGTCGACGCTGCCCGACCACGCCACCCTGCGCGATCAGGGGTGGGGCGAGAAGGTCGTGCCGACGTTCCGCCCGGACGCCCTGCTGTACGTCGACCGGCCGGCCTGGGTCGCCGACGTCGACCGGCTGGCCGAGCTGACCGGCATCGACACCGGCACCTACGACGGGTTCGGCGAGGCGCTGCGCGCTCGTCGGCGGGTGTTCGTCGAAGCCGGGGCGATGGCCACCGACCACGGCCACCTCGGTACCGACACCACGCCGCTGTCCCCCGCCGAGGCCGGGCGGGTGTACGCCGCCGCGAGGACAGGGCAGGTCGATCCCGCCGACGCCGCCGCGTTCGCGGGCCACATGCTCCACGAGATGGCCCGGATGAGCTGCGAGGACGGGCTGGTGATGCAGCTGCACCCGGGCGTCCTGCGCGACCACGACCGCGCCGCGCGGGCCCTGCACGGCCCGGACCAGGGTTTCGACATCCCGGTGGCCACCGAGTTCACCCGGGGCCTGCGCCCGCTGCTGGAATCGTTCGGCCGCGACCCCCGGTTCCGGATCGTCGTCTTCACCGTGGACGAGACCACCTACTCACGCGAGCTCGCCCCGCTCGCCGGCGTCTACCCGGCCATGCGGCTCGGCGCACCGTGGTGGTTCCTCGACACCCCCGACGGGATGCGCCGCTTCCGGGAGGCCATCACCGACACCGCGGGCTTCTACAACACCACGGGATTCGTGGACGACACGCGCGCGTTCGTCTCGATCCCCGCGCGGCACGACCTCGCCCGCCGCGTGGACGCCGGGCACCTCGCGAGGCTGGTGGCCGAGCACCGCCTGGGCCTGGACGAGGCGCTGGAGACGGCCGTCGACCTGGCGTACAACCTGCCGAGGTCGAGCTACGCGCGCCGCACCTGACCCGTCACCCGACATGGACACATGTCGCTGTTCCGAGGCCGGTGGCGACAGCGACATGTGTCCATGTGTGACGGAGGGGGCTCAGCGGACGCGGATGCGGGCGTTCTCGGGCTTGCCGTACTCCTCGCGGAGCGCCGGCAGCAGCTCGTGCTCGGCGAACGCGATGAAGTCCGTCTGCGTCTCCCCGCCCACCTGCACGAGCGCGACGTGCGTGAACCCGGCATCGACGAAGGGACGCACCGCCTCGACGTGCGCCGCCACGTCGGGGCCGCAGGGGAACGCGTCGGCGACGTCGTGCGGGCGCACGAACTGGGTGGCCGCGGCGAACGCGGCGGTGCCGGGCAGCTCGGCGTTGACCTTCCAGCCCCCGCCGAACCAGCGGAACTGGTCGTGGGCCCGGGCTACCGCCTCGTCGCGGTCGACACCCCAGCTGATCGGCTGCTGTCCGATCTTGGGCAGCGACACCCCGGTGGCCGCGTCGAAGCCCTGCACCAGCTCCGGGAGCGGCTCGACGGCGACCATCGCGTCCGCCACCGGGGCGAAGGTCTCGATCGACTGCTTGCCCGAGACCGCCACCGCGATCGGGACGCCGCCGTCCGGGACGTCCCACAGCTTCGCCGAGTCGACGCGGTAGTGGGTGCCGCTGCGGTTCACGTAACCGCCCGCGAACAGTTCCCCGATGATCTCCACGGCCTCGCCGAGCATCTCGTGCCGCACGTTCGCCGGTGGCCAGCCCTTCCCGATGACGTGCTCGTTCAGGTTCTCCCCCGCCCCGAGGCCGAGGGTGAAACGGCCCTCGCCCGCCAGGAGTGCGACGGTCGCCGCCTTCTGCGCCACCACGGTCGGGTGGTAGCGCATGATCGGGCAGGTCACGTAGGTCATCAGTGACACCCGCTCGGTGGCGGCGGCGATCGCTCCGAGCACGGGCCAGGCGTTGGGCGCGTGGCCCTGCGAGTCGAGCCACGGGAAGTAGTGGTCGCTGATCACCTCGAAGTCGAATCCCGCCTCCTCGGCGGCGACGGCGTCGGCGACGAGCTCGCGGGGCCCGCGCTGCTCGCACAGCAAGGAGTAGCCGAAGGCGACCATGACATCCCTCTCGTCCGTGGACAGGTCGTCCGGCGGGTACCCCCGCCCGCCGCGACCTACGCCGCGACCTGTGCCGCGGGCACGCACCGGGTACCACGCGCTCACGAGCGGCCGGACGACGATCCCCGGCGTGCCCACTCCGCGGCTCGGGCGGGCGGCGCGGCCGGACCCCTCGATCCCGGACGCGCCGCCTCCCGCTCAGGCCACGCCCTCCAGGGCGCCGTCGGCCCGCTTCGCGGCCACGAGCTGCGCGTGGGCCCGTCCGGTGGTCTCGGCGAGCCGCAGGGCCTCGGCCTTGGAGGCGGCGCCGGCCTCACGCAGATCGGCCATGGCAGGGACCGAGTCGGCGAGGGTCAGC
Source organism: Pseudonocardia xinjiangensis (assembly GCF_012911925.1). Taxonomy (GTDB): domain Bacteria; phylum Actinomycetota; class Actinomycetes; order Mycobacteriales; family Pseudonocardiaceae; genus Pseudonocardia; species Pseudonocardia xinjiangensis. The sequence goes on along the minus strand of NZ_JAAXKY010000099.1, from coordinate 18,795 downwards.
TCGGCGACGACGACCGTGAGGTCGGCACCGAAGAAGTCGCCGAACATCTGCCGCAGGTACGGCGTGGCGTGGTCCCAGCCCTCGCGCGGCGTGCCCGGGGCGTAGCCGCCACCGCGGGCGATCACCAGCGTCACCGGCTTGCCGGCCAGCGGCTGCGCCATGAAGCGCGGGTCGGTGATCAGCAGGTCGATCCACGTCTTGAGGTGCTGCGCGATGCCGTAGTTGTACAGCGGGGTCGCGATCAGGACGGCGTCGGCGGCCAGCAGCTCGTCGCCCAGGTTCGACGCCAGGGTCACGGCGGCGCGCTGCTCGGGGGTGCGCTCGTCCTCGGGCACGAGACCGGCGCCGACCGCCAGCGGCCACGCTCCGGGCGGCAGCGGCGAGGCACCGAGGTCACGGTGGAGCACCGCGTCGTGCGGGTGGTGCTCGGTCCATGCGCGCTGCCAGGTGTCGGCCACCTCGCGGCTCACCGAACCGTCCCGGCGGATGCTGGCGTCGACGCGGAACAAGGTCATCGGAACTCCTTCGAGTCACTTCGCTGTCCGGCAGATCGTCTGCTATCAAGACGATCGTGTCAACCGAACATCGCTGACTCCTGTTCCGGGCGGCTAAGCTGAGAGGGTGACCACACCGCCCACCGCCGAGTCCGATCTCGGCTGGGCGCTCGGCGCCGTGATGCGGTCCTACCTGCGGGCCGCCCACGACGCCGTCGGCGCCGTGCCCGGTGGGCCGCGGGGCTACCAGGTGCTCTCCATGGCCTTCCGCGGCGAACAGCGCAGCCAACTCGCGCTGGCCCAGCACCTCGGCGTCGACCGCACCGTGATGACCTACCTGCTCGACGATCTGGAGAGCGCAGGGCTCGTCGAGCGGAGACCCGACCCGGCCGACCGCCGGGCCCGGCGCATCGTGCTCACCGACGCGGGCACCGAGAAGCTGTGCGACCTGGAGCGGCGGCTGCGCGCCGCCGAGGACGAGCTTCTCGACCCGCTCGACCCCGCGGAGCAGGAGGTGCTGCGCGGCCTCCTGGATCGCGTCGCCACCCGCACCGCCACCGCCACCGACAACCCCTGCGCGGTCGCGCAGGAGATGCAGGACGAGCTGGCCGCACCGGCTGTCACGCCCCGTCGCAGGCGCTGAAGCGGTACGCATCGCGCAACGGCGATCGGGGTAGGCCGCAGTCATGGCTGATGTCGACGACGAGCTGTGGGACGAGTTCCACCGCGTGGTGAACATGACCTCGCACGAGCTGAGGGACTGGCTCCTCACCCGCGACGCGGGCGAGGAGGCCGAGCAGATCCCGGACCAGGCCGGCTCCCCCACCGGGCGCGAGGTGCTGGCGATCCTCGGCAAACGGCGCCGCGACGTCACCACGGAGGACGCGCACGTCATGCGCCGCGTCGTCGACCGGGTGCACGAGCAGCGCCGCGACGACCTCGAACCTACGGCCGGCCAGGCCGCGTGGCGGCATAAGCTGATGTCGCTCGGACACGACCCGCTCAAACCGGTGGACTGACGTGCCGCGGCCGGTCCGCCCCTGACGCCGGCGACGGCGGCGAGGAGGACCTGTGGCAGGCACCACCCATCGCATCGCGATCCTCGGGGCCGGAGCGGTCGGCGGCATGCTGGGCGTGCTCCTGGCCGACGCCGGGCACGACGTCACCGTGCTGGCCACCGACCGCACCAGCACCGCGATCAACGTCAACGGGCTGAGCCTGCGCAGCGGCCGGTACGGCGACATCGACGTCCGCGTCCCGGCGCGGCCGTGGCTCACGGCACCGGTCGACCTCGTCTTCGTCACGGTCAAGGCCCCGGCCCTGCTCGATGCGCTGACGAGGGTCCCGCCGGCGCTGGTGTCCGGGGCCACCGTGGTCCCGCTGCTCAACGGGATCGACCACGTGCCGTTGCTGCGCACCGTCCTCCCCGGCGCCGCCGTGGTGCCCATGACCGTGGGGGTGGAGGCCACCCGCATCGGTCCGGGCGTCATCGAGCACGTCTCCCCGTTCGCCGACTACGCGATCTCCGCCGGGGCCCGCGACGGCGGGCTCGACCCCGGTTCCGTGCTGCGGGAGGCGGGCCTCGACGTGGATGCCTCGGCGCCCGACGAGGCCACCCTGCTGTGGCGCAAGCTCTCGTTCCTCTGCCCGCACGCGCTGATCACCACGAGCACGCGGGCCGCGCTCGGCCCGGCCCGGGAGGGCCGGCCCGACGTGCTCCACGGGCTGGTCACCGAGACCGCGGCCGCCGCGGCGGCCGGCGGCGCCCGGATCGACCCGGCCGCGGTGGCGCAGCGGCTCGCCTCGCTGCCGGGGACCATGCAGTCCTCGATGCTCAAGGACGCGCTGGCCGGAGCCGTCCTGGAGCTCGACGCCATCGCCGGTCCGGTGCTGCGCTCCGCTCCCGACGGTGCGCCGGTCACCCGCAGCGTCGTCGCCCGGATCGTCGGCGCAGGCGAGCCCGCCGCTACCCCTTCCTGATCACCTCGTACAGGCTCGGCCAGCCGTCCTTGCCGTGGCCTGCGGCGATGGCGCGGTCGTACAACGCCTTGACCGCCACCGGCAGGGCGGGCTCGATGCCGGTGCTCCGCGCGGTGCCCACGATGTGGTCCGCCGTCGCGCCCATCATCGTGACGTTCGCCTGGTCGCCCGGGTACCGGCCGGCGTCGATCTCCCGGGCGGCATCGGCCAGGTACATGGACAGCGAGTTCGCGTTGTCCACCGCGTAGGGCAGGAACTCCGTCGCGGACACACCGGCCGTGCCCACCAGCGCGGTCGCGTACAGGTACGCCGCCAGCGACGTGAGGAACAGCGACAGCTGGGCCTGGTAGTACAGCTGCGCCAGGCCAGGGTCCTCGCCGCGGTGGTCGGGCCGTCCGATCACCCGCAGCGTCGGCTCGTGGGCGTCGAACGTCGCCCGCGGGCCGCTGTAGAAGACGTAGGCCGCCTCGGTGCCCACCAGCTCCTCCGGCACCATGATCCCGCCGGTGAGCAGCACCGCTGCGCGCTCGGCCAGCCACGCCGCCGCCTCCCGCGTCCGCTCCGGGGTGTCGGAGCTCAGGTTGACCACCACCCGGCCCGCCAGCTCGGCTTCCGCCTTCCCCAGCACGTCGTACATCGCGGCGTAGTCGGTGAGGCTCAGGAGCACCAGCCGGTTCGCGGCCACCGCCTCCCCCGCCGTGGCCGCCCGTACCGCGCCGGCCTCCACGAGGGCATCCGCCCGGCCGGGCGTGCGGTTCCACACGGTGGTGCGGTGCCCGGCTGCGAGGAACCTGCGCACCATCGCCTGGCCCATCGGGCCCAGGCCGATCACCGTCACCGGCTCGATCTCACCCATCAGTTCTCCCGTCCTTCGATCTCGTTCAGTGACCGGCGCCCCACCAGCAGCTCGATCACGCTCGTGATGTCCTCGTGGCCGTGCCCGTCGGCGACCCGGCGGTCCATGAGCCCGGCCAGCGGCAGCAGCAGCTCCGTGCCGACCCCCTGGGACTCGGCGACCTCGACGAGGTGGACGTAGCTCGCCGCCTGCATGGCGAGCGTGGCGTCCACCCCGGTCCCGTAGTCGCCCGTGTCGATCTGCTCCGCCGAGCCGGTGACGAAGTCGCTCATGCTGCCCAGCCACTCGCGGAGCACGGGAGCGAACTCCGTGGCCGAGCCGCCCGCCGAGCGGATCAGCGCGAAGGCCTGCAGGGCACCGCCGAACATCCCGTACATCCCGCTGAGCAGGGCAAGGTCCTGCAGGGACGCCGCCCCCGGGTCGGCACCGGCGAAGCGGCTCCCCCCGAGGGCGTCCAGGGTCGCGCGGTGGGCGTCGAACACCCCGCGGGCTCCGCTGTAGAGCACGAACGCCCCGGGCGTTCCGATCATCGGCGGGACCGCCATGATCCCGCCGTCCAGATGCTCGGCTCCCCGCTCGCGGGCCCAGGCGTCCAGCTCTCGGGCCTGCTCCGGGGTGCCGGTGGTGAGGTTGACCAGGACCCGGCCGGCAAGGGCGTCGCCCACCGGGTCGAGGACCTCGTGCACCGAACGGTGGTCCTGCAGGCAGACCACCACCAGCCGGTTCGCTGCGAGGGCCGCTTCGGCCGTCCCGGTGGTCGCGGCACCCGCGGCGACGAGCGCCGCCTCCTTGCCCGGTGTGCGGTTCCACACCGTGACCGGTCGCCCGGCGGCGAGGAACGCCCCGGCCAGCGCGCTGCCCATGGCGCCCAGGCCGAGCACCGTCACTCCCTTGTCGTCATCGGTCATGGCGTCAGCCTGGCGAGGGCCGCGCACGGTTCGCTGGTGGTCCACGCACGATTCGTGGCCCATTTCGTCGGGGCCGCCGGTTACGGTCTGTTCGTGCGCTTCGGAGTGCTCGGCCCGCTGGCCGTGTGGACGTCGGAGGGCCGTTCCGTACGTGTTCCCGAGCGGAAGGTCCGTGCGCTGCTGGCCGATCTGCTCGTCCACGACGGGCGGCCGGTCTCGGCCGAACGGCTGCTCCACGACCTGTGGGGCGAGCAGCTGCCGGGCCACCCGGGCAACACGCTGCAGACGAAGGTGTCGCAGCTGCGCAAGGCGTTGGAGGACGCCGAGCCCGGCGGCCGCGAGCTCGTCGTCCATCAGCCACCGGGCTACCGGCTGCGGGCCGAGGCCTGCTCTGTCGATGCCCGGCAGTTCCGTGTGCTCACCGCGCGCGCCCGGGCGAGCGCCGAGCCACGGGCACGCGCCGGCCTGCTGTCCGAGGCGCTGGCGCTCTTCCGGGGGCCCGTGCTGGCCGACGTCGCCCACGAGCCGTTCGCCGCCCCGGCGATCCGCGCGCTGGAGGAGGAGCGGCTGGTCGCGGTGGAGGAGCGGGCCGAGGCGCTGCTCGCGCCGTCCGGGCCCGTCGACGGCGCGCTGCTCGGCGAGCTGGAGGAGCTGGTCACCCGGCATCCGTTGCGGGAGCGGCTGCGTGCCGTGCACATGCGCGCGCTCCACCGGGCGGGGCGGCCCACCGAGGCCCTCACGAGTTTCTCCGTGCTGCGGAGACGGCTGGTCGACGAGCTCGGGCTCGAACCCGGCCCCGAGCTCTCCGCCCTGCAGCAGGCGGTACTGGCGCAGGATCCGGCGCTGGCCGGCCCTCCTGCGCCCGCCCGCATCCGCACGAACCTCCCCGCCCGGATCACCGAACTGGTCGGCCGGGCCGCCGCCGTCCAGGAGGTGCACGCGCTGCTCGGCCGCGCCCGGCTGGTCACGCTCACGGGGCCGGGGGGCGTCGGGAAGACGAGCCTGGCGGTGGAGACGGCACGCCGGCGGGCCGACGCGGGCGGCGACGCGTGGCTGGTCGAGCTCGCCGGCATCGACCGGCAGGTCGGCGCACAGTCGCACTGCCCGGTCTCGGAGCGGCTGGTGGAGGTGGTGGCGGCGGCGGTCGGCGTGCGCGACGACCCGGGCGCCGCCGACCTGGTCGAGCGGCTCGCCGAGGCGCTGCGCGCGCAGGAGGCACTGCTCGTGCTGGACAACTGCGAGCAGGTCGTCGAGCAGGTCGCGGCCGTGGCCCAGCGCCTGCTCCATCTCGCGCCCGGCCTCCGCATCCTCACCACCAGCCGCGAGCCGCTCGGCGTCACCGGCGAGGTGCTGTGGAACGTCGCGCCGCTGGAGCTGCCCGAGCGCGGCGCGGAGGGCCACCTCGCCTCGGTGCGGGAAGCCCCGGCCGTCCAGCTGTTCGTCGCCCGAGCCGCCGAGGTCGCGCCCGGGTTCACCCTCGACCACACCACCGCCCCCGCCGTTGCCGCCATCTGCCGGCGACTCGACGGGATCCCGCTCGCGATGGAGCTCGCCGCCACCCGGGTGCGGGCACTCGGGGTGCACGAGCTGCTGCGCCGCCTCGACGACCGGTTCGGGCTGCTGTCCACCGGCGCCCGCGGCGCACCGGCCCGTCAGCAGACGCTCCGGGCGATGATCGACTGGAGCTGGGAGCTGCTCACCCCACCGGAGCAGGTCGTGCTGCGCCGCCTCGCGGTCCACGCCGAGAGCTGCGGTCTGTCGGCCGCCGAGGAGGTGTGCGCCGACCAGGCCGTGCCGGCGGGCGACGTCCTCACCCTGCTCACCCGGCTCGTCGACCGCTCACTCGTGGTCGCCCAGCCGGGCCCCGCGGGCGAGCCCCGGTTCCGGCTGCTGGAGACCGTCGCCGCCTACTGCCTCCACCGCGTCGCCGAGGCGGGCGAGGCGGAGCCCCTCCACCGGCGGCACTCCCGCCACTACCTGGAGCTCGCCGAGCACGCCGAACCGCTGCTCCGCGGCCCGGAGCAGGGCAGGTGGCTCGAGCGCCTCGACACCGAGTCGGCCAACCTGCGGGCCGCGTTCGAGCACGTCTGCCGTCAGCCCGACGGCGCAGAACCCGCGTTGCGTCTGGTCGCGGCACTCTCCTGGTACTGGCTCCTGCGCGGCAGGGTCGGCGAGGCCCGCCGGTCGCTGCGCCGGGCGCTGGCCGCGCCGGGAGCTGCGCCTGCCGGCCTGCGGGCCGTCGTCATGGCGTGGGAGCTCGGCATGGGTGTGCTCGACGGGGAGCGGGCGGTGGATTCCGCTCTCGACCCCGTGCTCGACCTGTCCGGCCCGCACGATCCGGCGCCCTGCGCGCGGGCGCGGTGGTTCGTCGGCTACGCGCTCACCACCGTCGGCCATGTGCGGGGCGAGCAGTTCACGGAGTCCGCACTCACGACGTTCCGTGCACTCGACGACCGCTGGGGCGTCGCCGCCGCTCTCGTCGACCGCATGAGCCAGGCCATGACGAGGGGCGACCTCGCCGGGGCCGGGCACGCCGCCACCCAGGCCGCGGATCTGTTCGGCGAGGTCGGCGACCGGTGGGGGCAGGTGCAGGCGTCCTACGCCGTGGGCACCCTCGCCTCCATCGCGGGCGACTACGAACGGGCCGCCCACCAGCACCGCGCCGGCCTGCGGATGGCCGAGGAGCTGGGCCTGTGGGCCGAGGTCTCCTACCAGCTGTCCTGGCTCGGGCGGGTCGCCCTCCTCACCGGGCGGCTCGCTGAGGGCAGACAGCTGCACGAGCAGGCGGTACGGATGGCCGTCGACCACGGCTTCGCCCCGGGCCGGATCTACGCCGAGACGGGGCTCGCGCTGGGCGCACGCCGGGCGGGCGACCTCGATGCCGCCGAGGAGCACCTGCACACCCTGCTGGGATGGCACGGCAGGGTCGCCCCCGTCCCGGGCGCAGACCCGGGCAACGCACTCCTCCTCGCCGAGCTCGGCTTCGTGGCCGAACTGCGCGGCGACGCGGCCACGGCCCTGCGGCTGCAGCTCGAGGGCTTCGCGGCCGCGCGTCGCCTCCAGGATCCCCGCGCGGTCGCCCTGGCCATGGAGGGTCTGGCCGGAGCCCTCGCGCTCGCCGGCGAACCCGCACGGGCGGCGCGGCTGCTCGGGGCGGCCGCCGCGGCGCGGGAGGCGGTGGGGGCGCCCCTGCCCGAGGCCGAACGCGGCGACGTCAACCGGATCACCGCCACCGCGCGCCGGCAACTGGGCGACGAGGGCTTCACCACGGAGTTCGAGCGGGGTGCCGCAGCACAGCCGGACGAGCTCGTGCAGGACGCCACCGCCCACCCCCGCGAGTCGCCCACTTCCCGCGCGCGAGTCGCCCCGTAACCGCGCCCGAGTCGCCCGGTGATCGCTGCGAGATCCGCCGATCCGCCCTCCCCACGGCCAACACCCGCATCTCGCAACGATCACCCCGCCGGACCCGGCCGGTCCGCACGGAACCGAGCGCGCCGGCGGGGTAGCGGCGGGGGATTCGCCCGTTTGCGCGTCTTTTCCCCATGAGCCCGGCTGCACGGTGAGCTACCGTCCGAGGCGGTGGGGGGATGCGCTGAACGCTCCGGGTGGTACCGCGATCGGACGCGCCGTCCTGGGCCGGACGGCGGCTCGTCCCGGAGCCGGTGGGCGGCCGTCGTGGTCGTCCTCGTGGCCGTCCTGCTGATCGGCGCCTGCACCGCGCCCGCACCGCCGGTTCCGCTCTCCCCGCAGGTCACGGCGCCAGGCGCGCCCACCACCGTTCTACCCAGCGACGATCCCGTCGAGCTCGCGGTGGCCACCAGCGCCGCGCTCTACGCGACCGCGCCGGTGGTGGTGCTCACCGCGGCGGGTGACGAGGCCGGGCAAGCACCGGCGACCGCGGTCGCGGAGCGGATCGGGGCGCCGCTGCTGCTGACCCCCGCCGACGGGGACGCGGCCGGGGTGCGCGCCGAGCTGTCCCGGCTCGGCGCGCGGACAGTGCTGGCCGTCGATGACGGGGCCGCCCACTGGGCGTCGGCCGCCGACGGCTCCGCCGAGATCGTCACCGACGAGGCGGCGCTGCCGGCGGTCACCGCACCGCCGCGGCGGCAATCGGTGCTGGTGCTGGCCCAGGACTCCCCCGCCCAGGCCGCCGCCACCGCCACGGCCCGCGCCTCCGGTGCCGAGGTGGTCGTGGTGCCCGGTGCCGACCCCCGGCGCGCTCCCGAACCGCCGCGCCGTCCCGAGCACGTGCTCGCCCTCGGCAGCGCGTTCGGCACGTCCGACGTGCTCGACCGGCGGCTTGCCGTCGCCGCCACCGGGGTGCAGCTTCCCGGTGGCGGCCAGGTGCTGTTCCCCGGACGGCGCATGGTCGCCCTCTACGGCCATCCCGGCGCGCCCGCGCTCGGCGTGCTCGGCGAGCAGGGCGTCGAGGAGTCGGTGAAGCGCGCGCAGTCCCTCGCGGCCGAGTACCAGCCACTGCTGGGCGAACCGGTCGTACCGGCGTTCGAGGTGATCACCACCGTCGCCGACTCCGGACCGGGGCCGGACGGCGACTACTCCTCCGAGTCGTCCGTGGCGGACCTCCGCCCGTGGGTGGACGCGGCGCGCGGAGCCGGGGTCTACGTCGTGCTCGACCTGCAGCCCGGCCGCAGCGACTTCCTCACCCAAGCCCGGCGCTACGAGGAGTTGCTCGCGCAGCCGCACGTGGGGCTGGCGCTGGACCCAGAATGGCGGCTCGCCCCGCAGCAGCGCCACCGCACCCAGATCGGTTCGGTCGGCGTCGACGAGATCAACTCCGTGATCACCTGGCTCGCCGACCTCACGCGCGACCGCGTGCTCCCGCAGAAGCTGCTCATGGTGCACCAGTTCCGGCTCAGCATGATCAGCGGACGGGAGAAGCTCGACACCTCGCGCGACGAGTTGGGCGTCATCCTGCACGCCGACGGCTTCGGCACTCCCGACCTGAAGCTCCAGACGTGGGCCACGCTGCACGAGGCCCAGCCGTCCGGAGTTCACTGGGGCTGGAAGAACTTCTACGACGAGGACCGGCCGATGTTCACTCCCGCCCAGACAATGGCGGTCGGGCCCGAAGCACCGGTGTTCGTCTCCTTTCAGTAGGTTCGGTCGCGCGGCGCCGGGGTGAGGATCACCACCGGGATCGTCCGGCTCGTCTTCTCCTGGTACTCCCCGAACCGGGGCAGGGCGGCCGCCTGCCGGGCGAAGAGCTCGCTGCGCTCCGGCTCCTCCGCGACGGTCGCAGTGGCCGGGAGGGTCTCGTCACCCACCTCCACCTGCACCGACGGGCTCGCGACGACGTTGTGGAACCAGTCCGGGTGCCGCGGCGCGCCCCGGTCGCTCGCGAAGACGACGAACCGGTCGCCGTCGGGGAGATACGTCAGGGGATTGACCCTCTCCTGGCCGGTCCGCGCGCCGACGGTGTGCAGGAGCAGTATCGGCGAAGCCGCGAAACGGCCGCCGACCTTTCCCCGGTTCGCCCGGAAGGTGGCGATGACGGGTGGATTGACCTCGGCCCAATCGAGCTGTTCCGACATGCTCTCCACCGCATCATCGCCACCACCGGACGTCAAATCATCGCCGGAGCAGTTCGCTCGCTTTCTCCCCGATCATCATGCAGGTGATGTTGGGGTTGATCGCCGGCAGGAACGGCAGGATCGACGCGTCGGCCACCCGCAGCCCGGCCACCCCGCGCACCCGCAGCTGCGGGTCCACCACGGCCATCGGGTCGCCGTCCGGCCCCATCTTCGCGGTACACGCCGGGTGGTAGACGGTGTTGTGCGTCTTGGTGACGTAGTCCACCAGCTCGTCGTCGGTGACCACGTCCGGTCCGGGCGCGAGCTCGCGGGCCACCCACTCCTTGAGCGGCTGCTGCTCGCCGATGCGACGCGCGAGCTTCAGCCCGGCGAGCATCACGGCCATGTCGTGGCCGTCGGGGTCGGTGAAGTAGCGCGGGTCGACCTTGGGCCGGTCCCGGAAGTCGCGCGTGCGCAGCCGCACGGTGCCCCGCGACCGGGCCCGTGTGACGTTCGGGGTGAGGCAGAACCCGTTGTCGGTGGTCGGGTAGCCCCACCGCACGGTGTTCAGGTCGAACGGCACCGAGCCGTAGTGCATCATCAGGTCCGGCCGGTCGAGTCCGGGTTCGGTGCGCGTGAACAGCCCGATCTCCCACCACTGGGTGGACCGGGTGACCATCGGCTTCGCCGCCTCCCACATCACGAGGCCCTCGACGTGGTCGTCCAGATTGGACCCGACGCCCGGCGCGTCCACCAGCACGTCGATGCCGAAGTCGCGCAGGTGCTCGGCCGGACCGATCCCGGAGAGCATCAGCAGCTTCGGGGTGTCGATCGACCCGGCCGACAGCACCACCTCGCGGCGCGCCGTGACCGTGCGCCGGCCGGGGCCGATGTCCTGCTGGTACTCGACGCCCGTGGCTCGCCTCCCCTCGAACAGCACGCGGGACGCCCAGGCACCCGTGCGGATCTCCAGGTTCGGGCGCGAGCCCATGATGGGGTGCAGGTACGCCCGCGACGACGACGCGCGCGTGCCGTCGGGCTCCCGGTTGATCTGGAAGAACCCGGCGCCCTCACAGACCGTCGTGCCCTCGTTGAACCGCACGGTCGGCAGCCCGACGGCGGCAGCGGCCTCCAGTACCGCCACGCCGCACGGGTCGTCCGGCTCGACCTGCATGATCGTCACGGGTCCCGAGCGGCCGTGCCCGGACCAGGGCCCGTCGTTGGTCTCCAGGCGCTCGATCAGCGGCCAGCACTCGTCGGCACTCCAGCCCTCGCACCCCATCGACGCCCATTCGTCGAGGTCCTCGCGCGGCGTCCAGAACGCGATGCACGAGTTGTGCGACGAGCACCCGCCGAGCACCTTCGCTCGCGCGTGGCGCAGGAAGCTGTTGCCGTGCTCCTGCGGCTCGACGAGGTAGTCCCAGTCGTAGCCGGAGTCGAGAAGCGCCATCCAGTCGGTGAGCTTCAGGATCACCGGGTCGTCCACATCGGACGGCCCCGCCTCCAGCAGGCACACCGTCACGTCCGGGTCCTCGGACAGCCGGGCGGCGAGAGCGCAGCCCGACGAGCCGCCGCCGACGATCACGTAGTCGAACACGGAGGTCACGTAGCCTCCTCGCTGACGCTCGTCAGCCACGTTCCCGACGCTGCTGTGTCCGATGGTTCGCTCGCAAGCTCGCTCACGCGGCCTCCTCACTGACGCTCGTCGGCCACGTTCGCAAAGCTGCTGCGTCTAATGGTTCGCTCGCAAGCTCGCTCACGCCTGGCTCCCCTCCGGGAACTGGTCCGCGGGCCGGGGCGCCGGGTCGACGTCGAGCTGCTTCGCGAGGTGCTCGGGGAGGGTGCCGACCTGGTGCCGGCCGCGCAGCAGGAACCAGCCCAGCCCGATGACGACCACCGCGCCGATGAAGATGAACGCGGTCCAGGCCAGCACGCCCTCGCCGTAGACCTCCGGGCGGGGCCACGCGAGGTTGAGGGCCATCAGCCCGCCCCACAGCACGGCGATGATGTTGACCGGCAGGCCCCAGCGTCCGAGCGCGAAGTAGCCGTCCTTCCCGCCCGACGGCCCCGGCCACTCGCCGCGGAACCGCTTGACCAGCATCGGCGCCGTCACCAGCAGGTACGCGATGTAGATCATGATGATCGCGACGCTGGTGACCGCGGTGAAGATCTCCCGCGAGCCGATGTTGACCACGAGGATCAGCACCGCGGCCACGCCGATCAGCACCGCCGGGACGAGCGGGGTCTTGCGCTTGGGGTCGAGGTGGGCGAGCCGGGCGGCGCCCGGGAGCGCGTTGTCACGGGCCATCGCGAACATGAGCCGGATCGCCGCGGTGTGCACGGCGAGCGCGCAGACCGTGATCGCGATGATCACCGCGAAGAGCAGGACGGTGCCGGTGGGACCACCGAGCACGGACAGGACGATGTACTGCAGGCCGTTCTCCGCGATCGCCGGGTCGGAGAGGTCCGGGGCGGCGAGGATGGCGAACAGCAGGATCAGCCCGCCGATGATGAACGACGCGATCACGGCGCGCAGGATCGCCGAGGGCGCGGTGCGTCGGGGGTCGACGGTCTCCTCACCGAGGGAGCTGGCCGTGTCGAAGCCGTACATCACGTAGGCGCTGGCGAGCGTGGCGATGAGGAACGGCCCGAAGTAGCCGAGGTTCGTCCCGGCGCCGAGGCCCTGGGTGTCGAGCAGCACCGTGGGCGGGTTGACGATGTTGATCGCGAGCAGCACCACCAGGATCACGGCGGCGATGAGCTCGATGAACACCCCGACGCTGTTGATCCGCGACATCAGCTTCACGCCGATGGCGTTGACGGTCGTCGTGAAGGCGACGAGGACGATGCCCCAGAGCACGCCGGAGACCGCGAAGTCGGTGTCGCCCGACCCGTCCCCGATGAGCTGGAAGCCGCTCCAGATCTGCGGCAGCGTGGTCTGGTAGCCCAGCGCGACCGCGGCGATCGTGACGACCGAGGCCATGAACATCATCCAGCCCGCGAGCCAGGACGTCGTGGGGCCGGCGAGGCGCTTCGACCAGTTGTAGACCGAGCCGGCCACGGGGTACCGCGCGGCCAGCTCCGCGAAGCACAGCGCCACCATGACCTGGCCGATGAACACCAGCGGCCACGACCACCAGTAGGCGGGGCCGCCGAAGGCGTAACCGAAGTAGAACAGCTGGAACGTGCCCGTCAGGATCGAGATGTAGCTGATGCCAGCCGCGAAGCTGGCGAACTTTCCGATGCTGCGGTCGAGCGACTGGCTGTAGCCGAATTCGGCGAGCCCGTCGTCCTGGGGAGCGCTCACCGCGGACCTCCTGCTGATGGGGTGACTAGTGCGTGAACCACCGCACCGGCTTCGGTGCGGTGTTGTGCCAGATGTGCTTGTGTTCCTGGTACTCGGCCAGCCCCGTCGGGCCGAGTTCCCGTCCGTTCCCCGAACGCTTGAAACCGCCCCACTCCGCACCGGGGATGTACGGGTGGTAGTCGTTGATCCAGACCGTGCCGTGCCGCAGGGCCCGCGCCACCCGCTCGGCGCGGCCCATGTCGGACGTCCACACCGCGCCTGCCAGGCCGTACTCGGTGTCGTTGCCGAGCGCGATGGCCTCCTCCTCGTCCGCGAACCGCTCCACGGTGAGGATCGGGCCGAAGGTCTCCTCGCGGACCACGCGCATCTCGCGGTGCACGTCGGCGAACACGGTGGGCCGGTAGAAGAAGCCCTTCTGCAGCTCGGGCTCCTCGGGCCGCCGCCCGCCCACCACCAGCCGGGCGCCCTCGGCCTGCGCCGACGCCACGTAGTCCTCGATCTTGGCGCGGTGGGCGGCCGACACGAGCGGACCGACCTCACTGCCCTCGTCCAGGCCGTTGCCCAGCCGGATCAGCTCGGCCCGCCGTCCGATCTCGGCCACCAGGTCGTCGTGCATCTCGTCCTGCACGATCAGCCGGGCGCCTCCCGAGCAGACCTGCCCGGAGTGCAGGAACACAGCGGTGAGCGCGTAGTCGACCGCGGTCTCGAAGTCGGTGTCGGCGAAGACGATGTTGGGGTTCTTGCCGCCGAGCTCGACGGCCACCCGCTTCACGGTGGCCGCGGACGCCCGGATGATCGCCTGGCCGGTGGCGAGGCCGCCGGTGAAGCTGACCATGTCGACGGCCGGATGCTCCGTGAGCGGGGCGCCGACGCTGCGGCCGTCACCCAGCACGATGTTGACCACGCCGGCGGGCACGCCCGCCTCCTCGAGCAGCCGCACCAGCAGCACGCTCGTCAGCGGCGTCACCTCGCTCGGCTTGATCACCATCGTGTTGCCTGCCGCGATCGCGGGCGCGACCTTCCACGACAGCTGCAGCAGCGGGTAGTTCCACGGGGTGATGAGCACGCACACGCCGATGGGCTCGGGCACGACCCGGCTCAGGACGTGCGCCTGCCCGGTGTCGACGACGCGGCCCGCGTCCTTGCCTGCGAGGTCGGCGTAGTAGCGGAAGACCGCCGTGACGTCGTCGACGTCGATGCGGCTCTCCACGAGCGTCTTGCCGGTGTCGAGCGTCTCGGTGCGGGCGATCTCCTTCTTGTCCCGCACGAGCAGGTCGGCAACGCGCCGCAGCAGCGCCCCGCGCTCGGCCGCCGGGACCCGGCGCCACGGCCCCGTGTCGAACGCGGCCCGGGCCGCGAGCACCGCCCGATCGACGTCGTCAGGACCGGCTTGGTCGACCGTCTCGAGCACGCTCGCATCGAACGGGTTGATCACATCGGCGGTTCCACCGGACCCGGAGATCCATGCTCCGTCAACGAAGAGGCTGGGCACGCGCTGATCGTCCTCAGCCCGCTCCGGACGTCAAGCGCGGTATCCGTTTTGATGCATATAGTTTCGTTATGAGCAACATGGGGGGGCGAGACGGCGGAGTCCAGTCGGTGGATCGGGCGATCAGCGTGCTGGAGATCCTGGCCCGGCGGGGAGAGGCGGGGGTCAGCGAGCTGGCGGCGGAGATCGACGTCCACAAGTCCACCGCGTTCCGGCTCCTCGGCGCCCTGGAGGGCCGCGGCCTCGTCGAACAGGCCGGTGAGCGCGGCAAGTACCGGCTCGGGTTCGGCCTGATCCCGCTGGCCGGAGCGGTCGCCGACCGGCTGGAGGTCACGCGCCAGGGCCGGGTCGTCTACGAGCGGCTCGCCGCCGATCTGGGCGAGACGATCAACGTGGCCGTCCTGCAGGAGCACTGGGCGGTCAACATCGACCAGGCCATGGGCCCCTCCACCGTCGCCACCCACAACTGGATCGGACGCCTCACCCCGCTGCACTGCACCTCGAGCGGGAAGGTGCTGCTCGCCCATCTCGACACCGAACGGCGGGCCGCGCTGCTCGCCGCGTCCGGGATGCCGGCGCTCACCCCGAGCACGGTCACCTCCGCCGAGGCCCTCGATGCCGAGCTGGATCGGGTGCGCAAGGCGGGCGTCGCGGTGGTCGTCGAGGAGTACGAGGTCGGGCTGAACGCCGCGGCCGCCCCCGTGCTCGACCGTTCCGGCGAGGTGATCGCGGCGCTGAGCGTGAGCGGCCCCGCCTACCGGATGGACGCCGACCGCCTGTCCGAGATGACGACGCCACTGTGCGCGGCGGCGGCGGAGATGAGCAGGAGGATGGGCTGGTTCGGGCGGTGAGATGGACACCAGCGTTGTCCCTTCTGCGTCGAACGACGCTCCTGTCCATCTCGCGGACTTCCCGGTGCGCGGTGTGGATCACAACGTTGCGTCACCCAGGGTGACGGTCCTCTAGCGTGGCCGCGTGATCACGCGCGTTGCACTCGGCCTCACCACCGCACTGGCTGCGGTCGCCGTCGGGACCGTCGTCGGACCGGCCGCGCCGGCGGGCGCGGCCACCCCCGACACCGGCCACGCCTGCTCGCCGTCGGTGGACATCACGTCGTTCTCCGACGCCCTCGACAAGACCACCTTCGACAACACGTTCGTCGGCAACCTCTCGGCCCTCGCGGTCGACCCGGACGGCGGGATCGACGCCCTCTCCGACCGGTCGTCGCTGTTCACCCTCAACGCCACGACGTTCGCGCCGACCCGCGTGGTGAGCCTCGCCGACGAGAACGGCCAGCCGCTCGACTCCGAGGGCCTGGCCATCGACCATGACGGCACCCGGTTGATCACGTCCGAGGTCGAGCCGTCCATCCGCCGTTACGACCGCGACGGCAAGCTGCTCGGCCGGCTCCCGGTGCCGGACGCCCTGCGCGTCGCCCCGGCCGGGCGGGCGACCACGAACCTGACGTTCGAGGGCCTGACCCTGCAGCCGGGCGACCACACGCTGATCACGTCGATGGAGGGCCCGCTCTCCGGCGACGACGCCGACCTCGTGCGCTTCCAGACCTGGAACCGCAAGGGCGCGAAGGGCGGCGACTTCACCCTCGCCGCCCAGTACGGCTACAAGGTGGACCCCGGCCTCGGCGTCTCCGACATCACCGCCACCGGTGACGGCCGCCTGTTCGTGCTCGAGCGCGGCTTCACCACCGGCGTGGGCAACACCATCCACCTGTACCTCGCCGACCCGCGCCACGCGACCGACGTCAGCGGCGTGCAGGACCTCACCGCGAAGACCGACGCGAAGCTCATCCCCAAGACGCTCCTGGCGGACATCGGCAAGTGCCCCAGCCTGGGCGCCACGGCCAAGCAGCCCCAGCCCAACCCGCTGCTGGACAACATCGAGGGCATCGCCGTCGTCGGCAAGGACCGCAACCGGCTGAAGCTGCTCCTGGTCAGTGACGACAACCAGGGCGCCAACCAGACGACCCGGCTGTACTCGCTGACCGTGGACCTCCCGAAGGGGTGAACCGCGGGTTCACGCCAGCTGCGCGGCCACCCAGGCGTGGAACTGCCCGATGTGGTGCTCACTGGGGACGAGCACGCCGCCGTCGCGGTAGGCGCGGCTGCTCATCCCCGGCTGCGTGCGCTCGCAGGCGGCGAAGTCCTGGGCGTTGACGCGGTGGAACAGCTCCACCGACGGGCCGAGGTCACGCCCCGCCGCCACGACGTCCGGGGCGAAGAGCCAGTCGCACTCCACCACCGTGCGGTCGGCGGCCAGCGGGGTCATGCGGTGCACGATCACATGGTCGGGCACCAGGTTGACGAAGACCTGCGGCTTGATCGTGATCGCGTAGTAGCGGCGGTCCTGGTCGGCGGTGACACCCGGGAGCCGCTCGACGCCCACGCTCCCGTCGACCGTGAAGCCGTCGATCTGCGTCCCGAACTCCGCGCCGTGCCCCACGTAGTACTGCGCCGCGTAGCCGTCGGCGAACTCGGGCAGTACCTCGGTGAGCTCGGGGTGGATCGTGGCGCAGTGGTAGCACTCCATGAAGTTCTCGACGATCAGCTTCCAGTTCGCCGCCACGTCGTAGGTGATCCGCCGGCCCAGCGCGAGGCGCTCGACGCCGTAGCTGTCGATCGCGGTGACGTCCCCGAGGCGCGTCACGACCTCACCGAGCACCTCCGCCTCGAACGAGTGCGGCTCGGGGGCGAGGCAGATCCACACGTAGCCCAGCCACTCCCGCAGGTGCACGGGCAGCAGCCCGTGCTCGTCCCGGCCGACGTCGGGCATCGACGTCAGGTTCGGTGCGGCGACGAGCTTGCCGGCGAGGTCGTAGGTCCACGCGTGGTACGGGCACTGGAGGTTGCGCCGCAGCTGCCCCGACTCCTCCGTGCACAGGCGGGCACCGCGGTGGCGGCACACGTTGAGGAACCCGCGCACCGCGCCGTCGCGGCCGCGGACGAGCACCACGCTCTCTCGGCCCACGGTCACCGTGCGGAACGCGCCGGGCGCGGCGAGGTCGGCGACGAGCGCGACGCACGTCCAGCGACGTTCGAAGATCTTCTCCTGCTCGGCGGCGAACACGGCGGGATCGGTGTAGGCGGAGCCTGGGAGGGTGCGGATCAGGGACGGTCGGTCCAGGTTGGTCTGCACGGCGGTCATGCGAACCTCCTCGGGTCGAAAAGGGAGATCGGGTGCGCCGTTGCCCCGCTGGTGGCCAGGTCGGCGAGGATCTCCCCCACGACCGGCACGAACTTGAATCCGTGCCCCGAGAACCCGCAGGCCACGGTGACGGCCGCGTGCTCGGGGTGGGTGGCGATCACGAAGTGCTCGTCGGGGGTGGTGGTGTACATGCACGGCACCGTCTTCACGACCGGCCCCACCAGCCCGGGCAGGGTGTCGGCGACCCGGGTGCGCATCTCCTCGACCTCGGCGTCGGTGACCACGCGGTCGAGCGCGTCCGGGTCGGCGTCCCGGCCGCGGCGGAAGAACGCGACCTTCACCCCGCCGCCCGGGCCGTCCATGGCGGGGAAGCCGTAGATCTGCGCTCCCCCGGCTTGTTCGGCCACGTAGACGGGGTTGCCGGCGAACGGCTCGACGCCGGCGGGCGGGTCGAACCAGTACTGCACCTGCCGTTCCACGCGCAGCGGGAGCCCGAGCCCGGCGAGCAGGGCCGGCGCCCACGCTCCGGGAGAGATCACCAGCCGTTCCGCGGTGTGCTCGCCCTCGGCGGTGCGGACGCGCACGCCCCCGCCCGTCGCGTCCCACGAGAGCACCTGCTGGCCGAACCGCAGGTCGGCGCCGTCCCGCGCGGCGAGGTCCAGGTGCGCCGCCACGGCGGCCTCGGGGCGGACGAACCCGGCCCGCTCCTCGAACAGCGCCATCTCGTCGGCGGCCGGGGCGAAGGTCGGGAAGCGGTCGCGGACGGCGTCGGGCGACAGCACCTCGTGCGGCAGGTCCCACTCCTGGGCCGCGCGCAGGCTGCCGGCGAAGGTCGTGCTGTCCGGCGGTCCCAGGTAGAGGCCGCCCGTGAGGGTGAGCAGGTCGGCGTCGGCCTCCTTCTCGGCCTCCGCCCACAGCTCGTAGGCCCGCAGCAGCAACGGGACGTAGGCCGGGTCCTCGAAGTACGACTGCCGGATGATCCGCGAGCCCCCGTGGCTGGACCCCTGGTCGTGGGCCGGGGTGAACCGCTCGAGCCCGAGCACCCGCACCCCCCGCGCCGCGAGGTGC
>NZ_JAAXKY010000098.1 GCF_012911925.1 Pseudonocardia xinjiangensis | reverse complement strand
CAAAATCTGGCTCTAGCAAACCTGCGACGGGGTCGCAGGAAAAAACAAACTGGCATAAAACCAATTCATGATAAAGCTCGACACACTGTTGAGTTCTCAAAAGACACCCGCACACCATCCACCACCACAAAGGGCCATGATCTGGGGCGTGTTCCCACAGTACACCCACCCAACCTAGCTAGATCAGGTGGCCCCCGTGAGAGGCGGTCAGCGAGCCCTGTTGACCGGGGCCTCTAGGGCCTTCGTTCTGTCCGGCGTCTCGCTGACTTGTAAGAGATTACACGGGCTGTCGAGGGGGTTTCACCCGGGGGGGTGTTTCGCGTTTCCCCTGGTAGTCGCCCTGAACGGCTAGATCCCCCGTTCGATGGGCAACGCGCCCCGCGCGACCGCCGCGACGAGCGCGGCATGGTCGGCCTCGGTCTGGTCGGCGTACGCCTGGGCGAACCGGCACATCGCGTCGTCCAGGTTGTGCCCGCGCCCGACGTACCCCGCGATCATCGACGCCCCGCTGGTGCGCGCATGGCCCTTGGCGAGCAGGTGCCCGATGACGCCGGCGTAGTCGGCGAGGGCGGAGGGGTCGATCGCGTCGATCGCGACGGTGCCCTTCATGTTGCGGAACTGCCGGACGTAGTACTGGTGCACGTCGTCGTGCTGTCCCGGTGCGGTGGTCCAGCCCAGCAGCGGGTCGCTGACGGTCTGCAGCGCCTGCTGGTACTCCACGACCCGCTGCCCCTGGTGGGCGTGCCATGCCGACTCGCCGTGCACGTAGCGCGCCAGTACCGACCGGCGAGCCTGCTTGAGCTGCAGGAACACCACGTCTTCCGGCGAGGAGCCCTCGAGGAGGGCGACGTACGCACGCAGGCCGACGCTTCCCACGCCCACCACCTTGTTGGCGATGTCGACCAGCGTGTAGCCGCCCAGCACGCGCCGCCAGTGTGGGGCGAGGGTCTGCAGGTAGTCGTCGATCGCGGCGGCCAGCACCTCGGCCTCCCCCTCGGGCACCCGCGTGATGAGGGGTGGCTCCTCGACGATCCGGCGCCGGCCCGCGATCTCCTGGGTGAAGCGCGGCAAGGCCCGGTCGCTCGTGCGCTGCCGGGCCCGCTTGGCAGCCCGCTCCACCTCGGACCGCAACGGCCCCGAGCTCTCCTGCACGAGCCGGTCGACGTCGAGGCGCTCGTAGGAGCGCGACATCAGCGGCTGGTCGGCGAGGTAGCGCAGCTCGTCGCGGTAGGCCGTCACGCACGACCGCACGGCGTTCTCGCAGTCGTCCTCACGGGCGCCGTTCTGCCGGCCTGCCACCCAGATGCTCG
Organism: Pseudonocardia xinjiangensis; assembly: GCF_012911925.1. GTDB lineage: Bacteria > Actinomycetota > Actinomycetes > Mycobacteriales > Pseudonocardiaceae > Pseudonocardia > Pseudonocardia xinjiangensis. Next base: position 27,937 of record NZ_JAAXKY010000098.1, on the reverse strand, counting down.
CGACGAGGCGACGCAGGTCCCACTCCCAGCTCCCCGGGTGGGCCTCGTCGAAGTCGTTGAGGTCCATCACGAGGTCACGCTCCGGCGAGGCGTAGAAGCCGAAGTTGCCCAGGTGGGCGTCGCCGCAGACGACCGGGGTGATGCCGGTGGCCGGCAGGTGTGCGACGTCCTCGGCCATGACGACCGCCGTGCCGCGCAGGAAGCCGTAGGGCGAGGCCGCCATGCGACCGACCCGGATCGGCACGAGCCGGCCCACCCGGCCCTCGTGGCTGTCCATGATCTGTTGCACCGGGTCCGGCCGGTCGCTCGGCGCCTTCCACTCCCCCAGCGAGGAACGCGGGACGCGTTTGCGGAGCGCCTTGCCGAGCGCGTACCGCTCCGCGCGGGCCACGGGCCGCTGCCGCAACGAGGCGTACGGGGTGCCGTCGGCGTCGGCGAGAACGGTGTGCGGTCGGACCGGTCCGAGGTCAGCAGGGCCGGTCACAAGGCGAATGCTACGCCCGACCGGCCGCGTCAGCCGAGCATGACGGTCGTGGCGACGGCCATCAGTGCGGTCCCGGTGACCGCGTTCAGGGCCCGGCGGGCGCCTGCCCGGCGCAGCCTGCCACGGCTCCGCCCGGCCACGCCGATCACGAGCGCGTACCAGAGCACCACGATGACGACGATGGTTGCCGCCAGCAGCAGGATCTGCCCGACGACGCCGCGCCCCGGCGTCACGAACTGCGGGAGGAGGCCGAGGAAGAGCAGCAACGCCTTGGGGTTCAGCAGGTTCCCGGCCAGCCCGTCGACGTACGGACGCCCGGACCGCTGCGGCGCGGCGTGGGCCTCGCGGGCCGCCGGGAGCGCGGACCGCAGGGCCTGGAAGCCGAGCAGGAGCAGGTAGGCCGCGCCGGCCACCCGGATACCGGTGAGGACGCCCGGGTGCGCCGCGACCAGCGCCGACAGGCCGACGGCCGCCGCGGTGGTGTGCACGGCCAGACCGGTGACGATCCCGGCGGCGGCACCGACACCGTGGCGCCGGTCCTCGAGGGCGTGGCGCACCACCACGGCGAAGTCCGGCCCCGGGGTGCACACCAGCACGAGCATGACCCCGACGAACGCCAGCCACCGCTCGAACGTCATCGGACGGCCTCGGTGACCGGGTCGCCCAGTGCGCGCAGGCCACGGGTGAGCCCGCGGACGAGCCTGTCCGGGCCGAGCAGGGCCAGTCCGTGGATGTGCACCTCGGCCGCCGGGGTGGCGGCCATCGCGGCGGCGAGCTCGGCGTAGGTGGCAGCCGCCCTGGCGAGGTCGGGGAAGGCCAGCGCCGTCACGCCGGCGGCGTGCGCGGCCGCCCGCAGCTCGACGAGCTCGGCCGCCGGAGCCGCCAGCACGGGCACGACGATCTCCGCGATGGCCGGCCAGCGGGATCCCGTGGCGTCGACGAGGCCAGGGCCGAGCTCGACGTCGCCTCGGGCGCCGACCGAGGCGCCCAGCACGGCCGAGGCGTTCGCGATCAGCCACCGCGGGGCAGCGGGGTCGAGGACGAGCACACAGCGTGGGGTCATGCCCGAGAATCTCGTGGCTTGTCCGCACTTCGGCAAGCTCGACCGGATATCGTCCGGGCCATGCCCCAAGAACTGTCGCTCGATCCGGTCGACTGGCGGATCCTGCACCATCTGCAGGACGACGCGTCGATCACCAACAAGGAGCTCGCCGAGCGCGTCCGCCTGCCGACGTCGTCATGCCACGAGCGTGTCCGGCGGCTGCGCGCGCTCGGTGTCGTCACGGCCGTCCGCGCGGTCGTCGACCCGGCAGCGGTCGGCCGGGGTCTGCAGGCGTTCATCGCCGTGCAGCTGCGGCCCCACCGGCGCGAGCTCGTGGAGGCGTTCACGACGGCCGTCCTCGCGCTCCCCGAGACGCTGGCGCTCTACAACGTCTCGGGGCCGGAGGACTTCTTCGTGCACGTCGCCGTGGCCGACAGCGGCCACTTGCAGCGGCTCATCGTCGACCACCTCGCGACCCGGCCGGAGGTCGGGCACGCCCAGACGCACCTGATCTTCGACCGGCCACTGGTGGCGCCCGTCCGCCCGACCGTGGCCGAGCAGAGCGGGCGCGGCTAGCTCCGGCCGCTGAGCTTGTCCCGCGCGCGGTCGACCAGGCCGACGCCCGGCCCCACGAGCTTGTGGAACAGCTGGGTGTTCGGGGCTCCGGGGTGCGGACGGGTGGGGGCCGCCTTCTTGGCCTTCTCGACCTTCTCCCGGAGCTCCACCCGCTTCTCGAGCGGCAGCCGCACCCTGAGCTTCGGGAACTGCTCGGTCTCCTCGTCCTCCACGTGGTGCCGGAGCCGGCTGCGCAGCTCACCGACGAGCTGCTCGAAACGCGGATCCTCCGCGTCGACCCCCTCGAGCTCCTTCATCGTCTGCTCGAGCTCCTTGTGCTCCTCCGTGTCGTGCTCCACCACCTCCTCCCCGTCGGGCAGGTTCTCGCGCATCGCGGGATAGACGTACATCTCCTCGGCCACCGCGTGCCGGACGAGCTCGGTGATGGCGGTGTCGGCGAGGTCGCGCTTCTCCGCCGGGTCGGTGGTGGTGCCGATACGGTCGAGCAGCGAAGCCACCTCACGGTGGTCGGACATCAACTCGTCGACCACATCGAGCTCGGCGCCGGTTCCGGTCATGTCAGCCTCCCAGGTTCAGGACGCGCGCGGGTTACCCCGCGATCCCGGCGCTACGCACGCCGGTTCAGGAAAGCCACTTTCCTGCCCTGGGCGGGCCTGAACGTGGCTTTCCTGAACCTCCGGGCACCTCAGAGCCGGACCATCCGGCCGGGGGGCGGGTCGGGGAGCTTGTCCGGGTGCAGCGCCCACGCCAGGGCCTCGACACCGTCCACGAGCCGCGGGCCGGCCCGCACGACGTAGGACGTGGAGTCGATCGCCACGACCGGTCGTCCCGGGAAGCGGTCGCGCACGGCTGCGGCCTGCTCCACCGCCGCGTCGAGACCGAACCCGCACGGCGCGACGACCACCACGTCGGCGGGCAGGGCGCTCACCTCGTCCCAGCTCGCCTCGACCGACCGGCCTCCCGCGGTCCCGCCCACCGGCTCCCCGCCCGCCAGCTGCACCAGCTCCGGCACCCAGTGGCCCGGCAGGAAGGGCGGGTCGACCCACTCGAGCACGAGCACGCGCGGCCGCGGGCGGCCGGCCACGGCCCGGGTCACCGCGGCGAGGCGCTCGCGCAACGAGCCGACCAGCGCCGCGGCGCGGTCCGCGGCCCCGATGTGCCGGCCGACCTCGGTGATCGCGTCGAGCACGTCGTCGACGCTGTGCGGGTCGATCGAGAGCACCTCGGCGTCGCCGATCACCGCCATCGCCTCGGCCAGGGCGCCGGCGGGCAGGGCACACACCTGGCACAGGTCCTGGGTGAGGACGAGGGTCGGGGCCAGCGCCGCGAGCCTGCCGCGGTCGAGCTCGTAGAGCGGCAGCCCGCGGGCGCTCCGGTCGCGGACCACCGCGTCGATCATGGCGGGCGGGAGGCCCGGCGGCAGGACCGTGTCCACCACGACGGCGACCCGGTCGCGGATGCCGGCCGGCTCGTCACACTCGAACGTCACGGCCACCAGATCGTCGACGCGGCCGAGCGCCGCCACCATCTCGGTGGCCGCCGGCAGCAGCGACGCGATGCGCATCGGCCCACCGTAAGCCGGTGCGCCGGCGCGAGCAGGGGTCAGACCACTCCGTCGGGCACGGGGACGTGGGCCCGGCGCATCGCGAGGAACACGAGGGCAGCGGCCAGCGCCGTCGCGACGATCGTCACGGCCATCACCGCCGCCGTGACCCCGCCCAGCGACGCCAGCGGCGGCACGACCGCGGCGAAGGTGAACTGCAGCAGGCCGAGCAGCGCCGACGCGGTGCCCGCGCGGCCCCCTTGTCCGGCCAGAGCGAGCGCGGTCGCGTTCGGCAGGAGCAGCCCGGTGCACGACACCAGCGCCAGGAGCGGCACCAGCAACGCCCACACCGACCGCGACGCGAGCGCTCCCACGAGCAGGGCGACAGCGGCGACGAGGGCGATCACCACCCCCGCGCCCACCAGCCTGCGGGGCCCTACCCGGCCGACCAGCGCGGCGCTCACCCGTCCGGCGAGCACGATCCCCAGGCCGTTCACGGCGAACACCACGGCGTAGGTCTGCGGCGACAACGCGCCGTCGAGCGCACCGGCGTCCTGCAGGACGAAGCTGCCCATCGCGATGTAGGTGAACATCGCGCACATCCCCAGCCCCAGCACGAGCGACGGGAGCAGGAACGTCCGGTCCCGGCTCACGTCGCGCAGCACCACCGCCGTGGCGCGCAGGCCACCCGCGCGCCGGTCCGCGGGCGGCAGCGTCTCGCGTTGCGTCAGGGCCGCGACGAGCAGCACCACCCCGATCAGCGCGAGAGCACCGAACACCCCGCGCCAGTCGGTGAACCGCAGCAGCTGCCCGCCCAGCACGGGACCGACGATGGGCGCGGTTCCGTTCACGAGCATGAGCAACGCGAACACCCGCGCGGCCGCGTCGCCGTCGTAGAGGTCGCGGACCATGGCCCGGGCGACCACCAGCCCGGCCCCACCCGCGAGGCCGGTGAGCAGCCTCAGTACCAGCAGTGTCTCGATCGACGGGGCGAGCGCGCACAGCCCCGTGGCCACCACGAACACTGCGACGCCCACGAGCAGCGGACGGCGCCTGCCCACCCGGTCGGTCAGCGGCCCGACCAGCAGCTGCCCCAGAGCCAGCCCGATCATGCACAGCGACAGCGACAGCTGCGCCGACGCGTCCGGCACGCCCAGTTCGTCCGCGAGCTGCGGCAGCGCCGGCAGGTACAGGTCGAGGGCGAGCGGGCCGAACGACGACAGGCCGCCCAGGGCGAGCACCCGTCCGATCGGTACCCGGATGCGGGGAACGGTGGTCATCAGTACTTCCTACGGCCTCGTCCCTCTCGTGGCGCCGATCGGTGGTCCGGCTCACGCCGGGTGATCTCGCCCGGCGACGAGGGCCATCGGAACCGGCCTCAGCCGGTGGCCACGCGGACGCCTCCCGATGCGGATGCCCCGTCGAGCACCAGCTGCGCGATCCGCTCCCGGTGCTCCGCCGCGCTGCCCAGCAGGGCCGCGTCGGTGACGGCGCGCTTGAGGTACAGGTGCGCTGCGTGCTCCCACGTGAAGCCGATGCCCCCGTGCAGCTGCACGCTCTCCTGCGCCACCTGCTGGTAGGCCTGCGAGCACGTGGCCTGCGCGACGGCGACGGCGAGATCCGGGTCGTCGGTTCCGTCCTGCAGCGCCCACGCCGCGTGGAAGGCCGTTGACCTGGCGTGCTCGACGAGCACCAGCATGTCGGCACACCGGTGCTTCACGGCCTGGAACGAGCCGATCGGGCGGCCGAACTGCAGCCGGGTGCCCGCGTAGGCGACCGTGCGGTCGAGCATCCGCTGCGCACCTCCCACCTGCTCGGCGGCCAGCAGCGCGCCTCCGACGCGGAGTGCGGCGGTGATCGCCTGCTCGGCGCCGGCTCCCACGGCGAGCGCACGGGCGGGTGTGGCCGAGAACCGCACGGTGGCCTGCCGGCGCGTCCGGTCCAGGGTGGACAGCGGGATGCGCTCGCCGCCGTCGGTGAGGAAGAGCCCGATCTCCTCGCCCGTCCGGGCCGCGACGAGCAGCACGTCGGCCGTGCCGTCTACGACGTGGCGCACCTCGCCGGTGAGCGCACCGCCGGTCTCGGTGACGGTGACCAGTGCAGGGTCGAACCGGCCGCCGCGGTCGGGCACGGCGAACGCCGCCGTCCGCGCGCCCTCGACGAGCGACGCCAGCAGGTCCTCGTCGAGCCCCGCCCCGGCCAGTGCCACGAGCGCGGGCACCGCGAGCCCGACGGTGCCGAGCACCGGGCCGGGCACGAGCGCCGCCCCGAACTCCTCGGCCACCACGGCCTGGTCCACGAGGCCACCACCCGCACCGCCCAGCTCCTCGGGCACCGCGAGCCCGAGCACCCCGAGCTCGCCGCCGAGCCGCGCCCAGAGCGCCGGGTCGTGGCCGGTGCCGGACTCCGCCAGCCGCCGCACCGTGTCCTCGCCGAGGCGCTCGGCGCAGAACCGGCGGACGGCCCGCCGGAGGTCCTGCTGCTCCGGGGTGAGGACGAACTCGGTTACCGCGTCAGCCACGCGGCACCTCCTTCCACGGCTTGCCGGCATCGGCTCGCAGGTCGCCGGGCAGGCCGAGGATCCGCTCGCCCAGGATGTTGCGCAGCACCTCGGAGGTGCCGCCTTCGATGGTGTTCGCCCGCGAGCGCAGGAAGCGCTGCTGCACCGGGCCCCGGTAGTCCTCGTTCCTCTCGGCGTCACGCTGCGTGTAGTCGCCGTACAGCGTGGCCTCCGGGCCGATCAGCTCCATGCAGAACTCGTAGACGTGCTGGTTCAGCTCGGCCGACACGAGCTTGGCGATCGAGCCCTCCGGGCCGGGCGACCCGGACGTCGCGGACCGCCGGGCGCGCTCGTCGGTGAGCCGCTGGGCCTCGGCACGGGTCCACAGCGCCGCCAGCTTGTCGCGCAGCACCGGGGTGTGCCGCTGCGGGTAGCGCGCCCACAGCTCGACGGCGTCGGCGATGGCGCCGGCACCGCGGACGGAGGACGACCCGCCGATGGCCGAGCGCTCGTTCATGAGCGTGGTCATCGCGACCCGCCAGCCGTTGCCGACGGCGCCGAGCCGGTGGGTGTCGGGGATGCGGGCGTCGGTCAGGTAGACCTCGTTGAACTCCGCCTGCCCGGTCATCTGCCGCAGCGGGCGCGTCTCGACGCCGGGAGCGTGCATGTCGAGCACGAAGTAGGTGAGGCCCTTGTGCTTGGGCTGGTCCGGGTCGGTGCGGGCGAGCAGCAGCGCGTAGCGGGCCCGGTGGGCGAAGCTCGTCCACACCTTCTGCCCGTTGACCACCCACTCGTCGCCGTCGAGCACCGCTGAGGTGGCGAGCCCGGCCAGGTCGGAGCCCGCGCCCGGCTCGCTGAACAGCTGGCACCAGATGTGCTCGCCCGTCGCCAGCGGGGGCAGCAGTTCCTGCGCCAGCTCGCGGGACCCGTGTTCGAGCACCGTGGCCGCGGCCATGCCGTGGCCGATCGGATTGAGGAAGAACGGGTTGGGGCCCCCGGCACCCTGCAGGATCGCGTTCGCCCGTGCCTGCAGGCCCCGCGAGACGCCGAGCCCGCCCAACCCTTCGGGGAAGTGCACCCAGGTGAGCCCGGCTGCGAACCAGGCGGCGAGGAACTCGCGGACGGGCACGCTGCGCGGGTCGTGCTCCTCCACCACCTCGTGGGCGGCCTTCTCGACGCGCGCCCTGTCGTCCATGACACCTCCGTGCGGAGCAGCGAGACGGTCAACACTGACCGTAACGGATGCGATCGCGCGGCACAGCGGCTTCCGCCCCGACCCCGTTGCAGCAAAGCCACGTTCATGCAGCGTCGTTGCGTGAAAGTGGCTTTGCTGCAATCCCGGGGCCCGCGCCCTACGGGTGGACGCGGCGCTCGGCTGACGCCCACGCGGCCTCGTCGGCGCGGGGCTCGTAGGTCACGAGCTCCTGCGTCCGCACGAGAAGTGCGCGCAGCTGCGCGAGGCCGCCCTCCACGGCGCCGAGCGCGCGGGCCTGGACCAGCACGTTCCCCAGCGCCGTGGCCTCCACCGGCCCGGCGACGACGGGGAGACCGCACGCGTCGGCGGTGAGCCGGCAGAGCAGTGCGTTGCGCGCGCCCCCGCCCACGACGTGCACGACGTCGACCGCCCGGCCCGAGAGCTCCTGCGCGTCGCGCACCGCCCGCCGGTGCGCGAGCGCGAGGCTGTCGAGGATGCAGCGCACGGTCGCCGCCCTGCCCTGCGGTGGGGTCTCGCCGCGCCGTTCGCAGGCCTCCGCGATGCGCGCCGGCATGTCCCCCGGCGGCAGGAAGGCGGGGTGGTCGGCGTCGACCAGCGCCGCGAACGCCGGGACCTGCGCCGCCTCGGCGAGCAGCGCGGCCAGGTCCGCGCCGGGCCAGGCCCGCAGGCACTCCTGCAGCAGCCACAGGCCCATGACGTTGCGCAGGTAGCGCACCGAGCCGTCGACGCCCAGCTCGTTGGAGAAGTTCGCTGCGCGGCCGGCCTCCGACAGCACCGGGGCGTCGAGCTCGACGCCGACCAGTGACCAGGTGCCGCACGAGACGTAGGCGAAGCGCTCCCCCGTGGCCGGCACGCCCACCACCGCCGACGCCGTGTCGTGCGAGCCGACCGCGATCAGTGGCACCGGCCCGGCCAGCCCGGTCTCGGCGAGCACGTGCGGCGCCAGCTCCCCGACCCGCTCCCCCGGCTCGACCAGGGGTGCGAACAGCCCGGCGTCGATACCGGTCCGGGCCATCAGGCCGGTGGACCAGGTCCGAGCCTTGACGTCGAGCAGGCCGGTGGTGGAGGCGTTGGTGAGCTCGGCCCGGCGGACCCCGGTGAGCCAGTACCCCAGCAGGTCCGGCATCAGGAGCAGGTCGCGGGCCGCCGCCAGCTGCGGTGAGCCGGTCGCCGCGACGAGCTGGTAGATCGTGGTGAACGGCAGCTCCTGCACCCCGTTGGTGGCGTACAGCTCGGCGGTGGGAACCGTGGCGTGCACCCGGCCCGCCACGCCGTCGGTGCGCGCGTCCCGGTAGTGCACCGGGTTGCCCAGCAACGAGCCGGTGGCGTCGAGCAGGCCGTAGTCGATGGCCCAGGAGTCGATGCCCACCGCGTCCAGCGGCGCCTGCGCACCGGCGGCGCGCAGGCCGTCCAGGATGCCCCGGTAGAGCGCCAGCACGTCCCAGTGCAGGGTGTCGCCGAGCCGGACGGGGCCGTTCGGGAACCGGGCTGCCTCGGTGAGCTCGAGCCGGTCCGGACCGACCTCGGCCGCCATCACCCGGCCGCTCGACGCCCCGAGGTCGACCGCGGCCACGCGTGCGTTCACCAGAGCCGCACCTCGACGAACTCCAGGCCCACCAGGTCCGCCACGGCGGCGAGGTCGGGCACCCGGTGCCCCGTGCCGAGAGCCCAGTGGTGGTCGACGCCCGAGGCGCTCCAGACGTCGGTCCATTCTCCCGGGTCGCCCCCGAAATCGACCCGGGAGGTGGTGTTCCCGATCTGGAGCAGCGGGCCGGCCACCACCTCTCCCTCCGCTGCCACCAGTACGTACCGCCCGTCCCGGCGCTGGCCGAGCCCGCACAGGGTGACCGGCCCGTGGCGGACGTCGAACTCGACGGAGACCCCCCGGCCCCGCTTGCCGTGGTACACCCCGAGCCCGCGCAGCAACGGCCGCCGCGCGCTGATCGCCAGGTGCGCCGGGCCGTCGTGGCCCATCTCCACCACACCGTCGACGAAGTCCAGCGCCTGCAGCTCGGTGAACGAGCCACCCGCACCGAGGCGGTCCATCACGAGCATGGCGATCGAGTTGCGCAGCTCGTACTCCCCCGCCGTCGGCACACCGCGGGCGGTGAGCAGCGAGGCACCGAGGATGAGACCGGCGCCGAGCGTCTCGTGCTGCTCCCCGTTCAGGCCCCGGTGGTAGTAGGCGAGCGAGTCGAGCGCGAAGTCCTCGACGAGCCGGTCGAGGCCGACGGAGACCCGCGCGCCCCACTCCAGGTCGGCGGGCTCGACGGAGGCGTCGACGTCGAACACCTCGCGGGCCAGCGCGACCCGGTCCTGGGCCTGCCCGTCGGTGACCTCCTCGACGCGCACCCGCAGGTCGTCGAGCTCCAGCACCTCGACGTGACCGCCGAGCTGCGCCGACACCGACGTGAGGTCCGTGGCGACGTCGAGCATGCCCGGGTAGAGGTGGCCCATGAGCCCGTGCCGCCCGTGGCGCAGCACCCCGCGCACCCCGGCCGCCGTGACCCACCGGGCGATCCGTGCCCACGCGCGCTCGTCCTCCAGGTGGCCCGACACCGACCGGAAGTCGACGCCCGCGCGGTCGAACGCGTTGGCCATCTCCGGCAGCGGGCAGGCCCCGCAGTAGGCCAGCCAGGCTCCGGTGTCGAAGGTGGCGTGGTCCATCCGTGCCGTGGGCTGCAGGTTGATCAGCAGGACCGGCGCCCCGCTGCGCTGCGCGACCGGCACCAGCATGGAGGCCGTCATGTAGGTGGTCAGGAAGCCGACGATGAGATCGCAGCCGGCGACCCGCAGCTTCTCCGCGGCCACCGCGCCCTCCTGCGCGTCGGAGATGAAGCCGACGTCGACCACGTCCACCTCGTCGCCGAGCCCCCGCAGGCGCTCCGACACGCGCTCGGCCGACCGCCGTAGCTGCGGGAGCAGGTCGGGGAACTGCGGCCAGTACGCGCCGAGCCCGCCGGCCACGAGCCCGACGGTGGTGCAGCGCGGGGTGGTCCGCACGAGCCCGGTGGGGGTCTCGAGCACCGAGGTCATGACATCTCCTCCTGGGTCGGCCTGCGTCAGCGCAGGAAGGCCGCGGCGACGCCGGCGTCGACGGGGACGTGCAGGCCGGTGGTGTGGGAGAGGTCGCCGCCGGTGAGCACGAACACCGCGGCGGCGACGTGCTCGGGCAGCACCTCCCGCTTGAGCAGCGTGCGCTGCGCGTAGAACTCGCCGAGCTTCTCCTCCGGCACGCCGTAGACCGCGGCGCGCTGCGCGCCCCAGCCGCCCGCGAAGATCCCCGACCCGCGCACGACGCCGTCCGGGTTGACGCCGTTGACCTTGATGCCGTGCTCGCCGAGCTCGGCGGCGAGCAGCCGGACCTGGTGGGCCTGGTCGGCCTTGGCCGCCCCGTACGCCACGTTGTTGGGGCCGGCGAAGACCCCGTTCTTGCTGGCGATGTAGACGACGTCGCCGCCCATGCCCTGCGCGATCATCGCGCGCGCGGCCGTGCGGGCGACGAGGAACGAGCCCTTGGCCATGACGTCGTGCTGGAGGTCCCAGTCGGCATCGGTGGTCTCCAGCAGTGGCTTCGAGATCGACAGCCCGGCGTTGTTCACCACGAGATCGACCCCGCCGAACGCCAGCGCGGCCGCGTCGACGGCAGCGGCCACCGCGTCGGCGGAGGTGACGTCGGCCGTGACCGGCACCGCGACGTCGGTGGTGCCGAGCTCGGCGGCCACGGTGGCCGCGGACTCGGCGTCCCGGTCGGCGACCACGACGCACGCGCCCTCTGCCGCGAGTCGGACCGCGATGGCCCGGCCGATGCCGGAACCCGCCCCCGTCACGAACGCCACCCGGCCGGCGAGCGGCTTCGGCTTCGGCCGCCGCGCGAGCTTGGCCTCTTCGAGGGCCCAGTACTCGATGCGGAACTTCTCCGCCTCCGGGATGGGCGCGTAGGTGGAGACGGCCTCGGCTCCGCGCATCACGTTGATCGCGTTGACGTAGAACTCGCCCGCCACGCGGGCGGTCTGCTTGTCGGCGCCGAAGCTGAACATGCCGACGCCGGGCACGAGCACGATCGCGGGGTCGGCACCGCGCATCGCCGGGCTGTCGGGCGTGGCGTGCCGCTCGTAGTAGGCGCGGTAGTCCTCGCGGTAGGCGGCGTGCAGCTCGCGCAGCCGCGCGATCGCCTCGTCCAGCGGTGCCGACGGGGGCAGGTCCAGCACCAGCGGCCGGACCTTCGTGCGCAGGAAGTGGTCGGGGCAGGACGTCCCGAGCGCGGCGAGGGGCTCCAGCTTCTCGCGCGCGAGGAAGTCGAGCACCGCGGCGCTGTCGGTGAAGTGGCCGACCTGGCGGCGGTCGGTGGAGGCGAGCCCGCGGACCACCGGGGCCAGCGCCGCGGCCCGCGCCCGGCGCTCGGCGTCGGGCAGCGGCGCGTACCCGGGCCGGACGGCGCCGAACGGCTCCGCGGCCCCGCGCTCGTCGAGGTAGCGGGTGGCGGTGGCGATGATGTCGAGGGAGTTGGCCTCGCACTCCTCGCTGGTGGCACCCCATGCGGTGATGCCGTGCCCGCCGAGGATCACCCCGACCGCCTGCGGGTTGGCCCGCTTGACCGCGGCGATGTCGAGCCCGAGCTGGAAGCCCGGGCGCCGCCACGACACCCACACGACCCGGTCGCCGAAGATCTCCTTCGTGAGCGCCTCGCCGTCGGCGGCGGTGGCGATCGCGATGCCGGCGTCGGGGTGCAGGTGGTCGACGTGGTCGGCGTCGACGAGGCCGTGCATCGCCGTGTCGATCGACGGCGCCGCGCCGCCCTTGCCGTGGGCGCAGTAGTCGAACGCGGCGACCATCTCGTCCTCGCGCTCGACGCCGGGGTAGACGTCGACGAGCGCGCGCAGCCGGTCAAGGCGCAGCACCGAGAGTCCCGGCTCGGTGAGGGTGCCGAGGTCTCCCCCCGAGCCCTTGACCCACATGAGGTCGACGGGCCGGCCGGTCACCGGGTCGTCGGCGGTGCCCTTGGCGGAGGTGTTGCCACCCGCGTAGTTGGTGGTGGTCGGGTCGGCGCCCAGCCGGTTGCTCCGAGCGAGGAGCGCCTGGACGGTGGGGTGAGTCATGGTCCCTTCCGGGGTCGACGGGGTTGCAGCAAAGCCACTTTCATGCAACCTGGTTGCCGCAAAGTGGCTTTGCTGCAACCAGGCGGGGCTATGCGCCCCAGCCCGCCTGCCGGCCGCCGACCCGGTCCCGCTCGATCTGCTGCTGGTAGCCGGAGCGGTGGTAGGCGGCGATCGGGTCGGGGTCGAGGCCGGACTCCTCGCGCAGCTGCGCGAGCAGCGGCCGGACGTCGGTGTTGTAGGCGTCCATCAGCACGGCGTTGGCCGCGAGCACGTCACCCGAGCGCTGGGCAGCGGCGAGCGCGTCGGCGTCCACGAGCAGGGCCTTCGCGGTGGCCTCCTGCACGTTCATCACCGAGCGGATGATCGCCGGGATCTTCGTCTCGATGTTGTGGCACTGGTCGAGCATGTACGCGATCCCCAGCGCCGGATCTAGCGCGCCGCCCTGCACGATCTCGTGCAGGATCCGGAAGAGCTGGAACGGGTCCGCCGCGCCCACCATCAGGTCGTCGTCGGCGTAGAAGCGCGAGTTGAAGTCGAACGCACCGAGCTTCCCGGCCCGCAGCAGGAACGCCACGATGAACTCGATGTTCGTGCCCGGGGCGTGGTGGCCGGTGTCGATGCAGACCTGCGCACGGGGGCCCAGTTCGAGGCAGTGCGCGAACGCCGTGCCCCAGTCCGGCACGTCGGTGGTGTAGAACGCCGGCTCGAAGAGCTTGTACTCCAGGATGAGCCGCTGGCTCTCGCCCAGCCGGTCGTAGGTCTCCCGCAGTGCCTCGGTGAGCCGGTCCTGCCGGGCCCGGATGCTGTCCTGGCCCGGGTAGTTGGTGCCGTCGGAGAACCACAGCTTGAGGTCGCGCGAGCCCGTGGCGTCCATGATGTCGACGCACTCGAGCAGGTGGTCGATCGCCTTGCGCCGCACCCGCGGGTCGGGGTTGGTGACGCTGCCGAGCTTGTAGTCGTCGTCCTGGAAGACGTTGGCGTTGATCGTGCCGAGCGCGACACCCTGGTCGGTGGCGTACGCGGCCAGTGCGGCGTAGTCGTCCACGCGGTCCCACGGGATGTGCAGCGCGACGCTGGGTGCGGCGCCGGTGAGGCGGTGCACCACGGCGGCGTCCGCGATCTTCTCCTCGGGCGAGCGCGGCACGCCGGGCTGCGCGAAGACCTTGAACCGGGTGCCGGAGTTGGCGTAGCCCCAGGACGGGGTCTCGATCCGGAGCTGCGCCAGCCCCTGCTTCACCCCGTCCGCGACGGCGGGACGGCTGGCGGTGCTGGTCATGGTGTGGTCTCCGATCCGGAACGGCGCGCGGGGGTGGGCGCGGGGTTGCCGTGGTGAGCGAGTTGGTCCTCGAGGTGGAAGATCTCGTCGAGCAGGAGGAAGCCCTCGTCCGGGCCGCGGCCGTCGAGCCCGGTGAAGAACTGCTGCATCTCGGCCTGCCACCGCGCGTTCACCTCGGTGGCCGCCATCGCCTGCTGGGCGGCGGCGAGGTCGTCGGCCTCGACGTAACCGATGAGCAGCCCGTCGGACCGCAGGTGCAGCGAGTAGTTGCGCCAGCCGGTGTCGCGCAGCGCGACGAGCATGTCCGGCCACACCGCCCGGTGACGCTCCCGGTACTCGTCCAGCCGGTCGGGCCGGACCTGGAGCTGGAAGCAGTAGCGCGGCACCGGGCGGTCCTCCTCGTGGCCGGGATGCGGGTGTCAGAAGTTGAACTGGTCGATGTTCTGGGCGTTGAACACCGTGGGCGGGCCGAGGACGATCTCGCCGTCGGCGCCGATCGTGTACTTGCCGAGCTTGCCCGCGGTGAACGTCTCGCCCTGCTTGCCGGTGATCTGTCCCGAGGCGAGAGCGGCCCCGGCGTAGCCCGCGAGGTAGCCGATGTCGGCGGGGTTCCAGAGCGCGAACTGCGACACGGTGCCGTCCTTGACGAACTCCCGCATCTGGTTGGGCGTGCCCAGCCCGGTGACCGCGACCTTGCCCTTGTAGCTGGAGCTGGAGACGTACCGCGCGGTCGCGGCGATGCCGACCGTGGTGGGCGAGACGATCGCCTTCAGGTTCGGGTAGGTCTGCAGCAGGCCCTGGGCCTCCTGGAACGACTTCTGGTCGTCGTCGTTGCCGTACACGGTGGCCACCAGCTTCATGCCGGCGTTCTCGGGCTTCTTGAGCTCCTCCTGCACCACCGCGATCCAGGCGTTCTGGTTGGTCGCGTTCGGGGTGGCGGACAGGATCGCGATGTCGCCCTGACCGCCGGTGAGGTCGTGGGTCATCTTCACGAGCGTCTCGCCGATGCCCTGCGTGGTGGCCTGGTTGACGAAGACGTCGCGGCACTGCTTCGCGGCGTCGGAGTCGAACGCGACGACCTTGATGCCGGCGTCGCGGGCCTGGTTGAGCGACGGGCACACCGCATTCGGGTCGTTGGCGGCGATGCCGATGACGTCCTGCTGCTGCTGGATGAGCGTGTTGATGTAGCTGACCTGCGACGACGCGCTCGCGTCGTTGGGGCCGACGAGCTTGTAGTCGCCCTTGAGCTCCGTGACGGCAGTCTGGCCGCCGCCCGCCTCGATGTCGGAGTACGGGTTGTTCAGCTGCTTGGGCAGGAAGGCGATCTTGAGTCCCTCGCGGATCGGCGCGTCCGGGTTGGCCGTGGCCGCCGCGGCGCCGGTGGAGCCGCTGGTGTCACCGGCGGACGAGTCGCGGGTGGTGCCGCCGCAGGCCGAGATGCCGACGGCGAGCACGAGCCCGACCGCGACAGGGGCGAGCCTGCGGACGGAGCCCGGTCTGGTGGAGCGCAGGGACATGGTGGTTTCCCTTTCAGGAGGACCGGACGGCCGGCGTCGGTGACGGTGCGGGGTCGGGATTCGGGGAGGCGGGCGGCGGCGGGTCGGGCCGCCGGCGCCGCCGCAGAGCGGCGTGGCTGTTGCTCGCCAGGTTCGGCGCGAGTACGGAGACGATGAGCAGCAGACCGGTGACGACGCTGAGCGCCTCGTTGGAGACGTCGGCCAGGCGCAACGCGTTCTGCAGCGAGGTGAGCAGGAGCGCACCGGCGATGACCCCCCAGAGGGTGCCCCGGCCGCCGAAGATCGAGACCCCGCCGAGCAGCACCGCCGCGACGACGGCCAGTTCGAGGCCGGTGCCGTTGTCGGCGCGGGCGCTGGAGTAGCGCAGCGTCCACAGCACGCCCGCGAGCGCCGCGACGGCTCCGCTGACGACGTAGAGCCAGAACTTGACGCGCGTGACGCGGGTGCCGGAGAACCGGGCGGCCTCGGCGTTGGCGCCGATGGCGAACAGCGAGCGGCCGAACGGGGTCACGTGCAGCACGACCGCGAAGACGAGCCCGAGCACGACGAGCGGGATGAGCAGCAGCGGGATGCCCGTGTCGCCGATGCGGCCGGTGACCAGGTCGGTGTAGCTCGCGGGGAACTCGGCCACGGCGCGGTCGCCGAGCACGACGAACGCGAGGCCGCGGTAGAGCGCCAGGGTGCCGATCGTGACCGCCAGCGACGGCAGCCCGAACACGGTGACGAAGGTGCCGTTCACTGCACCGAGCACCGCGCCGAGGAGCACGCAGACCGGGATGATCGTCTCGATCGGGAGGCCGCCCTCCCACATAGCGCCCATCACGGCGCTGGCGAGCCCGAGCGTGCTCGCCACCGAGAGGTCGATCTCCCCGGTGACGATGATCAGGGTCATCGGCAGGGCCATCAGGGCGATCGGTGCGAGGTCGAGCACCAGGAAGGAGAAGTTGCGGCTCGACGCGAAGTTGTCGACCGTGAACGACGCGATGATCACGAACAGGATCAGCACGCCGATGATCGCGGCGTCCCAGGAGGTGAGCCTGCCGAGCAGGCGCCGGGGGGACAGGTCAGGAGACGACATGGGATTCCCTCCGGCGCAGCGAGGCGGCGATGCGGGCGGCCACCACCCGGTCGGTGCCGATGGCGAGCAGGATCAGCGCCCCGACGATGGCCTGCTGCCAGAACTGGTCGATGCCGAGCACGGGTAGCGCGCTGCCGATGGTGGTGAGCAGGAGCGCGCCGATCGCGGCGCCCCAGATCGTGCCGCTGCCCCCGAAGACGGCGACCCCACCGACCACGACGGCGGCGACGACGTTGAGCTCCATGCCGGTGCCCGCGGAGGCGTCGATCGTGCCGAACCGGGCGGCGAACAGCACCCCGGCGAGTCCGGCGAGCGCGCCGCTCACCACGAACGCGGCCAGGGTGCGGCGCCCGACCGGGATCCCGGCCAGCCGCGCGGCCTCGGGGTTGGAGCCCATCGCGTAGAGCTCCCGCCCGCTGCGGTAGGTGCGCAGGTAGAGCCCGGCCACGAGCACCACGACGAGCGCGATGATGATGAGCCACGGCACCCCGAGCACTCCCGCGGTGCCGAAGGCCAGGAACCCGGGCGGCAGCTTGTCGGCGTTGATCTGCTGCCCGCCCGCCCAGAAGAAGCCGATCCCGCGGTAGACGTAGAGCGTGCCGAGCGTGACGACCAGCGCGGGGACGTTCCCGAATCGCACGAGCACGCCGTTGACGAGGCCGCAGACCGCCCCGAAGGCCAGCCCGACCAGCAGCGCGACCACCACCGGCACGCCGGGAGCCGCCTGTAGCAGCGACCCCACCGCGAACGCGGAGAGCCCGAGCACGGAGCCGACCGAGAGGTCGATGTTGCGGGTGATCACGACGACGGCCTGCCCGACGGCGAGCACGACGATGATCGCCGCGGCCAGCACGAGGTCGCGGATGCTCTGCCCGGAGAGGAACCGGGGGTTGACCACGGCCGTGACCACCACGAGCGCGGCGAGCGCGAGGACGATGCCGAGCTCGCGGGCCCGCAGGATGAGCCCGACGCGCGACTCGGCGGCCTTGTCGTGCTCGACGGACGGCGCCGGACCGGTGGACGTGGGCGGTGCGGTGGTCATGCCGCGGCCCCCTGCCCGGTGGCCGCGAACATGACGGTCTGCTCGGTGGCCTCCGCGCGCGGCAGCTCGGCCACCAGCTCGCCCTCGCGCATCACGAGCACGCGGTCGGCCATGCCGAGCACCTCGGGCAGCTCGGAGGACACCATCACGATGGCGACGCCGTCGGCGGCGAGGTCCGACAGCAGCCGGTGCACCTCGGCCTTGGTGCCGACGTCGATGCCGCGGGTGGGCTCGTCGACGATCAGCACGCGCGGCTGCGTGGAGAGCCACTTGGCCAGCACGACCTTCTGCTGGTTGCCACCGGAGAGCCGGCCGACGGGGTCGGTCAGGTGGGAGTACTTCGTCTGCAGGCGCGCCGCCCAGTCGCGGGCGAAGCGCCGCTCCGCTCCCCCGACGAGCAGGCCGAGCTTCGCGAGGCTGCCCAGGCGGGTGGAGGTGATGTTGCGCTCGATCGAGGCGTCGAGGACGAGGCCCTGCTGCCTGCGGTCCTCCGGCACGAGCGCGACGCCGGCGCGCATGGCCGCGGCGGGCGACCCGCCGCGCAGCGACTTCCCGTCGACCCGCACCTCGCCGGAGTCCCGCGGGTCCACGCCGAACACGGCCTGCACCACCTCCGAGCGCCCGGCCCCGACCAGGCCGGCGAGCGCGACGATCTCGCCGGCGCGCACCTGGAACGACACGTCGGCGAAGACCCCGGCGCGGGTGAGGCCCTCCACCTCGAGCACGACGTCCCCCGGGACGACGTCGTGCTTCGGGAAGAGGGTGTCCAGCGGCCTGCCGACCATCCGGCGCACCATCTCGTCCACGGTCAGCTCGTCGATCGGGTCGGTGGAGACGTGGGCCCCGTCGCGCATGATCGTGACGCGCCGGCACAGGGCCGTGATCTCCTCGAAGCGGTGGGAGATGAACAGCAGCGCCGCACCGCCCGCGCGCAGCGACTCGGCCACGGCGAACAGGCGCTTCACCTCCACGCCGGTGAGCGCGGCGGTCGGCTCGTCCATCACGATCACGCGGGCGTCGAGCGAGAGTGCCTTGGCGATCTCGACGATCTGCTGGTCGGCGATGGACAGGCCGCGGGCGGGCCGGTCGGGGTCGATGGCCACCCCCAGCTGGGTGAAGTAGGCGGCGGCGCGGGCGTTCATCGCGCGGCGGTCGATCCGGCGCCCCGAGCGCAGCGGCTGGCGGCCCATGAAGATGTTCTCGGCCACCGACAGGTCCGGGAAGAGCGTCGGCTCCTGGTAGATCACCGCGATGCCGGCGGCCAGCGCGTCGGCGGGCGAGTGCAGCTCCACCGGCTGCCCGTCGAGCTCGATGGTTCCCGAGTCGGGGCGGTGCAGCCCGGCGAGCATCTTGACGATCGTCGACTTGCCTGCGCCGTTCTCGCCCACCAGCGCGTGCACCTCGCCGCCGTACAGGGGGAAGGACACGTCCCGGACGGCGGACACGGCGCCGAAGGACTTCGCCACCGAGCGCACCGCGAGCAGTGGCCTGCCCGGCTCTGGGCTCGCCATGCGGCCCCCTCCAACGTCGTTGGTGAAACGTTTCAAAACGTGAGCCGGGCGACCGTACGACCGTCAGCAAGAGGGTGTCAAGACCGAACCGCCAGTACAAGCGGCTGTTCACATCCGGCCGGTTCTCCTCACCCGTCCGGCTTGCGGACCACCCGACTGACCCCGGCCTGCCGCACTTGTACGTTTCAGAAGCGCACGGCATGCTGCGCGCAGCAAGGTCGAGGATCGGAGCTGACAACGTGGTGGCGGGATCGAGCACGCCCAGCATGAAGGACGTGGCGGCCCACGCCCGCGTCTCGCTGGGCACGGTCTCCAACGTGCTGAACCGGCCGGAGCTGGTGAGCGAGCGCACCCGCAAGCGCGTGCTCGCGTCCATCGCCGAGCTGGGCTTCGTGCGCAACGAGTCGGCGCGCCAGCTGCGGGGCGGGGGCAGCCGCACGCTGGCCTACGTCGTGCTCGACGCCACCAACCCGTTCTTCACCGACGTCGCACGCGGGGTGCAGGAGGCCGCCGACGCCGCCGGGCTCGCGCTCTTCCTGTGCAACAGCGGCGAGGACCGCGAGCGCCAGGCCGCCTACCTCGACCTGCTCGAACAGCAACGCGTCGAGGGCGTGCTCATCACCCCGGTCGACGCCGCCGACCCGCGGATCGGCGCACTGGCCGCACGCGGCACCCCGGTCGTGGTCGTGGACCGCGCCGCAGGCCCCGGGCACTGCTCGGTCACCGTGGACGACCTGCTCGGCGGCGACCTCGCGGTCACCCACCTGCTCGACAGCGGCCACCGCCGGATCGCCTTCGTCGGCGGCCCACGCACGATCGGGCAGGTGCGCGACCGCATCACCGGGGCCGAACGGGCGGTCGCCCGCGCCGGCACCGGGGAGCTGACCGTGCTGGAGACCGCCCGGCTCGACGTCGCCCAGGGCCGCCGCGCCGGGGAACGGATCGCCGGGCTCCCCGCCGCGCGCCGCCCCACGGCGGCGTTCTGTGCCAACGACCTGCTCGCGCTCGGGCTGCTGCAGCAGATGGTGCGGCTCGGCCTGCGGGTGCCCGAGGACCTCGCGATCGTCGGCTACGACGACATCGAGTTCGCCGAGGCCGCCGCGGTTCCCCTGACGTCGGTGGCGCAGCCGCGCCACCGGCTCGGACGGACCGCAGCCGAGCTGCTCCTCGCCGAGGCCCGCAGCCCGGACGGACACGAGCACCAGCAGGTGGTGTTCGCTCCGGAGCTGGTGGTGCGGGCGTCCACCGGGCTCGGGCCCCTGCGATCGAGCACTGTGGCCTGAGGTGGAGTAGGGAGAGCGCATGAGGATCGCCCTGTTCGTGACGTGCCTGGCCGACGCCCTGTACCCGCAGGTCGGCCGGGCCACGGTCACGCTGCTCGAGCGGTTGGGCCACGAGGTCGTCTTCCCCGCGGCGCAGACCTGCTGCGGGCAGATGCACGTCAACACCGGCTACCAGCGCGAGGCGCTGCCGCTGGTGCGCCACCACGTGGAGGTGTTCGAGCCCTACGACGTGATCGTCGCGCCGTCCGGCTCGTGCGTCGGCTCCGTGCGCCACCAGCACGCGATGGTCGCCCGCGGGGGCGGTGACGGCGCGCTGGCCGAACGGGCGGAGCGGGTGGGTGCGCGCACCTACGAGCTGTCGGAGCTGCTGGTGGACGTGCTCGGTGTGGAGGACGTCGGCGCCTACTACCCGCACCGCGTCACCTACCACCCCACCTGCCACTCCCTGCGCATGCTGCGGGTGGGCGACAAGCCGCTGCGGCTCCTGCGCCACGTGCGGGGCATGACACTGCTGGAGCTGCCCGAGGCCGAGCAGTGCTGCGGCTTCGGCGGCACGTTCGCGATCAAGAACGCCGACACGTCCACCGCCATGCTCGCCGACAAGATGCGCAACGTCCTGGACACCGGCGCCGAGGTCACCACGGCGGGCGACGCGTCGTGCCTCATGCACATCGGCGGCGGGCTGTCGCGGCTGCGCAGCGGGACGCGCACGGTCCACCTCGCCGAGATCCTGGCCGGCACGGAGGTCGGAGCCACCACTGAGCTCGCGAGCGAGACGCTGGCACCGCGCCAGCTCGACGCACCGGCCGAGCACACCGTGGGTGAGCAACGAGTCGAGTTTGCGAGCGAGTCATCGACACAGCGCCTCCGCGAAGCGCAGCCGACCGAGCGCAGCGAGGGAGAGCGATGAACGAGCTTGCGAGTGAATCATCGACACAGCGCCTCCGCGCCGTGCCGTCTTCCGATGGGCCGACCGAGCGCAGCGAGGTCGAGCGATGAGCACGAACCTGGGCATGCCGGCCGTCGCCCCGCCCGGGGTCGGCCACCTGCGGGGCACGCAGTCGTTCCCGGACGCCGCCCGCGGCGCGCTGGCCGACTCCCAGCTGCGGCGCAACCTCGGGCACGCCACCCGCGTCATCCGCACCAAGCGCGCGTCGGTCGTGGCGGAGCTTCCCGACTGGGAGCAGCTGCGGCTGGCGGGCGAGGCACTCAAGACCGCCACCATGGCGCGTCTCGACGAGCACCTCGAGCGCCTGGAACGGGAGGTCACCGCCCGCGGCGGCGTGGTGCACTGGGCCCGCGACGCCAACGACGCCAACGCCATCGTCACCCGGCTGGTGCAGGAGACGGGCGAGACCGAGGTCGTCAAGGTCAAGTCGATGGCCACCCAGGAGATCGGGCTCAACGAGGCGCTCGAGGCCGCCGGGATCGCCGCGCACGAGACCGACCTCGCCGAGCTGATCGTCCAGCTCGGGCATGACCAGCCCAGCCACATCCTGGTGCCGGCGATCCACCGCAACCGCGCGGAGATCCGCGAGATCTTCCTGCGCGAGATGCCCGGCGTCGACCCGGCGCTGACCTCCGAACCGCGCCGGCTCGCGATGGCCGCGCGGGCGTTCCTGCGGGAGCGGTTCCTGCGCGCGAAGGTGGCGATCTCCGGGGCCAACTTCGGGGTGGCCGACACCGGCACGCTGCTCGTGGTGGAGTCCGAGGGCAACGGGCGGATGTGCCTCACGCTGCCGGAGACGCTGATCACGGTGATGGGCATCGAGAAGGTCGTGCCCACCTGGCAGGACCTCGAGGTGTTCCTGCAGCTGCTCCCCCGCAGCTCCACCGGCGAGCGGATGAACCCCTACACCTCAGCGTGGACCGGGGTGACCCCCGGCGACGGGCCGCAGACCTTCCACCTCGTCCTGCTCGACAACGGGCGCACCGCGACGCTGGCCGACGAGGTGGGCCGCGCCGCCCTGCACTGCATCCGGTGCTCGGCCTGCCTCAACGTGTGCCCGGTGTACGAGCGCACGGGCGGGCACGCGTACGGCTCGGTGTACCCCGGGCCCATCGGCGCGGTGCTCTCGCCGCAGCTCACCGGCGTGGAGGACAACGCGTCGCTGCCCTACGCGTCGAGCCTGTGCGGGGCGTGCTTCGACGCCTGCCCCGTGCGGATCGACATCCCGTCGCTGCTGGTGCGGCTGCGGGCCCAGCACGTCGACGCCCAGCGCGCCCGCTCGGTCCCGAGCGCGGAGGCCCTGTCGATGGCGGCTGCGTCGTGGCTGATGTCCTCGCCCGGGCGGTTCGCCGCCGCCGAGAAGGCGTCCCGGCTCGGCCGCCTGCTCGGCCGCTCCGCCGGCCGGATCTCGACGCTGCCGCCACCCCTGTCCGCCTGGACGGGGAGCCGGGACGCCCCACGTCCGCCTGCGGAGACCTTCCGCGAGTGGTGGGCCCGCGAGCGGGGCACGTCATGAGCGCCCGGGAGGACGTGCTGGCCCGCATCCGGGAGGCCAACCGCGGGGCGGGCGCCCCGCCGCCACCGGACGTCCCGCGCGACTACCACCGCAGCGGCGATCACCCGCCCGGCGCACCCGAGGTGCTCGCGCTGTTCCGCGACCGGCTCGTCGACTACAAGGCCACGGTGATCGACGCCCCCGCCGACGGCGTGCCGGCCGCGATCCGCGGCGCGCTGGCGCAGCTCACGGGGCCCGTCGTGGTGCCGCCCGGCCTGCCGGACGACTGGGTGCCCGGCGCCGTCGTCGACGGCGCCGACGGGGTGGGCACCCTCTCCCCCGCCGACCTCGACGCGTCCGCCGCCGTGGTCACCGCCTGCGCGGCGGCGTGCGCCACCACCGGCACGATCGCCCTGGACGGCTCCCCCGACCAGGGGCGCCGGGCGCTCACCCTCGTGCCCGACGTGCACGTCTGCGTGGTGCGTGCCGACCAGGTGGTGCAGACCGTGCCGGAACTGGTGGCCGCCCTGCACCCGCCGCACCCGATCACGTTCATCAGCGGCCCGTCGGCCACCAGCGACATCGAGCTGGAGCGCGTGGAGGGCGTGCACGGCCCCCGGACACTGATCGTGGTGCTGACCGACGCCCCGACCACCTCGGCCTAGCTGCGAGATCCATGTTTCCGCCCTGTGGGGGCCGATCGGAGGATCTCGCGGCGATCAAGAAACCTGCGACGGGTCAGGCCACGGGGGCGCCGACGGCCGCCACCAGGCGGTCGATGCGGTCCCGCCGCTCGGCGCTCACCAGCGGCGCGGGCATCCGCATGACCTCGGTGCCGATGCCCTGGCGGGCCAGGGCGTACTTGATCGCCTCCGGGCTGCCGGCGAGCGTGGCGGCCACCTCGTCGGCCTCGGCCTGGGCCGTGCGCTCGGCCTCGGCGTCCCCACGGGCGACGGCGTCCGCGAGCGCGGCCAGCGGCGCCGGGAACGCGGAGGAGAGCCCCGAGACGACGCCCCGGCCCCCGGCCCGGACGGCTGCGGCGAGCGCGGAGTCGTGGCCGGTCCACAGCGGGGTGCCGGGCGGCAGGGCCGCCACGAACTCGGCCAGCAGACCGGCCGCGGCCCCGCTCAGCTTCGCACCGGCGAGCCCGGTCTCCGCCGCCGTCCGCGCGAACTCCTCGGCATCCGCCGCGACGCCGGTCCGGTCGGGGAACAGGTAGCCGTACACCACGGCGTCCCCGGCGGCGGCGGTGATCGCCGCGAAGTGCCGCGTGACCGCGTCGGTGTCGACGGCCAGGTAGTACGGCGTGATCGCCGCAAGCCGGGACGCCCCGAGGGCGACGGCGTCGCGGGCGAGCGTGACCGCGTCCCGGGTGGCCGCTGCTCCGATGTGGGCCACCACCCGGTCCGGGCCGAAGATCTCCAGCGCGAGGCCGACGAGCTCCCGGCGCTCGGCGCGGTGCAGGGCCGGGAACTCGCCGGTCGTGCCGGCGACGAAGACGCCGTCCACGCGGCCCACCAACCCGGTGAGCAACGCCCGGTTGGCCGCGGTGTCGATCTCACCTGACTCGTCCACGAGCGCGGGGACCGCGGCCAGCACGTCGGCGCGGGGAGTGTGAGCGGGCATGCCCGCGACTGTAATCGGGACGTGCTCCCCGGTGGTGCTACCCCGACCCGCCGGAACGGGCCGGGGCCTGCCAGGTGAGGTACCGGTAGTTCGCCGGTCGCAGCCGCATCGCGTGCAGCACGATCACGGGGTCCCCTGGTGCCACCACCACCTCGATCAGGTCGCGGCCGTCCGTCAGACCGATGTGCAGTTCGACCTCGCCCTGCACGACGGTGCGCAGCGGCGCGGCGAGCACCCGGCGGATGTCGTCGGCAGCGACCCCGTGCTTGCGGGCGCTACGGGTCAGTCGCACTCCCGGCATGCTACGAGGGCGTCCTGTGGTTCACCGGGACCGGTCCCGCAGCACCGTGAGCAACTCCTCCTCGATGGCCGCGAACTCCGCCGAGGTGATCAGCCCGATGTCGCGGGGCCGGGGCAGGTCGACGGTCACCTCGCGCTGCACGCGGGTGGGCCGCGGCCCGAGCACCACCACACGGTCGGACAGGAACACCGCCTCCCGGATGTCGTGGGTGATCAGCAGGACCGTCCAGCCGAAACGGCCGCGCACGCCGTCGAGCCAGGTCTGCATGTCCGTGCGGGTGAGCGAGTCCAGCGCGCCGAACGGCTCGTCGAGCAGCAGTACCGCGCGGTCCTGCACCACCGTGCGCAGCAGGGCCGCCCGCTGCCGCATCCCGCCCGACAGCTCGTAGGGGTGGGCCGACTCGAACCCGTCCAGGCCGAACTCGGCGAACAGCGGCCGGGCCCGCTCCCGGGCGGCCCGCCGCGACATCCCGGCCACCTCCAGGCCCAGCGTCGTGTTGTCCAGCACGGTGCGCCACGGGAAGAGCAGGTCCTGCTGGGGCATGTAGGCAAACGGCTCGACGTGCCCCGTCGCGTCGTCGCCGTCGACGAGCACGCGCCCGGAGTCGGGGCGCTCCAGGCCCGCGATCACGTTGAACAGCGTGGACTTGCCGCAGCCGCTCGGCCCGATCACGGAGACGAACTCGCCGGGCGCGACGTCGAAGGTGACCCCGTCGAGCACCGGCAGCCCGGGATAGACCTTGCGGAGGTCGTCGAGCAGGAGCTTGGTCTCGTGGCCCGGCTCAGGCACGGCGGCGCTCCTTCCCGTGCCAGGGGATCACCAGCCGCTGGACGAGGTAGGTGAGCACGAACAGCGTGACCGACAGCAGCGCCGTCACCACCACCGCGGCGAGCACCAGGTCGGTGCGGAAGGAGTTCTTCTGCAGGCTCATGAAGATCCCGAGCCCGGCCGTGGCGCCGACGTACTCGGCGAAGATCGCGCCGGTGACCGCGTAGGTGATGCCGATGCGCAACGCCGTGAAGAACGAGGGCATCGCCCCGGGCAGCCGCACGTAGCGGAACTGCTTCCACCGCGACGCGCCCATGCTGCGCAGCAGGTTGGTGGCCTGCCGGTCGGTGGCGGCGAACCCCTCGATCAGCCCGACGGCGATCGGGAAGAACGTGACGAGCGCGATCACCAGCACCTTGGGCAGCAGCCCGAAGCCGAACCAGATGATCAGCAGCGGCGCGATCGCGATGATCGGCAGGGTCTGGGACGCCACCAGCAGCGGGGTGAGGGCGCGGCGCAGCCACGGGGAGAAGTCCACGGCCACCGCCAGCGCCCAGCCCAGCGCCAGCGACACCCCGAACCCGACGGCCGTGACCTGCAGCGTCGGCAGGGTGTTCGCCCAGAGCTGCTCGCGGAACGCCCAGCCCTGGGTGGCCACCCGCAGCGGCGAGGGCAGGATCTGCGGCCGGACGTCGGCCGCCGTGACGTACCACTGCCAGGCCACGAGCCCGAGCGCGACGAGCACGAGCGACGGCACGACCGCCGAGACCGTGCGCAGCCCGCCCGTCCGTCGCACGCTCATGGTTTCGCCAGGTACTGGTCGGTGAACCAGGTCGAGAAGTCGGGCCGCTGGGTGAGCGGCTTGCCGTCGGGCCCGGTCAGCGCGCCCGAGTCGAAGACCCACCCCGAGAAGCCCGCCCACTTGTCCAGCGTCTGCGTACCGACCTTGCCGGACGGGTCACGGAGGTACTGCTCGCTGAGCATCTGCTGGCTGCGCATCACGAGCTCCGGCTCGGTGAACACGCCGGGGTTGGCGTCCATCAGCAGCTGGGCGGCCTTGGCCGGGTCGTCGGCGCCGAGCTGGTAGCCGCGCTGCGCCGCCTGCACGAACCTGGCGGCCAGGTCGGGATGGGCCTGCAGCCAGGAGCTGTTGCCGATCAGCAGCACGTTGTAGGCGTCGGGGAAGCCGTAGTCGGTGTAGGAGAAGGTCTTGAGCGGCTGGTTGTGCAGCTCGGCCTCGATGCCTTCCCACGCCATGAACGGCTCGGTGAAGTCGACCTGCCCGTTGTAGAGCGCCTCGTAGGCCGAGGTGCCCAGTACCACGGTGGTGAAGTCGCCCTTGCCCCCGGCGTCGCGGATGACGGCCTTCATCTTGGGCTCCTCGCCCGGCCCGCCGAACCCGCCATAGGTCTTGCCGTCGAGGTCCTTCGGGGAGTTGATGTCGTTCCGGTCGGCCTTCACGGCGATCTTGGTGGCCCAGTGCTGCAGGATCGCCATCACCGACGTGATGTCCGCGCCCGCCGCCTTCGAGAAGGTGACCGAGTCCTGGAAGCTGATGCCGAAGTCGGCGGCGCCCGCCGACACGAGGGTGTCGGGCGAGGTGTTGTTGTACGGGAGGAACTGCACGTCCAGCCCGGCGTCGCGGAACCAGCCCTCCTGCTGCGCCACGTAGAGGCCGGTGTGGTTGGTGTTCGGCGTCCAGTCCAGCGCGACGCGGATCGTCTGGAGGCCTGCCGGGGTGGCCCCGCCGGCACCCCCGGTGCCGGCGCATCCGGCCAGCAGGACCGCCAGCACCGCGAACAGGACGATGGCGGGCCGATACGGGCGTACGCCGCTCACGAGGGTTCCTCCCTACGCCGGTACTAACCGGGTCAGGTGCGAACGGTCGGCGGCCGATCCTGCCGCCCTCTCAGCCTCGGAACGCGGGCTCCCGCGGGTCGGGGCGAGGATACGGGGCTACGGCGTCCGACGCAGCGCAGTGGGGTCTGCGTCACGTCCACGTCGTGATCCCGTATAGGCCCGTTCACGTAGTCCGCTGAGCAGCCGGGCCGGACGGACCCGCGGACGGGCGTTGAGCACGGGTCGAACGACACCGGCGCCCCGTCGGTGATCACCGACTCGAGCACGAGCCGGCCGATCGCCCACCGGCACCCGCGTCGAACAGCCGGATCACCCCTTGCCGCGGCCGCCGCACTGTGTGGTCCTTCCCGCCCGCGGCCCGGTGAAATGGCAGTGATCCTGTCGGGCGCCTCTCGACACCGCCCAGGACACGTCGCCCGGGCAGCACGACATGCTCATCGCCGCGTGCGACCCCGAGCGGTACGCGGCGCTCGGGGCCGCCGGACACCGCTCCTGCGCCGAGAACCTGCGGGAGGCCCTCGCGGCCGTCGGGCACGCCTACGCCGGACCGACCCCGCAACCGATCAACGTCTTCATGCGGATCCCGGTCGAGCCCGACGGGCAGCTGCGCTGGTTGGCCGCCCCCACGGCCCCGGGCGACTCGATCACCTTCGAGGCCGTGCTGGACTGCACCGTCGTCGTCTCCGCCTGCCCGCAGGACATCGTGGGGATCAACGCGGGCCCCTGTCACCGCTGATGATCGAGGTCCTCCCCCACCCCGAGCCCTGACCC
>NZ_JAAXKY010000097.1 GCF_012911925.1 Pseudonocardia xinjiangensis | reverse complement strand
CTGCTGGGGAGGCGGCGTGGGAGCGAAGGTCGGTCAGACGTTGACGCCCTGGCAGGCCAGGGCTTCGAGGAGTTCGGCGAGCTGGGCGCGCTCGGGGGTGTGGGGGGAGCCGAGTGCTTCGCCTGCGCGACGTTCCACGCGCCCGCAGACTCGTTCGACCACAGCGCGACCGTCCGCAGCGAGATGGACGAGAACGCGACGGCGGTCCTCCGGATCCGTGCGCCGGTAGGCCAGCTTGGCAGCAACCAACCGGTCCACCACACGGGTGGCCGTCGGGGCAGGCAGAGCGGTGTGCGAGGCGATCTCGCCCATGCTCCGACCACCGCCGCGGGCCAGCATCAGCAGCACCCGCCAGCCGTCTCGGCTGACCCCTTCCGCCGAGGTGACCGGCGACAGCGCGGCGGCGACCGCGCGGTCCAACCGGTCAAGCAACTCGACCAGACCTGTCACTCGGGGCGCCGGGATGTACACGGACCCCGGCGCCGTTCGACTTGGTGGCTCAGACACGGTTACTTACTGTACGTCCTGAGAGGGCCATGCGGGTCTCTCAGCAACCAGTTGCCGTAGACGAGCGGCTGATCCAACGCGACGGGCGGTGCTATTTGGTAAAGACGATCTTGCCAGATGTGTCGCCGTCGAGCATCGCGCGGAAGCCTTCCGCGGCCTGATCCATCGGCAGTTCGAGTCCGATCTCGGGGCTGATACCGGCGTTCGCAACGAAACTGAGCAGGTCGGACAGCTCTTCCCGGGTGCCCATGGTCGAACCGACGACGCGGAGCTGGAGGAAGAACAGACGCTGGAGATCGGCGCCCGGGTTCGGACCGCTCGTCGATCCGCTCACAACAATCACACCGCCGGGCTTGAGTGCCCGCATCGAGTGCGACCACGTGGCGTCACCGACCGTCTCGAATACGGCATCGACGCGCTCGGGCAGCCGCTCCCCCGACGGGAACGTGGCGTGCGCGCCCAGCTTCTCCGCGACCGCCCGCTTCTCCTCCGTGCGGCCGGTGACCCAGACCCGCATCCCCGCGGCGGTACCGAGCTGTACGAGCGCCGTGGAGACCCCTCCGGACGCACCCTGCACCAGCATGGTCTGGCCGGGCCGCAGTCCGGACTTCACGAACAGCATCCGGTAGGCGGTCAGCCAGGCCGTGCCCATCACCGACGCCTGCACCGGGGTGAGACCCGCGGGCTTCGGCACGGCGTTGCGCTTCGGGACCACGACGGTGTCGGCGAAAGTGCCTTGGTGCTTCTCGGTGAGCAGTGTGCGCTTCGGGTCGAGGGTCTCGTCACCGTGCAGCGACGCGTCGCCGATCACCGAGTGCAGCACGACCTCGGTGCCGTCCTCCAGGGTGCCGGCGCCGTCGCAGCCGAGGATCATCGGGAACTGTTCGGGCTTGATGCCGACGCCTCGCAGCGTCCACAGGTCGTGCATGTTCAGGCTGGCGGCGGCGACCGATACGGCCACCCAGCCGTCGGGCACCTCGGGTTCGGGGCGCTCGCCCACGGTCAGGGAGTCGAGCGGAGCGTCGGCGTTGGGCTCTGCGGCGTAGACGGCGAACATGGCAGGAAAACTAGTCGCATCGGTTGCCCGCTACCGTGTGGGCGATGAGGCGGCTCGGAACGTGACGGGGGGTGGGGACGTGATGCGCGCGGTGGCCGACTGGTGGGACGCGGTCGAGCTGTGGATCACCCAGCTCCCGTTCCCGCTGCAGGTGGTCCTGGCCATTGTGGTGGTGCTGCCCCTGTGCTGGGGCACCTCGGCAGGCGTGGACCGGCTGGTCGACCTGGCGGCCGCCCAGCTGGGGCGGGACCGTCCGAACGGTTCCTAGGAACCCACGATCACTGCTTGCGGCGAGCACGGACGACTGTCGAGTGAAAGCCGTCGTCCTGCAACGACACCGCGGTGAGTCCGGTGGTTGCCGACCGCACCAGCCGGGTGAGGACGTGACCCGGGTGGGTCTCGATGGCGAACGAGGCACCGAGCTCGGGCATCAGCCGGGCGGCGTCGTACCACTGCACGGGATGGGCCACCGCCCGCGCGAGATCGTCGAAGATCGCCTCGGCGGTGTCCACCGCCCGGCCCCGCGTGTTGGTGAGGTAGCGCGCCGTCGGGATGCGCCGGGGGAGTCCGGCAAGGTGCGCCACGAGCCGCTGCGCGGTGCCCGCCTGCAGGGGACAGTGCGAGGCGACCGCGACGTCGAGCCGCTGGTAATCGGCGGCGCCGGCCGCCCTGGCGGCGTGGCCCGCAATCTGCAATGCGGCCGTGGTGCCGCTGAGAACGGTCTGCGTGGCGCTGTTGACGTTGGCCAACCACACGTCGTCGGTCGGCAGGTCCTCCACCAGCACCTTCGCGGCACGGATGGGCAAGCCGGTCAGGGCGGCCATTCCCCAGCCGCCCTGTGAGCAAGCATCCTTCATCGATCGCCCGCGGAGCTCGACGGCGGTCATGGCGTCTGCGAGGTCGAGCACTCCCGCGGTCACGGCGGCGGCGAACGCTCCAACGGAATGGCCGGCGACGAACTGCGGCTTCAGCCCCCCGTCCTCGATGAGGGCACGGGCACATGCGACCCCGGCGATCAGCAGGGCGAGCTGGACATTGGTGGTGTCGGCCAGGGCCGGGGCGCTGTCGACGTCCGCAGGCATTCCGAGACGCTCGAGACAGGACCGGGACTCAGCCAGGACGGCTGCGACGGCGGGACTGCCGGGAAGGGCATCCAGCATGTTCGGCTGCTGGGAACCCTGGCCGGGGAACAGGAAGGCCAGGCTCATCGCACGGCAAGTGCGTGTGGCAGCAGCTGGGGGCCCAGCGGCGTCTTCACCAGGACGTCGCGGCCGGCGGAGAGGAGCTCGTCCAGTGCGATCGCGCCCGTGCGGATCTCGACCTGGCAGTCGACGCGGACTTCCGACCGGTCGAGGTGACGGCGCACCGCCGCGAGCCGGTTCAGCACGGCCGAGGTGAGCTGCGGGGCCCGGACCAGAAGATCGAGATCGCTGTCCGGCGACGCGGTGGGCGACCCGGTCGCGAGCTCGAAGCCGACGCTTCCGGTCGGTCCCCACGCCATCCCCGACTCGTCGAGCAGCGTCCGGACCGCTCTGAACGCCCGGATCGCTGCCACCTCGGCGCCGGATGCGGAGGGCACGTCGACGAGGTCTTCCGGAGCCACGCGCCGGACGACGTCGGGCGGGGTGACGCTCCAGGCATGGCGATGAGATCTGCCGCTTCCGCGGACACCGACCGCGATGAGCCCATCGGGGACCGCGGCGCGCCGGACGACCACCCACGGGGTGGTCCGCAGCGCGGACCGCACCCATGACGGGGCGCCGGCGGGCAGTGCATCCGCTGCCGCGCCGGACAGCCTGAGCAGATCGTGTGGTTGCGGCGGTGTCACGGCCGTGGTTCTGGGTTCCATTGCCGGGCAAGCAGGTCACGGACCGCGCGCGAGGCGTGCCGGGTGGTGACGGCAGCCTCGGAGTCGAGCCGGTTGGACAGGTCGAGCGGGCCGTGCTGCGCGCGCTCGATGGCGTCGGTGATCGCCGCTCCGACCTTCCGGACGTCGCCCGGAGTCGGCGCGTCGGCGTCGTCGACGGCGAGTAGGCCGTCGCAGAGTCCGAGCTCGGCCCAGTCCCGGACGTCGTAGCTCATCGGCACGATGGTCTTCGCGAGCTCGTCGAGCTGTTGCACGCTGCGCAGCGTGATTCGCGCGGCGGCGGCCTTGTGCATGGCGTGGATCTCGACGTGAGGGTCATCGAGAGCCAGGATCTGGTTGGCCTGCAGGCCATGGGTGAGGAATCCGCCGGACAGTGCCGTTCCGACGACGACGGCGACGATCGGGTGCCCCGCGGTGCGGGCCGCGTGATACGCATCGGTGGTAGCTGCCATGGCCTGGTGCAGGCCCGCCATCTCCTCGTTGCGGCCGTAGGCCTGGCTGGGGAGGTCGACGACGGCGATGATCGCCCGTTTCCGTTCGGCGTCCCGGTCGGCTTCGATCAGGTCACGCACGGACTGGGCCAGTGCCAGCGACTCCGTGAGCCCGACCTGCCCCTCGCGGGCGCGATAGAACCGGTTCTGCGGATCGGGAACCACGGCGAGATAGCGGGCGTCGTGCGTCGTCGCCGACAGGACCGACGGGATGATCGCTTCGGGGGTGACGCCACCACTGAGGGCGCCCAGCCAGGCCCGGCCGCGCGTCTCGGGATGGGTGTGCCGCGCGGGTGAGCCGTCCGGCGGTGCCGGCGTGGGGACCGGCTCGTACGCAGAGCCCCAGAGCCGGCGAAGGTCTGCGGGGGTCGGCTGTTCGGCGGGGTCGAGCGTCGCCAAGCGTGACGCGAGGACGTCGAGGCGTTGGCTGCGGTATCGGCCGGGCTCGGCGACGCCGGCAGCGACGGCCGACACCAGGCTGGCTCGCAACAGATCCGCGTCATCCGGAACGAGGTCGTCGGCGAGTGCGGTCGCCACTCGCTGCTCTCCGCCGGTGACCGCCCAGACCAGCTTGTGGTCGCTCGAGTCGAACTCGTCGACGCCGCCCTCCTGTTCGATGACGGCCGGCCCGTTGAGCCCGATCCGCGCCTGCGGGGTGACGATCAACCGGGTGCACAGCCCCGCCGCGATGCTCATCCCGCCGAATGAACCGACGGTGCCCGCGACGACACCGATGACCGGTGCGAGAGGACGTAGATCGAGCACGGCCGAACAGATCTCGGCGACCGCATTGAGACCGAGGTTGGCCTCCTGCAGCCGGACGCCGCCGGTCTCGAAGAGGATCACCGCGGCGGTCGGCGTCCCGGCCCGCGAATCCGCGGCTGCCAGCAGCAGCGCCTGGGAGATCTTCGCGCCCGACACCTCGCCGGTCCCGCCGCCCTGGAAACCCTGTTCGATCGCGGCTGTCACCGCTGGGTGCCCGTCGACGGTGCCGCGGGCGATGACGGTGCCGTCATCGGCCTGCGGCGTGACGTCCTGGGGCATCAGCCACGGGGACTCCAGCCGGTCGAACGGCCCGGCGAGGACCCGCACGGAACCAGGGTCGAGGAGCGCAGTGGCACGGCCGAGTGCGTCGAGCTCGATGAAGCTGCGGCGTTGCAGTAAGTCGAGCCAGGTCTGTTCGCCCAACAGGGCGGCGTTCTCGGTGTCGGTCACGAATCCGCTCCGTTCGTGGTGGCCGACTCGGCGGCTTGGCGCAGGCGCAGATTGACCACGCCCGGCGTGGCGCCGAAGTCGTTGAGCTCCCATCGACCCGCCAGCGTGGCCCGTGCGAAGAACCGCTCGAGGACGTCGTGCCATATCGTGTCGAACCCGTTGACACTGGTGCGGACCCGCACGGTGGCGCGGTCCGGCGGCTCGCCCGATTCAGGTGGTGCAAGCAGGATCTCGAGATCACCCGAGGCGACGACGCCGATGTGGACCGCGCGTCGTGCCACCTGCGTGGCGGGAAACTCGTAGTTCAGGGTCTGCACGGCGGGGATGTCCTTTCGTCCAGGGCGTCGAGAAACAGCGTGACCGACAGCAGGTCTCCGCTGCCGCCCGGAGACAGCCGGCGGTCCAGGCACATCCGGTCCAGCGCCGTGAAGTGCTCTCGACCCAGTGGGGTACGGCACCCGCCCGCCGCACGGACGGCCAGGGCGCCGGCCTGAACGGCACTCAATGCTGCGGGTCCGCCGCGGTGCAGCACACAGGTGTCGTCGAGATGGGCGACCAGGGACAGCAGCGCGTCCAACCGGGCGGACGCTTCGTCGAGGCCTGCCCGGCGGGCCGCGTGGAGCGCAGGAAATGCGTGCCGCCGAACGTGGGGAAACCCCGCCTGCGCCTCGCCTGCCGCACCGGACGTGCCGTAACGCCTGCGGACCCGTGCACCGTGCGACATCGTCGCCGTCAGGTCGCATTCCAGGGCGGGGTCGGGAATCTGGGCCAGCAGGGCGGCGACGTCGATCGCACCTGCCATGTCGCCGCGCACCGCCGCTCCGGCGCTCAGCAGGCCCAGCGCCCACAGGGCGCCGCGGTGGGTGTTGACCCCGCCGGTGGCATCGAGCATGGTCTCTTCACCGTTGCGGCCGATCAGGCCGAGACGCACGCGTAGGTCGATCGCCGAGTCCGAGTCCCCCGCTGCCGATGCGCATTCGGTGAACGCGCCGCGCAACGACTCGGCCGAGTCGTGCAACATGCTCAGGTCCATGTCGGCATGGGCGCCGGTGCCCCGGCGGTCGACCAGTCCCGGTTTCGGGGTCAGGTCGGCCTCGGCGCGCAGCGCCGTCACGGCCAGATCGGCGATGGCGTCCGCGGCGAGAGCCGTTGTCGTCTCCAGCCTTGCGGCAGTCACCGGATCACCAGTCCCTGAACTGGGACGGAGGTTCGTAGAGCCCACCGGACCAGGCGACCAGGTCCTCGATGCTGCGCGCGGCGAGCAGCGAGCGGTTGGCCAGCCGGGTCTCGACCTCGAGATCTTCGGGGAAGGCGACGAGACCGTCGCGGCGCAGCGCCTCCGTGCGCCGCGCGTCGGCACGACGTCCGACCGGGGTGACGCCGGCGATCGCGGCCAGCGCGTCCCGCCGGTCGGCCAGGGAATGCGCTTTGTACAGGTACGCGACGCCTTCCTCGGTGACCACGTGGGAGACGTCGTCGCCGTAGATCATCACCGGCGGCAGCGGCATGCCGGCCTGCTTGCCGACGTCGACCGCGTCGAGCGTTTCCACGAAGGTGGGTACTCCTCCGGCCCGGAAGGTCGGGGCCAGCGCAACCACCAGTTTGCGACCCCGTCTGCTTGCGCCCTCCCCGCGGGCGAGTTCCAGCCAGGCAGGCGTGGAGTGCCGACGGCCGTGTGGATCGTGACCCATGTTCGGAGCGCCGCCGAAGCCGGACAGCCGCCCGTCCGTGACGGTCGAGGAGTTCGCGTCCCCGTCGATCTGCAGCGACGATCCGATGAACATGTCGACGGCGTACTGGCCCGCCAGTTGACCGAGCACCCGGTTCGAGCGCAACGAGCCGTCGGCGCCGTTGAAGAACACGTCCGGGCGCGCGGCGGCGTACCGGTTCATGCCGGACTCCCCACCGAAGCTGTAGATCGACTCGACCCACCCGGACTCGATCGCGGGGATCATGGTGGGGTGCGGGTTCAGCACCCAGTGCTTCGCGATCCGGCCCCTGAGGCCGAGTTGTTCGCCATACGTCGGTAGCAGCAGTTCGATCGCGGCCGTGTCGAAACCGATGCCGTGATTGAGCGAGACCACCTCGTGACGCTCGTAGACGCCCCGGATGGCGATCATGGCCTTGAGGATCTCGACGTCACCGATGTGCCGAGGGTCGCGGGTGAACAGCGGCTCGAGGAAGAACGGACGGTCCGCGGCGACGACGTAGTCGACCCAACTGCCCGGGATGTCCACCCGCGGAAGCTCTTCGGAGCCGACGATCTCGTTCGCCTGGACGATCACCACGCCGTCGTGGAATGCCCCGGCCTCGGCGATCGTCGGGGTGTCCTCGGTGTTCGCGCCGGTGTACAGGTTGCCGTCGCGGTCGGCCTTGTCGGCACACAGCAGCACGACGTCCGGGGGCAGGTCGACGAACATCCTGGCGTACAGCTCGACATAGGTGTGGATGGCGCCGATCTGCACGGTGCCGTCGTCGACCAGCTGCGCGATCCGGACGCTCTGGGGACCCGCATAGGCCAGGTCCAGCTTGGTGGCGATGCCGCGTTCGAACAGGTCGAGGTGTTCGGAGCGGGACACCGACGAGATGAGCATGTGCAGCTTGTTGATCCGCTCGGGATCGCAGTCCGCAAGCGTGCGCGACAGGTAGTCGGCCTGCTTCTGGTTGTCTCCCTCGAGAGCCACCCGGTCGCCAGGTCGGACGACGTTCTGCAGCAGATCCTTCAGCCGGCCCCGTTCGACCACCTTGCCGTCGCAGTGCGCGGCGCCGGTTCGCAGGCGTTCGGCCTTGGCGGTGCGGCGCGTGTCCCACCGCTTCTGCGGTCTGGATGATGTCGTCGCCATGGCGATCGCGTCAGCGCACCGAGTCGATGGCCTGCTGGATGACAGCGGTCACTGCGTCGGGGTGGGAGATCAGGGTCAGATGCGACCCGCCGTCGAAGAGGGTGACGTGTGAGTGGGCCCGCTGGGCCATGGCCTTCTCGGAGGTGGGCGTGATGATCTGGTCGCCGCTGCTGATGAAGTACCACGACGGGATCGTCTTCCATGCCGCGTACTTCGAGGGCGTGTCGAAGGCACTCGTCGACGCGGCGCGCTGGGTCGCCCACAACTGCGTGGCCAGGTCCGGCGGGAGGTCGCTGCCGAAGTTGTGCACGAAGATGTCCTGCTTGAGGTAGAGGTCGACGGCGCCTGCCGGTGCGCCCGGGTACGGGACCTTGTCGAAGAGCTTTCCATCGGGATTCGTCTTGAGAACCGAATCCGCGCCGCTCAGCGAGCCGTTGGTCTCGCCGACGTCCGGAGCGGCGGCGTCGATGTAGACCAGCGCCTTGATGTTCGGGTTGTCCACTGCGGCGTTGGTGATCACCGCTCCACCATAGGAATGGCCGGCCAGCACGATCGGCCCGCTCAGCGTCGAGAGAAAGCTCTTGACGTACTCGGCGTCGGTGGTGAGGTTCTCCAGGGGGTTGGCGATGGCCCGGACGTCGTAGCCCTGCTTGCGCAGTGCGGAGACTTCCCCGTCCCAGCTCGACGCGTCGGCCCACGCCCCGTGCACCAGCACGACGGTGGGCTTCACGCCGGTGGACGGTGACGCCGCAGGCGCGGTGGCCGCCATCGATGAACTGGACTCCTGTGCCGTCGGCGCGGCCGCCGGTGCCTGGGAGCCGGCGCACGCGCCGAGTAGCGCGAACCCGGCGAAGAAGATGGCGGCAAAGGCGGTGGCGCGGCTCGTGCGACGGGAGAATTGGGACATTTTCGACGTCCGATCTGGTTCGTTACCCGAGGAACCTGCGGTCGTGAATTACCTTCACGGGTAAAACCGGACGCGTCATCGGCGCTGGTGGGTAAATGCTCTACCAGCTGGCTGCCATGCGCCCACCTGACGTCCACGGGGCCGGCGCGGTTGAGTCGAAGATCGTCGATGTGAGTGTCTGATGTGGCGACGAGATTTGTTGGAGTAGGCACTCGGCGAGGCGCAGTAATCGATGCCCACAACTGGCGGTGCTGGGCCCCTGCGTGACGGGGGGCCCAGCACATCGCCTGTATGTGAGCCGGGCCGCGCGGCCGGCAGCGTCTCAGCAGGCAGGCACGTTCGTGTAGTAGCCGGCGCTGGTCTCCCGGAGGCTGGTGGTCACGAAGGTGTTCCACAGCCCGAGGTCGGTGCCGGAGCCCACGGCGTAGGCCCGGCCGCCGGACTGGGTGGCCCGGCCGGCCTGGGTGTGGGCGTAGTTGGACGCGGTCCAGCACCCGAGCGACGGCCCGGTCGTGGGGGGCGTGCTGGTCGGGGGCGTGGTCGGCGTGGTCGTCGTCGGGGGAGTACCGCCGGAGCCGCCGTCCAACCCCCAGGCCACCGCGTCGTACCAGCTGGAGCACAGGGTGTCGGCGAAGTAGGCGCCGGCCTGCCCGCACTGCTGCGCTCCGGTGCCGGGGTCGTTGGGGGTGGCGTGACCCATGCCGGCGATCGTGTAGGTGGTCACCCGGGCCACGCCGTCGGACGACGCGTAGACCGCGCGCGTGGTGCCACCGGGGAGCGACGACGTCGCGGTCGGGGTCTGGGCCACTCCGTGCACCGCCGTCCACTGGTCCCGGCTGCCGGTCGCGTTGCCGGGACGCACGGTGAAGTCGGCGTCGCCGTGCCAGATCGACACCTCGGGCCAGTCCGTCGTCCCGCTGGGTGCCTTGGCCCGCACCGCGGACGCCCACTGGGCCGGCGTGCGGGTGGGCGGGGTGTTCATGCAGCTGAAGGCAGTGACGGTGTCGGTGGCGCAGCCCACCGGGATACCGGCGATGATCGCCCCCGCGGTGAAGACGTCGGGGTAGGCGGCGAGCATCGCCGCGCTCATCGCGCCGCCCGCGGACAGCCCGGAGACGTAGGCCCGTCCGGCGCCCCAGGTCGAGCGGGTGTAGGCCACCATCGCGGCGATCGACGCCGCCTCGCCCTGGCCGCGGGTGACGTCACCGGCCTGGAACCAGTTGAAGCACGAGGTCTGGTTGTTCGCGGTCGGCTGCTGCGGGAAGACGACGGTGAAGCCCCAGCGGTCGGCGAGCTCGGTCCAGCCCGAGCCTGCGGCGTAGCCGGCCGCGTTCTGGGTGCAGCCGTGCAGTGCCACGACGACCGGTCGGCCGGAGGTGGCGCCTGCGGGCCGGTAGGCGTACATCGCCAGCGCTCCGGGGTTGCTGCCGAAGTTGCTCACCTGGGTCAGCGTCGCGGCCTGCGCCGGCGGTGCGCCGACCACGCCGAGCCCGCCCAGGATCGCGGTGATCGTCACCACGATCGCGATCAGTAATCCGGTCCGCCGCATGTCAGCCTCCCTGTCCGGGCACCGTTACCCGGTCGTGACGATGGTGCGGACCGGCGTCACAGGAAGGGAGGTGGTGTGCACCCACAGTCACAACGATCACGCTGGTGTCCTCCCACACCTGCGGGGGACGGACGGGGCCTGGGTCAGGCGGCGTTCGCCGCGGTCGCGGCGATCACCGGGAGCACGTCCGAGCAGCCGCCGTCCACCAGCGCCTCGGCGAACTCGTCACCCCGGGTGCGGCCGCGGTTGACGATCACAACGGGCACGCCGATCTTGTGCGCGTGCCGGACGAAGCGCAGCCCGGACATCACCGTGAGCGAGCTGCCCGCGACGAGCAGCGCGCCCGCGGCGTCGACCATGGCGTAGGCCCGGGCCACCCGCTCCCGCGGGACGTTCTCGCCGAAGAAGACCACGTCCGGCTTGAGGACGCCGCCGCACCCGTCGCACGTGGCGAGCCGGAAGCCGTCGGTGGCCTCGAGCGCCGCGTCACCGTCGGGGGCGGCCTCGACGGCTGCTCCGGCCGCCTCGACGAAGCCGGGGTTCAGCGCCGCGAGCCGGCCCTGGAGCTCGTCGCGGGGAGTGCGCGCGCCACACCCGAGACAGACCACGTCGGCGATCCGGCCGTGCAGGTCGATCACCGCACGGCTCCCGGCGGCGTGGTGCAGCCCGTCCACGTTCTGCGTGACGAGGCCGTGCAGGGCGCCCACGCGTTCCAGCTCGGCGATCGCCCGGTGCCCGGCGTTGGGCTCGGCGTGCGCCATCCGGGCCCAGCCGACGTGGCTGCGGGCCCAGTAGCGGCGCTGCGCAGGCTCGCCCGAGACGAACTCCTGGTAGGTCATCGGGGTGCGGCGCGGGGAGCCGGGGCCGCGGTAGTCGGGGATGCCGGAGTCGGTGGAGAGCCCGGCGCCGGTCAGCGCCACGAGCGGCCTGCGGGCGAGCACGCCGAGCGCGCGGTCGAGCGCCTCGTCCTCCAGAACGTCCACGTGACCAGGCTAACCACGAGGCGGAACGGGCCGCGGTGTCGCGTTCGTGCAATACGGACGCCCGCCCGCCCGGCAGATTCACCGGCATGGACAACGCAGACCACCTGAGCAGGAGCATCGACCTCGCCGTCGCCGTGATCCGGGGCGCCGACCCGGCCCGGTACGACGACCCCTCCCCGTGCTCCGACTTCGCCGTCCGGGACGTGGTCAACCACCTCGCCTTCGGATTCCTGCTCGCCCACCGCTCGGGCGCCCGGCAGGCCTGGGACCCGTCCTGGACGGGCGCCGACCGCACCCCGTTCCTGCGCGGGCTTCCCGACAGCGGGTGGGCGCAGGCGTGCGAGGAGCAGGCTGCGGCCGCGGCACAGGCGTGGGCCACCCCGGCGGCCTGGGAGGGCGAGTCGCAGATGGGCGGCTCGCCGATGCCCGCCGCGGTGATCGGCTCGATCATGACGGCGGAGTTCGCCGTGCACGCCTGGGACCTGGCCGTCGCGACCGGGCAGCCGCTCCAGGTGCCGCCCGCCCTTGCCCAGGTGGTGCTGGAGGGCGTGGAGTCGATCGCGCAGATGGGACGGGACGGGGGCTGGTTCGGCGCCGCGGTGGACGTGCCGGCCGGCGCTCCGGCGTTCGAGCGCGCGCTCGCCGCGTCGGGCCGCGACCCGCGCTGGACCCCGCCGAGCGCCTGAGAGGCGCTACTGCGCCCAGGACGGTGCGCGCTTCTCCGCGAAGGCCTGCATACCCTCCTGGCCCTCCTTGCCGGCGAAGTGGCGCGCCGAGAGCTCCTGCATCTCGGCGAACTGCTCGCTGATCGCGGCCGGCCGCTCGCTGCGGAGCATCGCCTTGGTGGCGGCCAGTGCGCCCGGCGCGCCCATCCGCAACGCCTCGGTGTAGCGGTGCACCTCCGTGTCGAGGTCGAAGC
The DNA here is from genome assembly GCF_012911925.1 of Pseudonocardia xinjiangensis. Lineage (GTDB taxonomy): Bacteria > Actinomycetota > Actinomycetes > Mycobacteriales > Pseudonocardiaceae > Pseudonocardia > Pseudonocardia xinjiangensis. The sequence continues at coordinate 17,215 of NZ_JAAXKY010000097.1, read as the reverse complement.
CGGGCACGGCGCTGTTCACCAGCCCGATCCGCTCGGCACGGATGGCGTCGAACGTCTCGCCGGTGAGGAACAGCTCGTGCGCCGCCCGCGGCAGCAGGCGCGGCAGCACGGTGACGGAGATGACCGCCGGGACGACGCCGATCCGGACCTCGCTGAACGCGAACGTGGCCGTCTCGGCGGCCACGGCGATGTCGCAGGCCGCCACCAGCCCGACCCCGCCTGCCCGGGCCGGCCCCGCCACCCGCGCGATGACGGGGGTGGGGGAGGCCCAGATCTTCTCCAGGATGGCGGGGAACTCACCGACACCCTGGTCCTGCGCCCCGGCGCCGCGCGACTCCTTGAGGTCCATCCCCGAGCAGAAGACACGTCCGGTGTGGCTGAGCACGATCACCCGCACGCCGTCGTCCTCGATCGCGGCGGTGAGGTGACCCAGTAGCTCCCCGCGCAGCTGCGCCGACAGCGCGTTGCGGTTGGCGGGGGAGTCCAGGGTGATCGTTGCGACGCCCGCCGCGACGTCGAGGTGCACCAGCTCGTCGGTCATGCGGGGACCGTATCCGGCTCACCCGCCGACTCGCCGTACGCGCGGGCCTGGAGCGTGAACAGCTCGTGGTAGGTGCCGCGCAGCGCCATCAGCTCCTCGTGGCGGCCGTGCTCGATCAGCCTGCCCCGCTCCAGCACGAGGATCCGGTCGGCGTGGCGGACGTTGGCCAGCCGGTGCGTGACGAGCACCGTGATGCGCTGGGCCCCGCCCCCGGTGCGCCCATGGAGGGTGGCGAAGACGGCGTGCTCGGCCCGCGCGTCGAGGGCGGCCGTCGGCTCGTCCGCCACCACCACCGGTGCGTCGCGGTACAACCCCCTGGCCACCGACAACCGCTGCCACTGCCCGCCCGACAGGTCGCGTCCGGTCTGGAACAACCTGGAGAGCACCGTGGCCCAGCCCTGGGGGAGGTCGGCGACCACGGTGTCGGCGCCCGAGAGCCGGGCGGCGGCGTCCAGCCGTACGGAGTCCGGGTCGGCCCGCTCCAGCCGTCCGATGCGCACGTTGTTCTCGGCCGTCATCGGCCAGTGCACCGGGTCCTGCATCACGACCGCCACCCGGGCGTGCAGCGCACCGGCGTCGACAGCGGCCGTGTCGACGCCGTCCCAGGTGACGCTGCCCGCGGTGGGCAGGTACAGCCCGGTGATCAGCTTCGCCAGGGTGGACTTGCCGGAGCCGTTCTCGCCCACCAGCGCCACGACCTCGCCGCGGTACACCGTGACGTCGATGTCGAGGAGGGCGTCCTCGTCCTGCCCCGGGTAGCGGAACGAGGCCCCGGCCAGCGTGATCACCTCGGGGTCGCCGCGCAGCTCGGCGACCGGCGGGACCCGGCGGCGGGTGGCGGCGTCGGCGAGCGCGCTGCGGTAGAGGTCGAGGAAGAAGGTTGCCTCGTAGATGCGGTTGGTCTGGTAGATCGTGGTGGTGACCGACCGCGCCGCGGTGCGCATGGCCAGCGCCGCCGCGCCGGCCAGCGCCAGGTCCAGCATCCCGAGATAGATCAGCAGTGCGAGCACGACGTAGGCCAGCGCGGTGCCGATGCCCGACAGCGTCCGGCCGACGAGCTGCACCACGGTCTGGTCGCGCTCGAGGCGGACGCCGTCACGCGTGATCTCGTCCGAGATGCGCCGGTGCTCACGCAGCAGCACCTCCTGGGTGGTGAACGCGCGCACCTCGGCGGCCTCGTCCCGCCCGGTGATCAGACCGCTGGTCACCCCGAGGCGCCTGCGCCGCGAGTTCAGGCGCACGAAGGAGTCGAACATGAGCCGCGCCGACCGGATCGACGCCCATCCCTGCGGCAGCACGGCCAGCAGCACCACGGGCGCCAGCAGCGGGTGCAGCAGCCCCGCCGTGGCGACGGCCGCCGTGACCGACACCAGAGAGGCGAGGAGGTTGCCGGTGTCCCGGACGACCGACCGCACCCGGTCCGGGCCGTGGGTCGTGGCCCGCTCGACGAGCTCGGCGAAGTCCGGATCGTCGAAGGCCACCAGCTCGACCTCGATCACGGCGGCGTGCAGCAGGTCCTGAGCCCGCTGCTCCACGCGTGGCACGAGCGCGCCCGTCAGCGCGGCGACGGCGGCGTCCAGCAGGCCACGGCCCGCGGACGCCGCCACCACGACGGCGAGTGCGGGCAGCGCGGCCACCACGCGGTCCGGGGTGGGACCCTGCTCCAGAAGCCGGGTGAACACGTCGGCCGTGGCGAGCAGCCCGAACGCCGTGACCATGCCCGCGAGCAACTGCAGAACGCCGGTGGCGAACGTGAGCTGCGGCGATGTCTGCCATGCCCAGCGTGCGGCCAGCAGCGCCGTGCGCGGTGCGGTGCGGGCCACCGCCAGCAGGCCGGCGTTCGCCGCCGACTCGTAGCCCCGCGCCCACGCGGGTGTGCCGATGTCGTCGACCCCGATCAACGGGGCAGGCCCCGGCTTCTCACCCACGCGGTCCCCCCGTCACACCCCGGACCTTCATGGTCCACCACGGCCCCGACAGTTCGGGAGGGATCAGGCGAACCGCTCCCGCAGGTAGGTGGCCGTGGCGTCGTCGGCGGGGAAGAAGCTCTCGATGGCCACCTCCTCCAGCGTCACGTCGAGCGGCGCGCCGAGCACCGCCACCGTCGAGAAGAGCGTGAGCTCCTGGTCCGGGTGCCGCAGCCGCAGCGGCAGCAGGATCCGGTCGCGGGGCTGCGCTGCCGGATCGAGCCCGGCGTCCCGGCAGTACCCGACGAGCTCGCCCAGCAGTGCGCGCAGCCCCGTGGTCGCCGATCGCTCCGCCTGCCGGCGCAGCCGGGACACCAGATGGGCGGCGTACTCCTCCAGGTCGACGACGTGTGGGGCCAGCCCGCGCGGGTGCAGGCTCACCCGCAGGACGTTGGCGGGGGGCGCGAGCAGTTCGGGGTCGACGAGGTCGGTGAGCAGCGCGACCGCCCGGTTCGCCGCGAGCAGGTTCCACGAGCCGTCGACGAGGACCGCAGGATAGGGCTCCTGGCCGTCGAGGATCCGGCGCAACGAGCGCTGCACCTCGCCCAGCTCGGCGTCGTCGAGGCCGTGCTGGGTGTAGGCCGGGGCGAACCCGGCCGCCATCATCAGCTCGTTGCGGGCTCGCAACGGCACGTCCAGCTCCTCGGACAGGTGCAGCACCATCTCCCGGCTCGGCTTCGACCGGCCGGTCTCCAGGAAGCTCAGGTGCCGGGCGGACACCTCGGCCCGCAGGCCGAGGTCGAGCTGTGTCAGCCGGCGGCGCTGACGCCAGTCGCGCAGCAGCGATCCGAACGCGGTTCCGGCGGCGGTGGCGGCGGTCATGACCGGACGCTAACCGGCCCGGCGCGCCTGATCGATGACCCCGCAGGTAATGGACCGGCAGCACGGCGGGGCTGCAGGGTGCCTCCTGTGACCGACGACCTCACCACGCAGATGCACCGCGCGATGCCCTTCACCGCCGTGCTCGGCGCCACCGCGCTGCGGGCCGGACCGGACGAGGTGGCGCTGCGCCTGGACTGGGACGGCACCCGGTGCACGTCCGGTGGCCTGCTGCACGGCGGGGCGCTGATGGCGCTGGCCGACGCCGCCGGTGGCTGGTGCGCGTTCCTCAACCTTCCCGACGGCGCGACGGGAACGGCCACCGTGACCTCGGCGACGAACTTCCTGCGCCCCGTGACGTCCGGGCACGTCGACGCCGTGGCGAGCGTGCTGCACGCGGGGCGCAGCACGCTCGTCATCGACACCGAGCTGCGCGACGCGGCCGGAAAGCGCATCGCGCGGGTGACGCAGACCCAGGCGGTACTGCGCTGAGCTGCGCCACGCCGCCCCTGTCTGCGTCAGGCGGGAACGGCGGTGCGGGCCTGCTCCGCATCGCGCCGCGCCACCTCGGCGCGCACGAGCGGGATCACCTCGCGGCCGAACTCCTTGGCGTCCTCGAGCAGGTCGTAGCCGCGGGCGGACAGGATGCGGACGCCGAGGTCGTAGTAGTCCAGCAGGGCGGCGGCCACCGTCTCCGGGGTGCCCACCAGCGCGGTGGAGTTGCCCGCCCCGCCGGTGGCCTTCGCGGTGACCGTCCACAGTGCACGGTCGAAGCGCTCACCCTGCGCGGCCACCTCCAGCAGCCGCTGGGAACCGGCGTTCTCGGGGTCGGTGAGCTTGTGGCGGCGGGTGAGCTGCGACGTGCCGCCCTTCGTCCGGTCCTGGATGCGGGCCACCGTGGCGTAGGCCTTCTCCCAGGCCTCCTCCTCGGTGCGGCCGAGGATGGGGCGGAACGCCACCTGGAACGTCGGCGCCGGCCGCCCGGCCGCACGGGCGAGCTCGGTGATCGTGGCGATCTGTTCGGCGGTGCCGGCGAGCGGCTCGCCCCACAGCGCGTAGATGTCGGCCTCCTCCGCCCCGACCTTGTACGCGGCGGCTGAGGACCCGCCGAAGGAGATGCGCGGGCGCGGCTTCTGCGCGGGCTCGACGTCCAGCACGAAGTCGCTGAAGTCGTAGTGCTCGCCGTGGAAGTCGAACGGCTCGCGCGACGTCCAGGCCTTCTTGAAGATCTGGATGGCCTCGCGGGTGCGGTCGTAGCGGCGGTCCTTGGGCAGGGTGTCGCCCTCGCGCTGCTGCTCGTGGTCGTTGCCGCCGGTGATCACGTGCAGGGTGAGCCGTCCGTCGCTGATCTGGTCGAGCGTGGCGACGGTCTTCGCGGCGAAGGTGGGGTAGGAGACGTTCGGCCGGTGGGCCAGCAACAGCTGCAGCCGCTCGGTGTGGGTCGCGATGAGCGCCGCGGCCTGTGCCGGGTCGGGGCTGCCGGAGCCGTAGGCGGTGAGCACCCGGTCCCATCCGGTCTCCTCGTGGGCCCGGGCGAGGGCGAGCGTGTACTCCTTGTCGAACGCGGGACCGGTGCGCGGATCGGTCTCCGAGCCGTTGTTGGTGGCGCCGATGCCGAGGAACTCGACGGGCATGATGGGTCCTTCCAGGAGGTGGGTGCGGGGCTGGGGCTCAGGAGCCCGGACACGCCGCGGACCACACCCGGCCGAGGTCGATGTGCGGTCGCGTCACCAGGGGAACCCGGACGGTCACGTCCTCCACTCCAGCACCGGGCGCTGAGGCCGTCAACCGGACATCGGGCCGGTCACATTCGGGAAGGATGGGCGGGTGCTCCCAGGTGACGGCCGAAGTCCCGTGCTGCTGCACGTCCCGCACGCCGGCACCGAGGTCCCGGCGTGGACGCGCCCGCACCTGGTGGTCGACGACGACGAGCTGGCGGCCGAGCAGGCGGCGTTGACCGACCACCACACCGACCGCATCGCCACGGCTGCCGCGGACCGTGCCCGGGTGCGGCCGTGGACGCTGGTCAACCGAGTGTCCCGGCTCGTCGTCGACCCGGAGCGGTTCCCCGACGAGCGGGAGGAGATGGCGGCGGTCGGCATGGCCGCGGTCTACACGCGGGGCACGCACGGGCAGCGGCTCCGCGTCGACGACCCCGGGCACCGCCACGCCCTGCTGGACGCGTTCTACACCCCGTGGGCCACCGCGGTGCGCGACGCCGTCGACGACCGGCTCGCCGCCACCGGCCGCGCCGTGCTGCTGGACGTGCACTCCTACCCGTCGGTGCCGCTGCCCTACGAGCTGCACGCCGCCGGTCCCCGGCCCGCCGTCTGCCTCGGCACCGACGCCGTGCACACCCCGGAGTGGCTCGTCGCGGCGGCCGGGACGGCGTTCGCGCCGATCGGGACCGTGGGGCTCGACTCACCGTTCGCGGGCACCTACGTCCCGCTCGCCCACCACGGCACGGACCTGCGGGTGCTCTCCATCATGATCGAGATCCGCCGGGACGGGTACCTGGTGGAACCGGCGGGAGCCCTCACCGCAGGCGCAGACCGGGTGGCCGCCTCGCTCGCCGCCCTGGTCGACGCGGTCAGCGCGCACTGCGGGAAAGGCACGTGAGTTGCGTCCGCATCACTGGCCCGTGACGGCACGCCGACCTACTGTCGAGTGATGGGGTTGCGGCTGGTGCGGCGCTGGCATGTGGATCTGTGCCGCACCAGCACCGCCGTCTGAGGCACGGACTGTCCACGTCCGCCTGCCGAGAGGAACCCCTTGACCTCCGCGATCGCGATCGTCGGTGCCGGGCCGCGCGGCGCCGGGATACTAGAGCGGCTCGGCGCGAGCGCTCCGGAACTGCTGTCGGGAGGCGTCGGAACCGGTCTCGACGTGCACCTGATCGACCCCTACCCGGCGGGCGCCGGCCGGATCTGGCGCCACGACCAGTCGCCGCTGCTGGCCATGAACTCGATGGCCGCCGACGTCACCATGTACACCGACGACTCCGTCGTCTGCGAGGGGCCGATCCGGCCGGGCCCCTCGTTCTGGGACTGGGCGCAGGAGCTGCAGGCCCACGGTGACCCCGACCAGCTGGGGCCCGAGCTGGGCGCCGAGCTGCGCGCCGTCACTGCCTCGACCTTTCCCAGCAGGCGCCTGCAGAGCGCGTACCTGGGCTGGGTGCTGGACGAGGTGATCGCCGGGATGCCGCCGGGGGTGCGGGTGCACGTCCACCGCACCCGGGCCGTCGGGCTCGCCGAGGACGGGCCGACCCAGACCGTGTTCCTGGAGGACGGCCCGCCGTTGCGCGTCGACACGGTGGTGCTCGCCTCCGGGCATCTCGACGCGACGCCCACCGCGGAGGAGCTCGCCCTCGTCGACCGGGCGGCCGAGCTCGGGCTGCTCTACCTGCCGCCGGAGCAGACCACCGACACCGACCTCTCGGTGATCCGGCCGGGACAGACGGCGATCGTGCGCGGCATGGGGCTCGCGTTCATCGACCTCGTGGTGCTGCTGTTCGAGGGTCGCGGCGGCCGGTTCGAGCCGGTCGACGCGGACGGGGACACCCTGCGCTACGTCCCGTCGGGCGCCGAACCGCACCTGGTCGTGGGCTCGCCGCGAGGCGCGCCCTACCACTCCAAGCCCCACTACGAGCTGCGCGGCGGACGCCCGCCGCTGCCGCGGTTCTTCGGGCCGGCCGAGGTCGACCGGCTGATCGCCGCGGGTGAGCCCGTCGAGCTGCGGGCGCAGGTGTGGCCGCTCATGGCCAAGGAGATCGCCTGGGGCTGGTACCACGAGCTGTTCCTCGGCCACCCGGACCGCGTCCGGCTGCACTGGGACGAGTTCGCCGCCCGGTACTCCGAGCTCGGCTGGGACACCCCGGCCATGGCCGAGCTGATCACCGCAGCGGTGCCCGACACCCTCGACCGCATCGACTTCACCGCACTGGACCGCCCGCTCGACGGCGTGCACGCCCCGGACCTCGCCGCGCTGCAGCCCCTGGTGCGGGAGCGGATCGCCGAGGACCTGCGCCAGCACGTCGACCCGGCACACACCCCGCACCTGGGGGCGTTCGTCGCGATGCTCTCGGTGTACGGGTCGCTGGGCAGGCTCATCGGGGCGGGCACGCTCTCCGCCCGGTCGCAGGCGTTCGACGTGCGCTGGTGGCAGAGCTTCTTCAACGCCGTCGCCAGCGGGCCGCCCGGGTTCCGGGTGCGCCAGCTGCTCGCGCTGTCCCGGGCGGGGTTCGTCGAGTTCCTCGGGGCCGGGATGTGGGTGGACGTCGCCGACGGCACGTTCCGCGCGGGCAGCGCGACGCTGGAGGGCGCGCCGCCCGTCACGGCCACCGCGCTGGTGGACGCCCGGCTGCCCGACGCCAGCGCCGCCCGCACCGAGGACCCGCTGCTCGCGAGCCTGATGCGCAGCGGTGCCGCGGGTGAGGCCGTCATCGTCGACGACGACGGCACCGTCCTGCGCAACACGGGGCTCATCCGCGTGCGCCCGTCCGACGGCGCGCTGGTCGACGCCTCCGGCACGGTGCACCCGCGCCGCTTCGCCGTCGGCCCGCACACCGCGGTGAAGGTGGCCGGTGCGTTCACGCGCCCGGGGATGAACGCCCAGAGCCTGCGCTACAACGACGCCGTGGCCCGCGCGGTGCTGCGCAGCCTGCCCGTGGCGCGGGAATCCGCCTCCGCCGCCTGAGCACTCCGCTCGGGAGCACTGCCCCCATTGCAGCAAAGCCACTTTCATGCAACCTCGTTGCCGCAAAGTGGCTTTGCTGCAACGCCGGACCGGCCCCGGCAGGTCGTCTGACAGGCTTCCTCCGTGTTGCTGATGTTGACCACCACCGCGGAGCCGGCCACCGACCTCGGGTACCTGCTGCACAAGCACCCGGACCGGGCCCAGGCGTTCCCGGTGGCGGCCGGTACGGCGCACGTGTTCTACCCGCGGGCGGACCAGGAGGAATGCACCGCGGCCCTGCTGCTGGACGTCGACCCGGTCGCGCTCGTGAAGGGTGGCGCGACCACCGGGTTCACGCTGGGCCAGTACGTGAACGACCGGCCGTACGTGGCGGGCTCGCTGCTCGCTGTGGCGCTCGGCTCCGTGTTCTCCTCGGCGATGAAGGGCCGCTGCGCGGCGCGCCCCGAGCTGGCGGCCCGGCTGATCCCGCTGTCGGTCCGCATCCCGACGCTGCCCTGCCGCGACGGCCGTGAGCTGGTCGAGCGCCTGTTCACGCCGCTGGGCTGGCGGGTGGTGGCCGACCCGGTGCCGCTGGACCCGCAGTTCCCCGGGTGGGGCGACTCGCGCTACCTCGACACGACGCTGACCGGGGAGATGCGCCTGGCCGACGCCCTGAGCCACCTCTACGTCCTGCTGCCGGTGCTCGACGGCAGCAAGCACTACTGGGTGGGCCAGGACGAGGTCGACAAGCTCCTGCGGGCCGGCGCGGGCTGGCTCGCCGCCCACCCGGAGCGCACGCTGATCAGCCGGCGGTACCTCGCCCACCAGCGCCCCTACGTGCGCACGGCGCTGGAGCGCCTCGCCGACGCCGACGACACCGACGTGGCCGAGCTCGACGACGCGCTCGCCGAGCCGGTGGTCACGGCGGTGCCCGAGCGGCCGGAGCCACTGGCGGTGCAGCGCAGGCACAGCGTGCTCGGCGTGCTCAAGGAGCTGGGCGCGCGCCGGGTCCTCGACCTCGGCTGCGGCAACGGCGCGCTGCTGCGGGAGCTGATCGCCGACCGGGAGCTCACCGAGATCGTCGGCATCGACGTGTCGGCGAGCGCCATCGAGGCTGCGGCCCGCGCCCTGCAGCTCGACCGGATGGCCGAGCGGCAGCGGGAGCGGATCACGCTGCGGCAGTCGGCGCTCACCTACACCGATCAGACGCTGGCCGGCTACGACGCCGCCGTCCTGATGGAGGTGATCGAGCACGTCGACGAGAGCAGGCTGCCCGCGCTGGAGCACGCCGTGTTCGCCGCGGCGCGGCCTGCCGCGGTGGTGGTGACCACCCCCAACGTCGAGCACAACGTGCGCTTCGACAGCCTGGAAGCGGGCCGGATGCGCCACTCCGACCACCGTTTCGAATGGACGAGGGCGCAGTTCCGCGAGTGGTCCGAGGCGGTGGCCGCCCGGCACGGCTACACGGTCGGGTTCCGACCCGTCGGCCCGGACGACCCGGACGTCGGCCCTCCCACCCAGCTTGCCGTCTTCGAGCGGGAGCAGGCACCGGAGGGCGGGCGATGAGTGAGCCGCGTGTGCTGCGCATCCCCGACATGGCGCTGGTCGTGCTCGTCGGCGCGTCCGGCTCGGGGAAGTCGACCTTCGCCCGCACCCACTTCGCGCCGACGCAGGTGCTCTCCAGCGACGCCTTCCGCGCGATGGTCGCCGACGACGAGAACGACCAGTCGGCCACCACGGCCGCGTTCGAGGCGCTGCACGTCGTGGCGGGCAAGCGGCTGGCGGCCGGCCGGATCACCGTCGTCGACGCCACCAGCGTGCAGCGGGAGGCCCGCGTGCCGCTGGTGGCGCTGGCGCGTGAGCACGACGTGCTGCCGGTCGCCATAGTCCTGGACGTGCCGGAGGCGGTCTGCCGGCAGCGCAACGAGGCCCGGACCGACCGCACCTTCGGCCCGCACGTGATCCGGCGCCAGCGTGGCGAGCTGCACCGGTCGCTGCGGGCACTGGCGAAGGAGGGGTTCCGCCGGGTGCACGTGCTGCGTTCGGTGGAGGAGGTCGACGCCGCGCGGATCGAGATCGAGCCGCTGCTCAACGACCGCCGTACCGAGACGGGCCCGTTCGACGTGATCGGTGACGTGCACGGGTGCCGCGGGGAGCTGGAGGACCTGCTCACCACCCTGGGCTACGACCTCGTCCGCGACGAGGAGGGGCGCGCGGTCGGAGCGCACCACCCGGCCGGGCGGCGCGCGGTGTTCGTGGGCGACCTGGTGGACCGCGGCCCGGACACCCCCGGGGTGCTGCGGCTGGTCATGGGGATGGTCGCCGGGGGAGACGCGCTGTGCGTGTGCGGCAACCACGAGCAGAAGCTGGTGCGGGCGCTGTCGGGCCGCACGGTGCAGGTCACCCACGGGCTCGCCGAGTCCCTGTCCCAGCTGTCCGGGCAGAGCGAGGAGTTCCGCGCCGCCGTGCGGGAGTTCTGCGACGGGCTCGTCTCGCACTACGTCCTCGACGGTGGACGGCTCGTCGTCGCGCACGCCGGGCTTCCGGAACGCTTCCACCGCCGCGCGTCCGGACGCGTGCGCAGCCTCGCGCTCTACGGCGACACCACGGGCGAGACCGACGAGTACGGCCTGCCGGTGCGCTACCCGTGGGCCAACGACTACCGCGGCGCGGCGACCGTCCTGTACGGGCACACGCCCACCCCGCAGGTGGAGTGGGTCAACGGGACGATGTGCCTCGACACCGGCGTGGTGTTCGGGGGGAAGCTCACGGCGCTGCGCTACCCGGAGCGCGAGGTCGTGGCCGTCGTGGCGCAGCAGGTCTGGTACGAGCCGAAGCGCCCGCTCGCCCCGCCCCCCGCCGCGCGGGCCCCGGCCCGGGCGCCCGACGTGCTCGACATCGCCGACGTCACCGGCAAGCGCATGATCGCCACCGCGCACCACGGCACGATCACCGTGCGCGCGGAGCAGGCGGCGGCCGCGCTCGAGGTGATGAGCCGGTTCGCGGTGGACCCGCGGTGGCTGCTCTACCTGCCGCCGACCATGGCGCCGACGGCCACGTCCACCCGCGACGGGCTGTTGGAGCACCCCGCGGAGGCGTTCGCCGGGTTCCGCGCCGCCGGCGTCCCGCTCGTCGTGTGCGAGGAGAAGCACATGGGTTCGCGGGCGGTCGTGCTGGTCTGCCGCGACGATGCCGTCGGCGCGCAGCGCTTCGGGATGCCCGGGCCCGGCACGGTGGTGACGCGCACGGGACGCCCGTTCTTCCCGCCCGCGCTGACGGCACAGCTGCTGGAGCGCGTCCTGGCCGCGGTCACCGCGGCCGGGCTCTGGGACGAGCTGGACACCGGGTGGCTGCTGCTCGACGCCGAACTGCTGCCGTGGAGCGCGAAGGCGGGTGGCCTCATCCGCGACCAGTACGCCGCGGTCGGCGCGGCGGCCGGGGCCGCGCTGTCGGCGTCCGGCGCGGCACTCGCGGCCGCCGCGGCGCGCGGGATCGACGTGGCGGACCTGATGGCCGGGATGACCGCCCGTGCCGCCGGTGCCACGGCGTTCCGCGAGGCGTACCGGCGGTACTGCTGGCCCACCGACGGGCTGGCGGGCGTGCAGCTGGCCCCGTTCCAGGTGCTCGCCGCCGAGGGCGCGACGTTCCACACCCGCGCCCACGACTGGCACCTCGCCGTGGCCGACCGCCTCCACGAGGCCGGGACGGAGCTCTTCCGCCGGACCGCCTCCCTGGTGGTCGACACCACCGACGAGGCCTCGGTGGCCGCGGGCACCACGTGGTGGGAGGACCTGACCGGCGCGGGCGGCGAGGGCATGGTCGTCAAGCCGCTGGCCAACCTCACCCGCGAGGGCCGTCGCCTGGTGCAGCCGGGGGTGAAGGTGCGGGGGCCGGAGTACCTGCGTCTCATCTACGGCCCCGAGTACGCGGCACCCGCCAACCTCGAGCGGCTGCGCGGGCGCGGCCTGGGCGTCAAGCGGGCCCTCGCGCTCCGCGAGTACGCGCTGGGCCTGGAGGCGCTCGAGCGGCTGGCAGCGGGGGAACCGCTGTGGCGCGTGCACGAGTGCGTCTTCGCGGTGCTCGCGCTGGAGTCGGAGCCGGTGGACCCGCGGCTGTAGCCACGGCCACCCGGGACGGGCGGCCGGGGCGGCGCCTCAGCCCAACGGCGGGTGGCGGTGCAGGGCGCTGCGGACCACGGCCAGCTCGTGCGCCACCTCGGCGGCGATGAGCTCGGCGTGCAGGTCGACCTGCTCCCCGGCGGGCTGCTCGTCCAGCGCGAGAGCGCGGTGCCTGCGCACCAGGTCCTCGAGCGAGTCGAGCATGCGGTCGGCGATGGTCCGGCGGATGGACTCGCGGGTGGGGGTGGACATGGGTACCTCCAGGAGGTGGGTGTCGGACGGACCGGGTCGGCGGTGCGTCCGACAGAGCGCGCTCGCGTGGTGGCACAGGTCCCGGTCGCGTCGCCTCGTGAGCGTCGAGCCGGGATAGGGGGTCACCGGTTCCGCCTATGTCGCAGCGGAGAAGCCGGAGAAGAGCAGAACGGCGAGTCCCAGGCCGACGGCCAGGTTCACCACGGTGGCGCTCGCGAACACCCCGACCGGGCGCCAGCCGGCCTCGCGCAGCGGCGCGACGCGGAACTCCAGCCCGATGGAGACGAACGCCAGGATGAGGAACAGCGTCCGCAGGTCGTTGACGATCGTGATGTACGGCCTGGCGTCGGCCGAGCCGACCGCGCCGATGTAGATCGTCGCGATGATCGACGCGGCGAGGAAACCGAGCACGAACTTCGGGAACCGCTCCCACAGCTCGCGGGCCTTCGGCCGGGCGGAGACCGCCCTGCGCTCCACGCGCAGGGTGAAGTACGCCGTCAGCGCGACGGCGACGACGCCCAGCAGCGCGTTCTGCGTGGTCTTGACGATCGTGGCGATCTGCAGCGCCTCCTCGCCCACGATCGCCCCGGCGGCAGTGACCGCCGCTGTGGTGTCGATGTTGCCGCCGACCCACGCCCCACCGACGGCCTGGTCGAGCCCCAGCGCGTCGACCGCGGCCGGCAGCAGGAAGATCGACGGCAGGGCGAAGATGATCACCATGCTGGCGGTGTAGGCCAGCTGCTCCTTCCGGGCCTGCACGGCGCCTGCCGCCGCGATCGCGGCGCTCACCCCGCAGATCGACACGGCCGAGGCGAGCAGCGCGCGGAGCTTGTCGTCCAGGCCCAGCCGGCCGCCGAGCCACCACGTGAACGCGAAGACCACGGTGATCAGCACGACCGCCTGGACGATCGCGGGGCCCGTGGCACTGACGATCACGGCGAAGTTGATGGATGCGCCGAGCAGCACGAGCCCGGTCTTGATGAAGAACTCGGTGCGGAACCCGGCGGCCAGCCGGTCGCGCAGGCCCAGCTGCGTGAGCACGACGTTGCCCAGCAGGCCCAGCACGATCGCGTACACGGGGTACTCGATGGCCGCGGCGATCTCGCCGAAGGCGGTGCCGTCGGTGGCGTCCGGGACGGTCTGTTCCAGGTAGCGGGCGAGGCCGCCCAGCACGAGGACGGCGACGACGCCGCCGACAGCCCGTCCCGCTGACGGGGAGGTTCCGGCGTCCTGTGCGGGCGCCTCGGCGGTCTCGGAGCCGATGTCTCCGGTGTCCGGTGCGCTGCTCATCAGGGCACCAGCCAGCCGGGCACCAGGCCCGTGAGCACGAGCGCGAGCAGCAGCAGGCCGACGATCGTCGCGGCCCAGTCCTCGTTCAGGGCGGTGCGGCGGGCACCGCCGACCGTCGGGTCGTCGTGGGGTTCGGCGGTACTCATGGCTCTCGTCCTGTCGTCCGATCGAGGTCCCGGCGCGCCACGCGCCACCGGGGGAACGTCGATCAGGCGGGACAGCCCGTGCTGGGGACGCGGCAGTAGTCGACGTGCCGTCGCCTGGCGAGCGCGGGCGCGGCCATCAGGGTGCCGTCGCCAGGCCGCGGGCGCGCAGCACGCGACGCTCCAGCGGCCGGAACGCCAGTAGCTCGACCCCGACGCCGACCAGCAGGATCAGGAAGATCGCGGCGATGACGCCAGGCATGCTGTTGAAGTCGCTGCCCTGCTTGAGGTACGCGCCGAGCCCGATCCCCAGCTGCGGGGACGTCGCGATGATCTCCGCCGCCATCAGGGAACGCCAGGAGAAGGCCCAGCCCTGCTTGCAGCCCGCGATGTAGCCCGGCAGCGCGGCGGGCAGCAGGATCAGCCGCGCCGAGTCGATCCGGCCTGCCCCCATGACCTGCCCGACGCGCGGCAGGATCGGCGGGACCTGGTCGATGCCCGACACCAGCCCGTTGGCGATCGACGGGATGGCGCCGAGCAGCACCACGAAGTAGATGGTGGTGTCGGTCAGCCCGAACCACAGCACGGCCGCCGGCACCCACGCCACGGACGGCAGGCTCTGCATGCCCGCCAGCAGCGGCCCGATCGCGGCCCGCACCACGGGGACCTTCGCGACGAGCAGCCCGAGCGGCGTTGCGACCACCACCGAGGTGAGGAACCCGAGCACCGCACGGTGCAGCGACACCCAGACGATCCCCCAGATGCTGCCGTCGACGACCGTGCCGGCGAACTCCTGCCACACCGCGAGCGGGGCGGGCAGCTGGTACTCCGGATAGATCGCCGAGGCCCACACGGCCTGCCACACGCTGATGAACAGGACGAGCGCGATCAGCGGCGGCAGCCAGGTGGCCAGCACCCGGCGCAGCACGGGCTTGCGCGCCTCGGTGGGCGTGTCGAGAGCGTCGAGGCCCGCCCCGACCGCGGCGGTGTCGGCGGACTGCGTGTCGGAGACGACCTCAGGCACGGGCATGTGTGGAGATCACCTCCCGGAGCCTGCCGGTGATCTCCTCGGAGAGCTCCTCCCGGTCGGTCCCGGCGGCGGCGAGGTCCCACTCGCGCACGACGGTGCCCGGCCGCGACGACAGCAGCACGACTCGCTGCCCGAGCCGGACGGCCTCGCGGACGTCGTGGGTCACGAACAGCACCGCGGCCCCGGTGGCCTGCCAGATCCGCTGCAGCTCGCCCTGCAGGAAGTCGCGCGTGATGGCGTCCAGCGCGGCGAACGGCTCGTCCATCAGCAGGAGGCCGCCCTCGGCGTCGGTCCCGCTCGACGTGGCGGCCAGCGCGCGGGCCAGCGCGACGCGCTGCCGCATGCCGCCGGACAGCTCGTGGGGCCGCTTGCGCGCCAGGCCGCCCAGCCGGACGAGGTCCAGCAGCTCGGCGGCACGGGCGCGGCGGGCGGCACGGCCGACCCCGGCCAGCCGCAGCGGGAGCTCGACGTTGCGACCGGCGTCCAGCCACGGCAGGAGGGCGGGTTCCTGGAACATCACAGCGGGACGGCCGCTGTCCACCGTCACGGCGCCGGCCGTCGGCTGGTCGAGCCCGGCGACGAGGTTGAGGAGCGTGGTCTTGCCGCAGCCCGACGCCCCGAGCAGCACCACGAACTCGCCCGGCTGCACCCGCAGGTCCACCTCGGTCAGCGCGGTGACGGCCGAGGTGCCTCGGCCGAAGACCTTGCCGACGCCCTGCAGGTCGACGGCGGCGCGGTGCTGGGTGCCGACGTGACGGTCGAGGGTGGCGGTCATGAGTTGCCTCCGGGCTTGTCGAGTCCTGCGGCGTCCACGGGCGGCTTCCCGGCGGCCTGGAGTTCGGCGTTCAGCGGCGCGACGTCGAGGAAGCCCGCCAGGTCGGTCGGCTTCTCGGTGATCCCTGCCGTGGCGCTGTCCTGCGCGAGATGCGGGAACGTCGAGGCGAGCGGGTCGGGGTCGAGCGTGATGTTCTCGAAGGCACGGTCGATCACGGGCCCGGGGAGCGCGCTGCCGGTGAGCTTCTGCAGACCCTGGTTGACGATGGTCTTGGCCTGGGCCGGATCGGTCTGGGCCAGGTCGATCGCCTTGATGTGTGCCCGCAGCAGCTCGCGGACGGTCTCCGGGTACTTCTGCAGGAAGTCGGCCCGCACGAGCAGCACGGTGGTGGGGAAGCGGCCGTTCGGCCAGAGGCTGCGTTCGTCGAGCAGCACCTTCGCGCCGGCGTTGAGGACGAGCTGGGAGCTCCACGGCTCCGGGAGCCAGCCGCCGTCGACGCTGCCCTGGCGGAACGCGTCGAGGGTGCGCGGGTTGTCGAGGTTGGCGATCTTGACGTCCTGCGGGCCGTCACCCGCGGTGAGCCCGTTCTTCTTCAGCCACACCTTCAGCGCGATGTCCTGGGTGTTGCCCAGCTGCGGGGTGGCGATCGTCTTGCCCTTGAGCTGCTGCGGATCGGTGATGTCGGGCTTCACGACGAGCTGGGCGCCGCCCGCGGTGGCACCGGCGATCACGCGCACCTGGCCGTCGGACTTCGCGAAGGCGTTGATCGCCGGTCCGGAGCCGATGTAGGTGGCGTCGAGCGAGCCGCCGAGCAGCGCGTTGACGGCGTCGCCGCCAGCGTTGAAGGTCTGCGGCGTCAGGGTGGTGCCGCCCAGCTCGGCCTTGAACAGTCCCTGCTCCACGCCGATGATCGCCGGCGCGTGCGTGACGTTCGGGAAGTACCCGAGCCGCAGCTCCGTCGCCTTGCCGCCGTTGACGGGCGCGGCGTTGTCGGTGGGCGCCGGTTCGGCGCGCGAGCACGCAGTGGCGGTGAGCAGGGCGATCACGGCCGTGATCACGGCCGGTATCAGGGCGGGGGTGCGGAGCCGGGGCATCGGATGGAGTCCTGTTCTGGGTGGGGCGTGCCCGGCCGGGAATGCCCGGGCAGGCGGAGCGCACGGTGCTGATGGCGCGCGCGGAGGCGCGGCGGCGGATCAGCGGGCGATGCGGGAGGTCAGCGACAGAACTCGTCGAAGGCGTGGCCGCGGCGGGACGGCCAGAACCTCTCGAGATCGGTGACCAGGAACCCCGACATCGAGGCGAGGTCGGCACGTCGGGACACGGTGGGGCCCTGCGGGCACACCTGCGTCGACGTCACTGCACCATCGTGCGTCCCGTCCGGGGGGAGGACAACCAGGCGTCCGAGAGGCGGGAACCGCACGAAATGTACGGACACCACCTCCCCGGCCGGGCGATACGCCGGATGGGCGAGCGCAGGATGCCCGGACATCCACACCGCGGGCGCACTTCGGAGCCAAAGTGCGGTCTGAGGCGCGTCCCAGCAGCAGTACGGCTCCATGGTGTGCAGCGGTAGGGCTGGGGGACGGCTCGTGCGCGGGCCGGGGGC
>NZ_JAAXKY010000096.1 GCF_012911925.1 Pseudonocardia xinjiangensis | reverse complement strand
CGTCCGGCCCGCCCCGCCGAGCCCGCCCGCCGCGGACACGGGCCGCCCTCGAACCCGACCGGTGCCGACCGGCGCGCGTGCCCTGCTGGTGCCTCCCTACAAGAGGCGCACGGGCATGATGGTCGTCTTCCACATCTTCCAGACCATCGGCTACTACGGGTTCGGCACGATGGTCCCGCTCGTGCTCACGGCGAAGGGTTATCCGATCTCGGAGTCCCTGCTGTTCACCGGGGTGACCTACCTGGGCTACCCGATCGGGTCGGCGCTCTCGCTGCCCGTCGTGGAGCGGGTCGAACGCAAGTACCTGGTGGTCGGGGCCGGGCTCCTGATGGCGGTCTTCGGCCTGGCGTTCGGCTTCTCGAACTCGATGCTCACGATCCTCGTGTTCGGCTTCCTCTACACGGCCGTCAGCAACGTCTTCTCGAACGCCTACCACATCTACCAGGCCGAGATCTTCCCGACGCATCTGCGATCGACCGCGTCGAGCGGGACGTACGCGCTGTCCCGCCTCACGACCGCGGCGATGCCGTTCGTCCTCGTCCCCGTGCTGAACGACGCCGGTGTCGGCGCGCTCTTCGCGATCGTGTGCGCCGCGATGGTCGTGGTGGCGGTGGACGTCGGCATCCTGGGTCCGCTCACCACGGGCCGGCGGCTCGAGGTCGTCAACGAGTAGCCCGTCGACGACGGAGGCCACTCACGGGGGGTGCGGCTCACCCCCCCACCGGCCCTCTCCGGCTCCTACCGTGGATCGAGGGATCGCCAGCGGCGATCCCGCGTTCTCGAACCGGTCACGAGGAGCTCTCGACGTGAAACGTGTGGACACGGCTCCGGCCAGGCAGGCCGGGGCCGCCGCCGTGGAACGAGCACCGCTCTCCCGGGGGGTGGTGCTGCTGCTGGCCGTGGCCAGCGGCGCCGCGGTGGGAAACCTCTACTACGCCCAGCCGTTGCTGGACGTGATCGCCCGGGACCTGCACGTCGGGCAGGGCACCGCGGGCCTGCTGGTGACCGCCACCCAGGTCGGCTATGCGCTGGGGATCATGTTCATCGTCCCGCTGGGTGACATCCGCAGCCGGCGGCGGCTGGCCCCGTTGATGATGCTGCTCTCGGCGGCGTGTCTGGCCGCGTGCGCGGTCGCCCCCGGCATCACCATCCTGGTACTGGCGCTGGTCGCCGTGGGCGTCAGTACCGTCGCCGGGCAGATCCTGATCCCGTTCGCGAGCGACCTCGCCACCGACGCCGACCGCGGCCGGGTGGTCGGCATCGTGCTCAGCGGAGCCCTCACCGGCATCCTGGCGGCGCGGGTCGTCAGCGGGCTCATCGCGGGCGCATTGGGCTGGCGGGCGGTCTTCGTGATCGCCGCGGTGGTCATGCTGCTCCTCGCGCTGGTACTGGCCCGGACGATCCCGCACGACATCCCGCGCCAGAGGCAGCCGTACGGCGCGTTGCTGCGCTCGATCCCCGGGCTGGTCCGCGGCGACACCACCCTGCAGATCGTGCTGCTCTACGGAGCGGTCAGCTTCGGCGCGTTCTCGGTCTTCTGGACCGGGCTGACCTTCCTGCTCAGCGGGCCGCCGTACAGCTACTCGACCTTCGTGATCGGGCTGTTCGGACTCGCCGGGCTCGTCGGAGCCGTCGCCGCGCAGGGTTCCGGGCGGCTGCACGACCGTGGCTGGTCCGTCCGCGCCACCGGCCTGTCGTGGCTGCTCGCCGTGGTGGCCTGGGCGGTCTGCGACATCGGGAGGTTCTCCGTGCCGTGGCTGGTGATCGGGATCGTGCTCCTCGACGTCGCGATCCAGTCGCAGCGCATCCTCAACCAGGCCCAGATGTTCCAGGCGTCGCCACAGGCCCGCAGCCGGGTCAACACGGCCTACATCACGGGCAGCTTCGTCGGCGGGGCCGTGGGTTCCGTCGTCGCCTCGGCCCTGTGGGCGGCGGGCGGCTGGAACGCGGTCTGCATCGTGGGCGGCGGCCTGTGCGCCGCTTCCTTCGTGCTCTGGCTGGTGACCACGCTGCGAGCCCGAGCCCTCCGAACCACCTGATCCCGCAACCACTCGACCAGAAAAGAGGCGTCCATGAGGAACGCAGCACTGGGCAACCTGACCGTCTCGGCACTCGGCCTCGGATGCATGGGCATGTCGGGCGCCTACACCGGCGCAGGCACCGACGACGCCGAGTCGATCCGCACCATCCACCGCGCCATCGACCTCGGCATCACGCTCATCGACACCGCCGATGTCTACGGGCCGTTCACCAACGAGGAGCTCGTCGGCCGCGCGCTCGCGGACCGCCGGGACGAGGTGGTGCTCGCCACGAAGTTCGGCCAGCTCACCTATCGCGACGCGCAGGCGCCGGGTGGCTCCGGGCCGGTGCGCCGCTTCGACAGCACGCCGGAGAACATCAGGATCGCGGTGGAGGGTTCGCTGAGGCGGCTCGGCACCGACCACATCGACCTCTACTACCAGCACCGCGTCGACCCCGGCACGCCGATCGAGGAGACCGTCGGCGCACTGGCCGAGCTGGTGGCGGAGGGCAAGGTCCGCTACATCGGCCTGTCCGAGGCCGGGCCCGACACCATCCGGCGGGCGCATGCCGTGCACCCGATCACCGCGCTGCAGAACGAGTACTCGCTGTGGACGCGCGACCCGGAGGCCGAGACCCTGCCGCTCGTGCGCGAGCTCGGCATCGGGCTCGTCGCCTACTCGCCGCTCGGGCGGGGCTTCCTCACCGGTCAGATCCGGTCGCTCGACCAGTTCGCCGACGACGACTTCCGTCGGAACAACCCGCGCTTCGCCGAGGCCGCCATCACCCAGAACCTGCGGATCGTCGACGAGGTCGAGACCGTCGCGAAGGAGCTGGACGCGACGCCCGCGCAGGTGGCGCTGGCCTGGCTGCTGGCCCAGGGTGACGACATCGTCCCGATCCCCGGTACGAAGAAGGTGAGCAGGCTCGAGGAGAACGCCGCCGCGGCCGACATCGTGCTGAGCGCGGAGCAGCGCAGCCGCCTCCGCTCCCTGCAGCCGCCCGTCGGCGCCCGCTACCCGGACATGACCCCGATCGGCCGCTGATCCGCGCGCCCGGTGGAGGTGTCGCAGGTCCCTCCGGAGCCACCCGCTCCGGGGGTGCCCCCGGCCTACCATGGCCAGGTGGCGAAGGCGAACCGCTTGGGGGAGTTCCTCAGGGCCCGCCGGGCGCAGGTCCTGCCCGGTGAGGTCGGCCTCCCCGTGGGCGGCGTCCGGCGCGTTCCCGGGCTCCGGCGCGAGGAGGTGGCCTCGCTCGCCGGGCTCAGCCTCGACTACTACGCGCGGCTCGAGCAGGGCCGCGAGCAGCACCCGTCCGCCGGTGTGCTCAACGCGCTCGGACGGGCGCTGCGGCTCGGGCTCGACGCCCAGCGCTACCTCTTCGCCGTCGCCGTCCCGGGCCCCGCGCCGGCCGCCGCGCGGGCCCACCGGCAGGTCGGCGCCAACCTGCTGGCGCTCATCGCCGACTGGAACGGCCATCCTGCGGTGCTGCTGGACCGCTGCAACACCGTCATCGGCGCCAACCATCTGGGGCGCGCCCTGTACGCCGGCCACCGCCACAGCGACAACCTGGCCCGTCTCCTCTTCGTCGACGAGAACGCCCGCACCTTCTACCGCGACTGGAACAAGGTCGCCACGGGCTGCGTCGCCGGCCTCCGCGCGTCCGCCGTCCTCGACCCGGACGACGCCGACCTCACGGCCCTCGTCGGCGAGCTCTGCGTGCGCAGCGCCGAGTTCGCCCGACTCTGGTCGAAGGCCGAGGTCAAGGACAAGACGTCCGACACGTTCCAGCTCCGCCACCCGCTGGTGGGAGACCTCGACCTCGTCTTCGAGTCGCTGCGCCCCAACGGCTCGCCCGACGTGGTACTGAAGATCTACCGCGCCGAGCCCGGATCGGCCACGGCCGAGGCACTGGCCGTGCTCGGCAGCCTCACCGCCGATCAGGAGGCACCCGATCGCGCTGCGATACACACCACTACCAGGGGTTTCAGCGGCGATCGTCCCTGAGGGACGGCCGCGGGGCCTTACGTTGGCCTGATGACGACAACGGCACCGTCCCCGTCGAGCGCCGCGGACCTCTCCACCGTCGACGAACTGCGCACCGGTTTCCACGAGGACCTCGGCCCCGGGGAACGGGCCACGCTGGTGTCCTGGCTGGCGTTCACCGCCACCTTCGCGGCGGTCCGCCTGGTCACCTACAGCATCCGGGACAAGAAGGGCCCGTTCCGGAACGTCAGTGTCGGTGGGGCGCACATCCACCACTACATGTGGGGCATCGGCCTGCTCAGCGGGGTCGGGGCCGTCGCCGTCCGCGGGGACGACCGCGTACGGCGACACCCGCTGGTTGCGGGGGCGTACGGCTCCGGCCTCGCTCTGATCGTCGACGAGTTCGCGCTGCTGCTCGACCTGCAGGACGTGTACTGGGCCAAACAGGGCCGGGTCTCGGTCGACCTCGGCGTCGGCGCGGTCGCGCTGGGAGGCGTCGGCTTCGCCGCCCTGCCGCTCCTGCGGCGCCTGGCCCGGCACCGCGGGGCACGCCGGGGACGGTCCGTCGCGTGACGTAGTGGCTCAGCGGGGATCAGACCGGAAGGCGGATCCCCTTCGCCTCGAGCCGGGGCAGTACCTCCTGCGCGAAGTAGCCCAGCTCGTCGATGTAGTCCAGGAACGACAGCGTCATCCCGCCGAACCCGGCCCGGTGGAACCGCTCGATCCCGTCGGCGACGTCGTCCGGCGTGCCGATGAGCGGGCAGCTGCCGTGGCCGGCGGCGAACCGGCTGCGGAACGTCTGCAGCATCTCGGGCGTGAACGACTGCGCGTGCAGTCCCTGCAGCGCCATGAGGTTGTCGACCGCCTCCCAGTCGGCCCGCTCGCCCGCATAGTCGTGCAGGAACTCCTCGGCCTCCGCCCGGGTCGGCCGGCACACCACGTGCCCCAGGGTGAACACCCCGACCGCTCGGTCGTAGGTGTCGCGGGCCGCCGCCTGCACCGCCTGGACGATCCCGGCGCCGTCCTCGGGGCCGCCGACGATCGTGAACGCGAAGTTCGCGTTGCGTGCGGCGAAGTCGCGGCCCTGCCGGGACGACCCGGCGTTGAGCACCGGCACCGGACCGTCGAACGGCTTCGGCATCCCCTCCACGTGTCGCAGGTGGAAGAACCGGCCGTCGTGGTCGAACCGCCCGGGCGTGCTCCAGATCTTCCCGACCACGTTCCACCACTCCTGCGCGAGCGCGTACCGCTCGTCGTGGTCCTCGGGCAGGTCGACCCCGAAGGCGTCGTACTCGGGCTTGTTCCAGCCGGCGACGATGTTGATGCCGGCCCGGCCGCGGCCGATCTGGTCGACCGTCGCCAACTGCTTCGCCACGACGATCGGATGGTTGAACGCGGTGTGGACCGTTGCAAACACGGAGATGCGGCGGGTGTGCGCGAGCAGACCCGCCGCCCACACCGTCGGGTCCAGCACGCCCTCGTGGAAGTTCGTCTCACCGCCGTAGCCGATCCACCGCGCGATGGGGAGCAGGAAGTCGATCCCGACCTCGTCGGCGAGCTGCGCGAGCCGCAGGTTGTCCTCCCAGCTCCCCGACCACCGGTCGGGGACCGTCGTGACGGCCAGGCCCGACGAGCAGTTGGCGGAGAAGAGGCCGAGCTTGAACGACGTGCCGTCCAGGATCGCCTTGCTCACGTGTGTCTCCTCGAAGCCGGGGGAGGGTCTCTCCGATCCTGTCACCGTCTTGACGGCGACGGCGGCGAGCTGATCGGATCACCGGCAGCGTCGCGTGCACCCGGCTCGGAGACCGTCGTGGGCATGGAGGCGCCGGACCTTCGGACGACCATGACCCCATCCCCGAGCCGCGACGACCGCCTGATGTCGTTCGGCACCCAGCTGATCGACATGCACGCCTGGCTCCGCGAGGAGCTCCTCCTGCTGCGTGAGGACGTCGACTCCTATCTGGACGGCCACGGCACTCGGCCCCGCGATCTGCTGGCCCACTGCCTGACGTTCTGCTCGGCCCTGACCGAGCACCACACGGGCGAGGACAGCGGCGCCTTCCCCGTGCTCGCGGCCGACGTTCCCGAGCTCGCACCGGTGCTCCGGAAGCTGACCCAGGACCACCACGTGGTGACCACGATCCTGCACAACCTGGAGAACCTGGTCGACCGCTGCACCGCCACGCCCGACCCGGCCGAGGCCCGGCGCCTCCGGGCCGAGCTGGAAGGGCTGGCCGCCGTGCTGGAAACCCACTTCACCTACGAGGAGAAGCAGCTCGTGGCCGCTCTCAACTCACTGACCACCCGAGCCGGAACGGATGCCGCCGACGCCATCCGCCGCGCGGTCACCCTGGGCGGCCGCGAGCTCGCGTAGGGCCTCACCGTCCAGCCGCAGCACCTCGATCTCGTCGAGCCCACGGGCGTGCAGACGACGGTAGAAGCGCAGGGCCGGCTCGTTGGTGCGCAACACCCACCACTCGAGGCGAGCGCATCCCCGGCGCACCGCCAGGTCCGCGAGATGACCGAGCAACGCCTGGCCCAGCCCGCTCCCCCGGTGCTCGGGACGGACGTACAGGTCCTCCAGGTGGATGCCGGGCCGGCCGGCGATCGTGCTGTAGGTGGGATAGAACAGCGCGAACCCGACAGGCTCCCCGTCGACCGTCGCCACGACGGCCTCGGCCACGGGACGCTCGCCGAACAGCGCCTCCGCCACGTCCCGGGGCTGTGCCAGCACCGGGCCGGGGAACTGCTCGGCTTCCGCGAGCTCGACGATGAACCGGTGCACGACCTCCGCATCAGCCGGTTCCGCCGGCCGGATCAGGGGCTGTGCGAGTGCCTTCAGCTCGTCCACGAGACGATCATGGCGCACGGCGTGGGCCGCGACATGGACACCTGTCGCGGAATTTCGGGCCGTAGAACAGCGACATGTGTCCATGTCGCGCGCCCGCGAGTCGCTGCCTCAGTGGGCTTCGTAGCGGACCGGGGCCGGGAGGCCGGCTTCCTCGCGTGTCCTGGTCGCGAACCGCTCGATGGAGACCAGCGCGCTCACGACGTCGTCGCTGCGCACCTCGAACGGCATCGAGTGGATCGTCTCGCCCTCGAGGGTCGCGGCGTCCGCCACCGTCCGCAGGGCGTCGGTGTCGTCCGCGCTGAGCCCGACCTCCGTCAGCGTGGTCGGCAGCCCGACCCGCGTGGTGAACTCGACGAACTCCCGGATGTCGCTCGTCGGCGCCCCCTCCAGCACGAGCTGGGTGAGCGAGCCGATGTTCACCTTCTCCCCGTGCGCGAGCCCGTGGGTGGCGGCCACCGCCGTCAACCCGTTGTGGATGGCGTGGGCGGCGGCGAGGCCACCGGACTCGAACCCCAGTCCGGACAGGAGCGTGTTCGCCTCGATCACCTTCTCCACAGCCGGGGTGACCTGGTGGTCCCGCACCGCGTCCATCGCGGGCAGCGCGTTCTCCCAGAGCACGTCCCAGCTCAGCTGGGCCAGCGCGGTACCCGTGAGCGTCGGCAGGCCGCCTGCCATGGTGTGCGAGCTCGACCGGGCGGTGGCGCGCGCCTCGAGCCACGTCGCCAGCGCGTCGCCCACCCCGGCGACCAGCATCGACGCCGGCGCGTTCGCGACGATCTGGGAGTCGACGAGCACCAGGTCCGGGTTCCTCGGGAAGAACCGGTACTCCTCGAACTCGCCGGTCTCGGTGTAGATCACCGACAGCGCGCTGCACGGGGCGTCGGTGGAGGCCACGGTCGGGCAGTTCGCCCAGCGGATGCCCGCGAGGTGGCCAGCCGCCTTCACGACGTCGATGGTGCTGCCACCCCCGGCCGCCACCGCCACGTCCGCCCCGGCCTCCCGGATCACGCCAACGACCCGGTCGACCTCGTGCGCGCTGGGGACGCCGCCGAACCCCGTCCGGTTCACGGGGAGGTCCGCCGCCTTCAGCGACGCCTCGATGTCGTGGCCGACCAGACCCCACACCAGGTCGTCCGCGACGATCAACGGCGTCGAGCCGATCTGCTTCAGGTACTCCCCCAGCAGCCGGATCGCGCCCTTCCCCTGGACGTACCGGCCGGGGCTGATCACTGTGCGCACCGCGGATGCCATCGTCGGTCCTCCTCCGGAAACGTCCGTGGACCCGACGTTAGACAGCCCGGCGGCGAGAATCGGGACCCGGCGCCGTCTCAATCTGAGACACGACCGGGCGGCCAGGAGTAGCCCGTCGGGTCGTAGCGGTCGTCCGCAGCACCTGCGAGAGTCGGGCGCATGTGCCGTTGGCTGGGCTACATCGGCGACCCGATCCGCCCCGAGGAGCTGCTCTACCAGCCTGAGCGCTCGCTGATCGAGCAGAGCAAGAGCCATGCCCCCGACGTCGCCATCGCCAACGGCGACGGCTACGGCCTCGGCTGGTACGGCACGGCGGACGGGCCGGGGCTGTTCCGCAGCGCGTCACCGGCGTGGGGTGACCACAACCTCCGCGAGCTCAGCGCGCAGATCCGCTCGCCGCTGTTCCTGGCGCACGTCCGCGCCGCCACCGGCACTCCTGTGCAGCAGTCCAACTGCCACCCGTTCCGGTACGGCCACTGGATGTTCGTCCACAACGGGATGATCGACGCCTTCCCCCGCGTGCGGCGCGACCTGCTCATGCAGGTCGACCCGGAGCTCTTCCCCGCCGTCGAGGGCTCCACCGACTCGGAGCTGATGTTCTATCTCGCGCTGACGTTCGGGTTGGCCGAGGACCCGGTCGGCGGCCTCGAACGCATGGCGGGGTGCATCGAGGCCGCCGGCCGGCGGATCGGGTCCGACCATCCCCTGCAGATGACCGTGGGGGTCACTGACGGGGCGCGCCTCGTCGCCGCCCGGTATGCGAGCGACACGGAGGCGAACACGCTCCACGTCAGCTCGTCGGTGCGTGACCTGCGCCTGCTCTATCCCGAGAACGAGCGCTTCCAGCACTTCTCCGACGAGGCCAGGGTGATCGTCTCCGAGCCGCTCGTCGACCTGCCGGGGATGTGGCGGGAGGTACCGGCGGGCACCGCGCTGGTGGTGCAGGACGGTGAGGAGCTCGAAGTGCCCTTCGTGCCCCGCGCGGCGTAGCCGGTGACTCAACGCGGGATGCGCAGGGTCGCGACGCCGTCGCCGGTGAGCTCGTCGCAGTAGACCGCACGACCGGCGGTCGCCATCATGATCGCCAGTGTCGTCCCTGAGACCAGTGGACCCGCGCCCGTCGTGAAGGGGCCGTCCGTCGCGACGAGGCGCACGCCGGCCACCCGGGTCTTGCCGGGGAACATGAGGTCGGAGTGGGTGTAGAACTCGGCGAGCCGGGTGAGGACCTCGATCGGATGGTCGCGCTCGATCCCCAGGGGACGCCGGATGTCCTCGCCGTGGACGACGACCTCGCCGAGCAACGCGATCCTCGGCAGCGGCGGGGCCGTGGTGCTGGTGACGACACCGCGGAACCTGGCGAGTGTGTCGGCCGGGGTGTCGCCCAGCTGCTCGGCCAGGCGCCTGGCCACCTGGTCGTCGAAGTCGAACCGGCTGCGGACCACGCCGGCGAACCACCGCACCGGGCTCAGGCTCCCCGCCGCGGTCAGGTGGGCGAGTACCTCACGCACCGACAGGCCGGAGCACAGTGACGGCGTCGCCCACTGCTCGTCGGTCAGCACCGCGAGGTCGGCGGCCAGGGCCGCCCGCTCGGAGTGGACAGCAGGCCAGAGGTCTCTGCCTGTCTTCAGGCCGGTCGGGAGGGCGTCACGATCTCTGAACAAGGGCATGAGGGGTAGACGCCGGCCGGGCCGCGGACTCATCGCCCGGGAGCGGACGAACGGGACGGTGGCACCATTTACCTCTGGCGAGGTAAGGGTAACCTCACGACGTGAGTGTGACGATCACCGGTCCCGCACGCGCCCTGCTCCCCGTCTCCCCGGCCGCTCGCACCCGCGCCGTCCTCGCGGAGCTGCTCCGTCCGCGCCGGGCCGCCGCTGCGCTCGCCCTGACCACGCTGGTTGCCGACGCCGCGGTCGGCCTGCTGGTGGCCCCGCTGCTGGGCGCCGTCGTTGATCTCGTGGTGGCGGGCGGACCGGCCTCGGCCGTCACCGGTCCGGTGCTCCTGCTCGTCGGGGTGGCGCTGGCCCAGGGCCTGCTGACCCTGGTCGGGATCCGGCTCGTCACCCGGGTCGGCGAGAGCATGCTCGCCGACCTGCGGGAGCGGTTCGTCGCCCGCGCGCTCGGCCAGCCGCTCGAACGCATCGAGGCCGCCGGAGCAGGTGACCTCACGGCGCGGGTCACCAGCGACATGTCCGTGGTCGGCGAGGTCGTCCGGGTGTCGGCCCCGCAGTTCGCCCGGTCCGCGCTGGTGATCATGCTGACCCTCGTCGGGCTCGCCGTCCTCGACTGGCGGTTCCTGGTGGCCGCTCTGCTGGCCGTGCCGATCCAGGTCCTCACGGCCCGCTGGTACCTGCGGCGGTCCGGCCCGATCTACGCCGAGCAGCGCACGGTCGGGGGCGCCCAGCAGCAGCAACTGCTGGACACGATCGGCGGGACGGCCACGGTGCGCGCCTTCCGGCTGCAGCGCGAGCACGCCGAGCGGGTCCGCGTCCGGTCCCAGGCGGTCGTGGACCTCACCATGTCCGTCACGCGGCTGCAGACCTCCTTCTTCGGCCGGCTCAACGCCGCCGAGTACGTCGGGGTGGCGGCCGTTCTCACCACGGGTTTCCTCCTGGTCCGCTCCGACGCGGTCTCGATCGGCACGGCGAGCGCCGCGGCGCTCTACTTCATCAACCTGTTCGGCCCGATCAACCAGATGCTGTTCCTGCTGGACTCGGTGCAGTCCGCCGCGGCGAGCCTCGCCCGGATCATCGGCGTGGCCGACCTGCCGGAGGAGCGCGAGCCGGAGGTGCCGGTCCACCCGGTCGACGCCACGGTGCGCACGAAGGGGCTCGGTTACGCCTACGTCGAGGGCCACGACGCGCTCGACGACATCGACCTGGAGATCGCGTCCGGCACCCGCGTCGCGCTGGTCGGGGCGAGCGGAGCGGGGAAGACCACGCTCGCGAAGCTGATCGCCGGGGTGCACCGGCCCGACCGCGGCACCATCGACATCGGGGGTGTCCCGCTCGACGAGCAGGGGCCCGCGGTCCTGCGGGCCACCGTCGCGCTCGTCACCCAGGAGGTGCACGTCTTCGCCGGCCCGCTCGCCGAGGACCTGCGCCTGGCCCGGCCAGAGGCCACCGACCGCGACCTGCACGCGGCCCTCGACCTCGTCGGCGCCCGGGCCTGGGTCGACACGCTCCCCGACGGTCTGCAGGCCGTCGTCGGAGCCGGCGGCCACGGGCTCACCGTCGTCCAGGCCCAGCAGCTCGCCCTCGCCCGGCTCGTCCTCGCAGACCCGCCGGTCGCGATCCTCGACGAGGCCACCGCCGAGGCGGGCAGCGCGGGAGCGCGGCTCCTGGAGCAGGCCGCGCAACGGGCGCTGGCCGGCCGCACCGGCCTCCTGGTGGCCCACCGGCTGACCCAGGCAACCACGGCGGACCACGTGGTGGTCCTGGAGGACGGACGAGTGGTCGAGCACGGCACGCACGAGGAGCTGGTCGCCGCGGGCGGCCGCTACGCCACGCTGTGGGCCGCCTGGTCGGAGGCCCGATGACCGCGGGCGGCCCCCTGGGCACGGCACGGTCGGTGCTGCGCGCGTCGGTGTCCGGCCAGCGCCGCCGGCTCGGCCTCGCGGCGCTTCTGCTGTCCGGCCACCAGATCGGTGAGGCGCTCGTCCCGGTGCTCGTCGGCGTGGCGATCGACGCCGCGGTCCGCACCGGGGACGGCACCGCCCTGCTGGCCGTGCTGGCGGCGCTCGCCGTCGACTTCGCCGTGCTGTCCTTCTGCTACCGCGCGGGTGCCCGGGTCACGTGGCTGGCGGAGGCCAGCGCCGACCAGCAGGCGCGGCTGTGGGTGGTGGAGCGGATGCTCCACCCCGGAGGGGGCGCCGAAGCCGGCAGGCCGGCCGGCAGCCTGGTGAGCGTCGCCGTGGCCGACGCCAAGCGGATCGCCTCGATCCACCTCGCGCTGCCCTACGGCGTCGCCGCGCTCGCCGCGCTCGCGGTGGCGGCGGTGGCGCTGCTGCGCAGCTCGGTCCCGCTCGGGCTGCTGGTGCTGCTGGGCACCCCACCGCTGCTGTTCCTGCTGCACCTGCTGGGCAAGCCGCTGGAGCGGCGCAGCGGGCCGGAGCAGGAACGCGCCGCGCAGGCGTCCGGGGTGGCGGCGGACCTCGTGGCGGGTGTCCGCGTGCTGAAGGGGATCGGCGCCGAGGGCACCGCGGTGCAGCGCTACACCGCCACCAGCCGGGCCGCCCTCGCGGCCACGCTGCGCGCCACCGGTGCGCAGGCCGGCTACCAAGGTGCGGTGCTGGTGGTCAACGGGCTGTTCCTGGCACTCATCGCGCTGGTCGGCGGCCGGCTCGCGATCGCGGGCGAGATCAGCGTCGGGCAGCTCGTCGCCGCCGTCGGCCTTGCCCAGTTCCTCCTGGAGCCGCTGGACGTCTTCGGGCGGGTCAACGCCGCGCTGGCGCAGGCCAGGGCGTCCGCGAAGCGGGTCGCCGCGCTCCTGGGCACGCCGCACGCCGTCAGCGGTGGCACCGCCGCTCCCCGGTCCCCCGTCCGCGGCGGGGTGCGGATCCGCGGGCTCGTCAGCGGCCCGCTCACCGGGCTCGACCTGGACGTCGCGCCCGGTGAGCTGCTCGGCGTGGTGGTCAGCGACCCGGCCGCCGCCACGGAGCTGCTCGGCTGCCTGGGCCGCGAACACGACCCGGCCGCCGGCTCCGTCGAGCTCGACGGCGTGCCGCTCGCCGAGCTCGACCCCGACGAGCTGCGCGCCGCGGTCCTCGTGGCGGCGCACGACGCGGAGCTGTTCGCGGGCACCCTGCACGAGACGATCACCACCGGCGCGCCCGAGCACGCCGACCTGGACGCCGCGATCCGCGCCGCCCAGGCCGACCAGGTGATCACCGTCCTGCCGGACGGCGCGGACACCGCCGTGTCCGAGCAGGGCCGCTCGCTTTCGGGCGGCCAGCGGCAGCGGGTCGCGCTCGCCAGGGCGCTGCTGCGCGACACACCCGTGCTCGTGCTGCACGACCCGACCACCGCACTGGACACCGTCACGGAGGCGAGGATCGCCGCCGGGCTGCGGGCCGCGCGCCGCGGCCGGACCACGATCCTGGCCACCACCAGCCCGGCCCTGCTGGCCGTGGTCGACCGCGTGGTCACCGTCGAGGACGGCCGGATCACCGCCGAGGGGTCACACGCGGAGCTGGCGGCGCGGGACGCGGCCTACCGGGCGCTCGTGCTGTCCTGATACTGCAACGGCACTTCGGCGTGTAGTGAGAAGCTGATGCCTCTCCGGCGGGATGATCACCCCCTGGTGGACGTGCGCGCTGGCGCGGCGGAAGACCTATAAGTCTGGACTTATATATGGCGAGGCCGCTAGCGTGCATCCTTCGCCAGGAGAACCTGGAGCGCTCCGCCATGAAGTACACCGTCTCGATCGAGATCGCCCTGCCGCGGGAGAGGGTGGCCCAGCTGCTCGCCGACCCCGCACACCTGCCGAAGTGGCTGCGCGGCATGGTGCTGCACGAACCGCTGAGTGGCATGCACGGGCAGGTCGGTACCGAGTCGCGCGTCGTGCTGCAGATGGGACAGCAGAGAATGGAGTGCACCGAGACCATCACGCGCCGAGAACCGGCGAACCTGCACGGGATCCCGAGAGACAGCGTCGTCCACTTCGCCCGCGAAATCGTCGCCAAGGGCATGTGGAGCGACGTGCGCGACCGACTGACTGAATCCGGTCCGGAGGCGACCCTCTGGGCGCAAGAGAACGAATACCGGTTCAGCAGCTTGCCGATGCGACTGGTAGGGCCTCTTATGCGCGGTGCCTTCCGCAAGCAGTCGCAACAGCACATGCAGGACTTCAAGGCGTTCGCGGAGCAGGGAACGGACGTCCGCGAAGCGAAGGGCTGACCCGCGCGCTGGAGATCAGGGGCGCCACGTCGACCTGGTACTGCAACAGCAGTTCGTGTCACGGTGGTCGGTGACCACGACGTCGGTAGTGACTCGCCGCGGCCTGGGAAGCACTCCTCGATCGCCCAGTAGGGCCGAGTTGTTCAGCACGCTCCCAGGAATCCGACCAGCAGCGCGTTCACCTCGTCCGGCCGTTCGAGGTAGCCGAAGTGGCCGCAGTCGGCGACCTCGGCGTACTCGGCGCCGGGGATCGCGGCGGCGAGCTCACGGGAGAGGTGGGCCGGGATCATCTGGTCGTCGGCGAACCCGACCACCAGCGTCGGCACCGTGATCGCCCGGTAGGCGGGCCCGCGGTCCTCGAACTCGGCGAGCGCGAGCTGGGCCCGCACCCCCGGACCGGCCGCGGGGTCCGACATCTCGAACAGGTCGAGCCAGTCGCGCACCGCGACCGGGTCGGCCCGCGTGCGCGGGGAGAGGTTGTGCAGCGCGGTGACGGCCGCGCGGTAGCGAGGCGGCAGCGCGATGCCGGCGTCGTGCAGTGCGCACTCGCCGGCCGACAGCGCCTGCTGCGTGGCGTCGAGCCTGCCGTGCCCGGCCAGCACCACCGCCCGCGACACCAGCTCCGGCCGGGCGAGCAGCAGCTCCTGCACGACCCGGGCCCCGAGCGAGGTGCCGACCACGGCCGCCCGACCGCCGCCCAGGTGCTCCACCAGCGCGGCGGTGTCGGCCACCATGTCGTCGATGGTCATCCCCGGCGGCCCGGGCTCGGACGCACCGATGCCACGGTTGTCGAACGTGGCCACCCGGTACCCGGCCGCCACCAGCGCCGGGACCTGGTGCAGCTGCCACACCCGGCCGGGGCTGCCGAGCCCCATCACCAGCACGACGAGCGGGCCGGAGCCCCGGACGTCGTAGCCGATGCGGATCCCGTTGAGCTCTGCTGTCGGCACCGATCTAGCCGGCCGCCCCGGCGGCGACCTTCTCCAGCGTCGGGGTGATCTGGTCGAGCTGCCACGGGATGTTCAGCAGCGTCGGGTTGTTGAAGGTCTGGGCGGTGAAGGCGTCGGCCTCGTAGGCCCGGCCGGCCTGCACGGCGGGAATCGCCTGGTAGGCCGGGGCGGCCTCGAGCGAGCTCCGTAGCTCGGGCGTGGCGAAGCCGATGGACATGAAGTCGGCGTCCAACGACCCGATCTGCTCCATGCTCAGCGAGCGGTCCTTGACGGTGGAGGTGACCGTCGGGGACAGCACGAGCCCGAGCTGGGTGTAGAGCGCCACCGAGATCGTGGCGGGGTCGTCGATCACGGCGAAGGGCTGGCCGGGGTCGTAGTAGAAGCTGGAGCTGAAGGTCTTGCCCTTCAGCCCGGGCAGCCGCGCGGCGAGTGCGCTGATGTCGCCCTCCGTGGCGGCGATCGCCTGCTCGGTCTGGGCGCTGCGCCCGACGGCCTTGCCGATCATCCGGCTGATCACCTGCCAGCTGGAGGTGCCCGCCTCCTCGGGGTAGCCGACCGTGGGGGCGATCTGGCTCAGCTGGCTGTAGTAGTTCTCCAGCCCGTAGTAGTTCGTGGCGAGGATCAGGTCGGGCTTCAGCCCCGCGATCTGCTCCAGGCTCGGCGCGGTGAAGACGTTCTTCAGCTCCATGGAGCCGGACAGGTCGATCTTGCCGGCCAGCCACGGGTACTTCCCGCCGGGCAGGTAGTCGTTGGAGCCGTAGGCGACCGGGGTGATCCCGAGCGCGCCGAGGGTGTCCTCCTCGTAGCTGAGGGCGATGATCCGCTTCGGCTCCGCCGGGATGGTGGTGGTGCCCAGCTTGTGCTGGATCGTCACCGGGAACTGGTCGGTGGCTCCGGCGGGAGCGGGCGGCGCCGCGTCGGGCGCCGGGGAGCCCCCTTGACCTGCGGTTCCACCGCAGGCCGCCAACATGGCGGCGACCACCACGGTGGCTGCTGCGGCCAGCAGTGGCCTCGTTCTCCTGGGCACCCGGACCTCCAGGTCGTGCGGGGAGCGGAAGACACGGGCCGAGCGGCCCGCGCCGAACGTGCGGAGTATGGCAATCAAGATTAAGTTAGGCAAACCTTTGCTCCAGCTCGTCGAGGACGCGTGACCACTCCGTGACGAGCTCCTCGAGCTCCGCCGGGGAGGGGCCGGCCGGCGCGGCGATCCAGCGCGCGGTGAGGACCGGCCCGTCCGGCCGGTCCGCCACCCGGACCAGGACGCTGAGCGGGAACTCGTCGGGCCGATCCTCGCCCCAGTCCGCGAAGAGCGCGTCGTTCTCGACGACCGTGGCCCAGTCCGTCGCCTCGGCCCGGGTGAACCGGCCCTCGTAGTTCAGGTACACCTCGGGCCGCGCCGCCCCGGCGAGCAGCGCCGCGGTACGGGGGTTGAGGTAGCGCAGGCCGCTGTACCCGGCACCACCGTCGGGAAGTGCCGCCCTGTCGTCCCGGACCCGGGCCACGGCCGCGGCGAGCGCGTCGGGCTCCACCGCACCCGGGTCCACCCGGACCGGCACGACGTCGGCGAGCCAGCCGACCGTGCGGGTCAGATCGGCGCCCTCGTCGGCCGCCTCGCCGGAGTGCCGGACCTGCTCCGGCCGCCTGCCGTGCCCCTGCAGGGCGACCTGCAGCCCGGTGCCCTGGCGCCCCGTGCCATCGCCGGTCCACCGGGCACGGCAGCGCGCCACCGCCACCGCGAGGGCGGTGACGAGCACGTCGTCGACACCCGCGTGCACCGCGGCGGGCACCCGGGACAGCAGGCCGGCCGCCGGCCTGCTCCGCTCGACCGCTGCCTGATCGGCGCCGGGCCTGCGGGATGCGAACAGCGGTGTGGGCGCACCCAGCAGCCCGGTCCACAGCGGCAGTTCGGCCTCGCGCTGCGGGCTCGTGGCATCGGCTGCCACGCGGGCGGCCCACTCGCGGTAGGGCACCGGGACCGGCGCCGGACGGCCGCCGGATGCAGCGGCCGCGAGGTCCTCCAGCAGAATCCGCCAGCCCACCCCGTCGACGACGAGGTGGTGCAGCACGAGCAGCAGGCGGCCCGGCCGGTCGGGGCCCGCGTCGAACCAGACGGCCTGGAGCATCCGGCCGGCCTCGGCGTCGAGCCGCTCGTTCGCGGCGCGGGCGTGCGCGAGTACCTCGGTGGCGAGCGGTTCCGTGGCCTCGATCCGGAGAACGGCGTCCGCCACGCGGACGCTCCCCCGCGGCGCGACGTCCACGTACCACGGTCCGTCCGCGGGACGCACGAGCCGGGAACGCAGCGCCTCGTGCGCGTCGAGGACGGCCTGCAGGGCAGCGGCGAGCCGGTCCGCGGACAGGCCCGCGGGCACCGCCAGCAGCACGGGCGAGCCGAGGCCCGCGACGGGCAGGCCGGACTCACGCAACGCCGCCAGCGCCGGAGTGGGGGCGGTGGGTCCCGAGTAGTCGGTATCCACTGCATCCGTCGAGGTCGCGGGGCCGGGCAGGGCGGCCACCTCGGTCGGCACGGAGCGGATGCCGGGCCGGCCGTCCCCGTCGAGCACCGCGGCCAGCGCGGCCGGGGTGCGGTGGGTGAACAGCTGCCGCGGCGAGATCTGCAGCCCGGCCGCCCGGATCCGCCCGACCAGCGCGATGGCGACGATGCTGTCGCCGCCGAGGGCGAAGAAGTCGTCGTCGGCACCCACTGCCGGCAGGTTCAGCACCTCCGCGACCAGGCCGCACAACAGCTCCTCGCGGGCGGTCGACGGTCCACGACCGGTGGTGGCGCCGAGGTCGGGCTCCGGGAGGGCGCGCCGGTCGAGCTTGCCGTTCGGGGTCAACGGCAACCGGTCGGTCAGCACCGTCACCACGGCCGGGACCATGTACTCCGGGAGCCGCTGCGCCACGCCGTCGCGCAGGGCGCGCGGGTCCAGGTCGGCGCCGGGTGCCGTCACCGCGTAGCCGACCAGCCGGGCCGTGCGGCCAGCGCCGTGCACGACGACCGCTGCCTGCGCCACGCCGGGCTGCTCACCGAGCACGGCCGCCACCTCGCCCGGCTCGATCCGGAAGCCCCGGATCTTGACCTGGTCGTCGGAGCGGCCGAGGTGTTCGAGCAGGCCGTCGGGGGTCCAGCGGGCGCGGTCCCCGGTGCGGTACATCCGCTCCCCCGGCCCGCCGAACGGTGAGGCGACGAACCGTGCCGCGCTCTGGGCGGGGCGGCCGAGGTAGCCGCGGGCGAGCCCGCGGCCGGTCACGTACAGCTCCCCGACCACGCCGGGCGGCACCGGCTGCAGCCGATCGTCGAGCACGTAGGCGCGGGTGTTGGGATCGGGCACGCCGATCGGCACAGGACCAGGTCGGGACGGGTCCGCACGCCAGAGCGTGGAGTTGACGGTGGCCTCGGTCAGCCCGTACGCGGCGAAGAGCCGCACCTTCCCGGCCCACCGGGGCACCAGGTCGGGCGGCACGGTCTCGGTGCCGACCAGCACCACCGAGTCGGCAGGCAGCTCGCAGTCCGGCGGGAGCGCCGAGACCAGCGACGGCGGCAGCACCATGTGCGTGATCCGCTGCGCGGCCAGGAAGTCGGTCAGGGTGTGGTCGGCGGTGCGCACCTCCTCGGGCGCCAGCACCAGCGTGGCGCCGGTGCACAGCGCCATGGCCAGCTCGAACGCGGCCACGTCGAACCCGACCGAGGCGAACTGCAGCACCCGGGACCCGGCGTCGACGCCCATCCGCTCGACCGCGGTGGCGACGAGGCTCGCGATCCCGTCGTGCGGCACGGCGACGCCCTTCGGACGCCCGGTCGAGCCGGACGTGAAGATCACGTAGGCGGTGTGGCCGAGCCCGGCCGGCTCGCCGGGCAGCCGGTCGTCGGCGACCGGGGCCACGAGCCGCGCGGCGACCGCCCGATCGTCGAGGAGCACCGTCGGCACCCCGTCGACCACCGGCAGGTCGTCGGTCACCGCGGCGGTCGCCACGACGAGTGCCGCGTGCGAGTCCTCGACGAGCCCGCGCAGCCGTTCCGCCGGGTGCTTGAGGTCGAGCGGGAGCCACGCGGCCCCCAGCCGGACCGCCGCCAGCACGGTGGCGACCATGTCGGCGGTGCGCGGGACGGCCACCCCGACCACGTCCTCCACCCCGACGCCGTGCTGGCGCAGCAGCAGCGCGATGCGCCGCGACCGCGCGTCGAGCTCCGCGTAGCCGACCTCCCGCTCGCCGTCGACCACGGCCACCGCGTCCGGGCGCGCGGCCACCTGGTCGGCGAACAGCGCGCCGAACGTCCGCTCCGGCACCGGGAGTGCCGTGGCGTTCCAGGTGTGCAGCACGCGCTCGCGTTCCGCCGAGGTCAGCACGTCGATCGACCCGACGGGCACCTCCGGGTCGGCGGCGACGGCGGCCAGCACGGCGGTGAACCGGGCGGCGATCAGCTCGACCGACGTGCGGTCGAACAGGTCGGCGCTGTACTCGAGCGTGCCCGTCAGCCCGTCGGGCACCTCGGCCACGTTCACCGACAGGTCGAACGTCGACACCGCGCGCTGCACGGGCTCCACCTCGGCCGCCAGGCCCGGCAGCTCCGGCGCCTGCCCGGTGACGCCGCTGAGGTGCACGACCATCACCTGGAACAGCGGATGCCGCGCCAGCGAGCGTTCCGGGTCGAGCGCCTCCACGACCGCCTCGAACGGGACGTCGGCGTGGTCGAACGCGGCGAGGTCGGCCTCCCGGACCCGGTCGAGCAGCTCCGCGAACGTCGGATCGCCCGACAGGTCGGTGCGCAGCACCACCGTGTTGAGGAAGAACCCGACGAGGTCGTCGAGCGCGGGGTCGCCGCGGCCTGCGACCGGGGAGCCGAGCGGGATGTCGGTGCCCGCGCCCATGCGGTGCAGCAGCACCGCCACCGCGGCGTGGACCAGCATGAACATGCTGACGCCTCGGCGGCGCGCCACCTCGCGGAGCCGTCCGGCGGTCGCCGCGTCCACCGTGAACGGGACCGTGGACCCGACGTGGCTCAGCTCGACCGGCCGCGGCCGGTCGGTGGGCAGGGCCAGCTCGGTCGGGAGGCCGGCCAGTGCCCGGCGCCAGAACGCCAGCTGGTCGTCGGCGACCGCGGCCAGCAGCCGCTCGTGCCAGGTCGTGTAGTCGGCGTAGCGCACCGGCAGCGGCGCCCAGCTGGGGGCCGACCCGGCCGCGCGCGCGGTGTAGGCGGCGGCGAGGTCCGTCACCAGCGGGCCCGTCGACCACTCGTCGGTGGCGATGTGGTGCACGAGCAGCAGCAGCACGTGCTCGTCGGTGCCGGTCAACCGGTAGAGCCGCGCCCGGACCGGCAGCTCCCGGTCGAGCGCGAAACCGCGGTCCACCTCGGCGTCGACGAGCGCGCCCAGACCGGCCCGGTCGGTCTCCACGAGCGGCAGCGGGACGTCCGGTGCCGCGAGGATCTGCTGGAAGGCCATGCCCTGGCTGTCCGGCCCCTGGCTGTCCGGGTAGACCGTGCGCAGCGGTTCGTGCCGGTCGACGACGTCGCGGACCGCCGCGGTGAGCGCGGCGACGTCGAGCGGGCCGCGCAGCCGCCAGGCCACCGGGACGACGTAGGTCGGGTCGACGCCGCGCAGCTGGTAGTGCAGCCACATCCGGCGCTGGGACGCCGACAGCGGCAGCCGGTGCGCCTGCTGCGCCGCGGCGGTGAGCGGGGGCCGCACCGGACCCCGCCCGGATACCGAGACGGCGCCCGCCAGCAGCTCCGCCAGCCCGGCCGGGGTCGGGGCGTCGAACACCGCCCGCGGGGCCAGGTCGACCCCGGTGGCCGCCCGGATCCGGCCGACCAGCCGCATCGCCGACAACGACGTGCCACCTGCGGCGAAGAAGTCGTCGTGCACGCCGACCGTGTCGACCTGCAGGACGTCCCCGACCAGTGCGCAGAGCACCGCCTCCCGCTCGGTGCGGGGAGCCTCGACGCCCGGGCCGGCCGCGAGGTCGGGGGCGGGCAGTGCGCCGCGGTCGAGCTTGCCGTTGGGGCTGAGCGGCAATGCGTCGACGGTGACGAGGACCGCGGGCACCATGTGCGCGGGCAGCCGGTCGGCCACGTACGCCCGCACGGTGGCGGGGTCGGCCCCCGCACCGGTCAGGTAGCCGACGATGCGCGGCTCACCGGCGGCGGACTCGTCGACGACGACGGCCGCGGCCGTCACCGCCGGAGCCGCGAGCAGCGCCGCCTCGACCTCCCCCGGCTCCACCCGGAAGCCCCGGATCTTGACCTGGTCGTCGGAGCGGCCGAGGAACTCCAGCTCGCCGCCGGGCAGCCTGCGGGCGAGGTCACCGGTGCGGTACATCCGCTCGCCGGGCCGCCCGTGCGGGTCGGCGACGAACCGCGCCGCGGTCAGGCCCGGCCGGGCCAGATAGCCGTGCGCGAGCTGGACGCCCGACAGGTACAGCTCACCGGCCACGCCGTCGGGCACCGGTTGCAGGTGCAGGTCGAGCACGTGCGCGCCGGTGTTCCAGATCGGCGTGCCGATGGGGACCCCGGCACCCGTCGTGGCCGGCGCGTCGGCGTGCCGGGTGACGTCGACCGCCGCCTCGGTGGGGCCGTACAGGTTGTCCAGGCGCACCCCGGGCAGCAGCTCACCGAACCGCCGGGCCGTGGCGCCGGGCAGAGCCTCGCCGCTGCAGACGACACGGCGCAGCCCGGTGCAGCCCGCCGCGTCCGGGTGGGCCAGGAACTCGGTGAGCATCGACGGCACGAAGTGCGCGGTGGTCACCCGCTCGCGGACGACGAGCGCGGCCAGGTAGGCGGGGTCGCGGTGGCCGTCGGGGCGCGCCACCACCAGCGCGGCCCCGGTGAGCAGGGGCCAGAAGAACTCCCACACCGAAACGTCGAAGCTCGACGGCGTCTTCTGCAGCACGCGGTCGTCCGGGGTGAGCCGGTACTCGTCCTGCATCCAGGCCAGCCGGTTGACGATGCCGGCGTGCGGGACGACCACGCCCTTGGGCCGGCCCGTCGAGCCGGACGTGTAGATCACGTACGCCGGGTCGGCCGGACCGGCGGGACAGGCCAGCCGGGGTCCCGCTCCGCCCGGGGCGAACCCGGGCTCGTCGACGGCGAGCACCGCGCCGGAGCGTGGCGGCCACGACGTCGCGGCCCGCAGCGCCGCGGTGGTCAGCACGGCGGCGGGCGCGGCGTCGGCGAGCAGGAACGCCAGCCGCTCGGCCGACAGGTCGGGGTCGAGCGGGAGGTAGGCCGCCCCGACCCGCACCACGGCGTGCAGGGCCACCACCAGCTCCGCCGAGCGCGGCAGCGCCACCGCCACCAGCGCACCGCGGCCGATCCCGCGAGCGGCGAGCGCCCGCGCGAGGGCGTCGACCCGCCGGTCGAGCTCGGAGTAGGACAGCCACTGCGGCTCCCCGTCGCCGTCGACGACCAGGGCGAGCGCGTCGGGCGTCCGGTCGGCCTGCTCGGCGAGCAGTACGGGCAGGGTGGCGGCGGGAACGGCCACCGCCGGTCCGGTACCGGCAGCGAGGGCACCGACCCGTTCCGCGGCGGTCAGCAGGTCCAGCGCGCCCACCCGCCGGTCGGGGTCGGCGCCGACCTGCTCCAGCAGCCGCACGAGCCGGTCCAGCAGTGCGCTTGCCGCGTCGGTGCCGAGCCGGTCGGTGGCGTGCTCCAGCAGCAGCGTGACCGAGCCGTCGCCGAGCCGCTCGGTGAGCGTGACGTGCAGGTCGAACTTGGCGTGCACGGTCTCCGTGTCGTAGGGCCGCGCCGGCAGGCCCAGCAGCGTGTCCGGCTCCGGCGGCACCTGGTGGTAGCCGCTCATCACCTGGAACAGCGGGTTCCGCCCGGCCTCACGCCGGGTTCCGAGCGCGGCGACCACCCGGTCGAACGGCAGGTCGGCGTGGTCGAACGCGGCCAGGTCGGTGGCCCGGGTGCGGGCCAGCAGCTCGGTGAACGTCGGGTCGCCGGACAGGTCCGAGCGCAGCACCAGCGTGTTGACGAAGAACCCGACCGAGCCCTCCAGCGCGGCGTCGGAGCGCCCGGCCACGGGCACCCCGAGCGGGATGTCGTCGCCGGAACCGAGCCGGTGCAGCAGCGCCGCCGTGGCGGCGTGGGTGAGCATCGACATGCTCGTCCCGGTGCGCGCGACCAGCGCCCGCAGGGCAGCCACCGCCGGCGCGGGCAGCTCCCGTTGCACGCGGCCCCCCGTCCCGTGACGGACCGCGGGACGCGGGTGCTCCACCGGCAGCGGGATCTCCTCGGGCAGCCCCGCCAGCGCCTCGGTCCAGAACGCCTCCTGTTCGGCACCGAGAGTCGCGAGCAGGTCGGCCTGCCAGAGCGTGTGGTCGGCGTACTGCACCGGCAGCGGTGCGAGGTCGGGGAGCGCCCCGGCCCGGCGGGCGGCGTAGGCGGCGTCCAGGTCGGACAGCAGCGGCCGGTCCGACCACTCGTCGGTGGCGATGTGGTGCAGCACGAGCAGGAGCACGTGCTCCGGGCCGCCGCCCACGGCCAGCAGGACAGCGCGCAGGGGCAGGTCCGCGCCCAGGTCGAAGCGCCGCTCGACCACCGCACGGACCCGCGCGGTCAGCTCGTCCGCCGAGACCGGCGAGACGTCGAGCGCGGGCGCGGCGGCCGGGTCGGTGGTAGGCCGGATGCGCTGGTAGGGCACGCCGTCGTGCTCGGCGACGACGGTGCGCAGCACCTCGTGCCGCGCGGTGACGTCGGCCAGTGCCGCCCGCAGTGCCCCGACATCGGGCGCGCCGTGCAGCCGTACCGCCAGCGGGTAGTGGTAGGCCGCCGCGCGCTCCGGCCCGTCGGCCAGCCGGTCGAGCAGCCACAGCCGGTGCTGCGCCGGCGACAGGGGCACCCGCTCGGGCCGCTCGGCCGCGACGAGGGCGGGCCGCGCCGGGCGCGCGGCGCCCACCCGTTCGGCGAGCCGGGCCACCGTGGGGGCCTCGAACAGGTCTCGGATCGCCAGCTCCGCACCCAGTGCCGTGCGCGCGCGGCCGATCAGGCGGGTGGCCAGGAGCGAGTGGCCACCGAGGGCGAAGAAGTCGTCGTCGACCCTCACGCCGGGGTCGGCCCCTTCGGCGCCCCGCACGTCGAGGACCTCGGCGAACAGGGTGCACAGCGTGCGCTCCACCGCGGTGGCGGGCGCACGGCCGCTGCCGCGGCGCACCACCGGTTCGGGCGCGGGCAGCGCGGTGAGGTCGAGCTTGCCGTTGGCGTTGATCGGCAGCTCGTCCAGCACGACGACCGTGGCGGGGACCATGTAGTCGGGCAGCTGCGCGCCCAGGTCGGTGCGGAGCCGGGCGGTCAGCTCGCTCGCGCTGCGCGCCGCCGTCGGGTCGTTGGCGACGCGCCCGCCGTCGGCCGGGAGGTAGTCCCCGGCGAGCGGTCCGTCGCCGGTGGCGAACACGGCGTCGACGGTGCCCGGCTGGGCGGCGCACCACGTCACGTGCAGCCGGTAGCCGAGCCGCTCGGCGAGCGCGTGCAGGTCCTCCTGCTCGACACCGCTGTGTTCGCTCAGGGCGGCGCGGGCGCTCGTCACGTCGCCGTCCCGAAGCGCCGCCACCGCGGCCAGCTCCCCGGCGAGGCGGGCGTCGGGCACCCGGCTCACCCGCAGCAACGCCGGCCGTTGCCGCTCCAGGTGCGCGGCCAGCCCGTCGAGGTCGGCGAGCTGGACGCCCCAGATCAGCGTGGGCGCCTCGGCGAGCGACCGGACCTCGGAGGCCCGGCGCAGGACGACGTCGTAGCGGTGCCGGGTGAGCTCGTTGACGTGCCGGCCCCGGCGGGTGCGCACCGACGCGGTGGTTCCGGGCAGCTGTGCGGCCAGGCCGGTGAAGAAGTCCGGTGCGAGCACCAGCTCCTTGTCCATGGTGATCGCGCGGTCGACGGCCCGCTGCGTGGCCGCGGCGTCGTCGTCGGTGCGCCGCAGCTGGACGGCCGTGTGGAAGGCGTGGAGCACCGCCACGTTGCGCACGTCGCCGACGAACAGCGCGCCGCCGGGCGCGAGCAGCTCCAGGGCGCCGCGCAGCACCCGGTCGAGGTAGCCGGCGTCGGGGAAGTACTGGACCACCGAGTTGATCACGATGGTGTCGAAGAAGCCTGCCGGAAGGCCGTCGAGGTCGTCGGCGGGACGGCAGCGCAGCTCGACGTGGCCGAACCGTTCCTTGTCCCCGGCGAGGACCTCCCGCAGCTTCCCGATCACGGGGGCCGCGAGGTCGGTGCCCCAGTAGGCCTCGCAGTCCGGGGCGAGACGCCCAAGCAGCAGGCCGGTGCCGACCCCGATCTCCAGCACCCGGCGTGGGGCGAGCTCCCGGATCCGCTCGACGGTGCGTTCCCGCCACTCCCGCATGTCGGGCACCGGGATCGGCTCGCCGTCGTAGCTGGAGTCCCAGCCGGAGAAGTCCTCGTCGACCACGGCGACCGGGATCTCGGTGTACTCGTCGCTGTAGACCTGGTTCCACTCGCCGACCTGCTGCGCGCCCAGCTCGGCGCGCACGTCGGCGGGCAGCGCGGCGGGCACGACATAGCCGACGAGGCGGGTCAGCCTCGCCTCCCCGCTTTCCCGCTGTGGCACGACAGCGGAGCGGGCGACGAGCGGATGCCGGTCGAGCACGGCGCTGACCTCGGCGGGCTCGACCCGGTAGCCGCGCACCTTCACCTGGTCGTCGGTGCGGCCGAGGAAGTCGAGAATGCCGTCGGGGCGACGGCGCACGAGGTCGCCCGTGCGGTACATCCGCCCGCCCGCCCGGTGCGGGTCGGCGACGAACCGCTCCGCGGTGAGCTCGGCCCGGTTCAGGTAGCCGCGGGCGAGGCCGTCCCCGGCGATGTAGAGCTCGCCGGGCACGCCGTCCGGCACCGGACGCAGCCAGCCGTCCAGCACGTACCCGGCGGTGTTGCGGATCGGCCGCCCGACGGTGGGGGTCGCGCTGTCCGTGGTGCCCCCGCCGAGGGTGTTGATCGTGTACTCGGTGGGGCCGTAGAGGTTGTAGCCCGCCGTGTCGTCGGTGTCGCGCAGCCGGTTCCACACGGTCTCCGACACCGCCTCGCCGCCGAGCATCACCAGCGCGGGACGGTGACGGCGCTCGCCGCGTTCCAGCAGGCCCTCCGCGAGGAGGTGCTGGGCGTAGGTCGGGGTCACGTTCACCACGTCGATGCGGTGGGTGTCGCAGTAGGCCACCAGCGCCTGCGCGTCCCGGCGCAGCGTCTCGTCGCAGACGTGCACCTCGTGCCCCTCGACGAGCCAGAGCAGCTCCTCCCACGACATGTCGAAGGCGAACGACACCGTGTGCGCGATCCGCAGCCGTCGCCCGCCCGCCGCCGCCACCGTGGGCGCGAAGATCTCGGTGCGGTGGTTGTGCATCATGTTCGTCAGGCCGCGGTACGGCGTGACCACGCCCTTGGGGCGTCCCGTCGAGCCCGACGTGTAGATCACGTACGCCGGGTGCAGCATCCGGCCCGCCCGCTCCCGGGAGAACGCGCCGAGGGCGGCGTCGTCGATCGTCGTGGGAGCGAGAGTGGCCAGCTCGGTCCGCACCGCGAGGGTGTCGAG
Source organism: Pseudonocardia xinjiangensis (assembly GCF_012911925.1). GTDB lineage: Bacteria > Actinomycetota > Actinomycetes > Mycobacteriales > Pseudonocardiaceae > Pseudonocardia > Pseudonocardia xinjiangensis. The sequence continues at coordinate 3,121 of NZ_JAAXKY010000096.1, read as the reverse complement.
CAGGAGCAGCGGTGCGGTACCGGCGAAGCGGGCACTCGCTCCGCTGGTGGAAAGCAGCAGCAGCGGCTCGGCGTCGGCGAGGATCGCGGCCAGCCGGTCGGTGGGGTGGTCGAGCTCCAGCGGCAGGTAGGCCGCGCCGGTGCGCAGCACCGCGAACAGCGCGACGACGGTGTCGACGGAGCGCGGCACGCCGATGGCCACCACCCGCTCCGGCCCGGCGCCGTGGGTGAGCAGGAGCCGCGCGAGCCGGTTGACCCGGCCGTCCAGCTCGGCGTAGGTGAGCCGCTGGTCCCCGCACACGAGCGCGAGCGCGTCCGGCGTCGCGGCCGCCTGGACGGCGAGCAGGTCGGCGACGGTGTCGACGTCCTGCGGGCCCTGCGGCCCCGAGCCCGCGCGCTCGATCGCGGCGCGTTCGTCCGCGCCCAGCACCGGTACCGCGCCGACGCGGGTGTGCTCGGCGATGGAGGTGAGCGTGTCCAGGAGGCCGACGAACCGGGCGAGCAGCGCCTCCGCGTACCCGTCGTCGACGACGTCGGACCGGTACTCGAGCCGGACGCCGATCTGCTCCCCCGGTGCCACCACCAGCGTCAGGGGGTAGTGGGTGTGGTCGAGGCTGCTGCCGCCGGTGATCCCGAACTCGGCCTGCGAGCGGCTGCTCGCGGTCTCGTCGATGAAGTTCTGCAGGACGAAGAGCACGTCGAACAGCTGGGTCTGGCCGGCGGCCCGCTGCACGGCACCCAGGCCGAGGTGCTCGTGGTCCATCAGGTCCAGCCGCTCGTCCTGGGCGCGGCGCAGCAGCTGGGCCAGGGTCTCGCGCGGGTCGAGCGTGACCCGCACCGGCACCGTGTTGAGGAAGAGCCCGACCACCTCGTCGAGACCGGGCACCTCCGGCGGCCGGCCGGCGACCGTGGTGCCGAAGACCACGTCGGAGCGGCCGGTGACGGCGCCGAGAACCAGCGCGAGCGCGCCGGTCAGCACGGTGTTGAGGGTGACGCCGCTGCGGCGCGCGAGGTCACGGACGGCCCGGGCCGAGGCGTCGGGCAGCACGGTGGTGCGCCGCCGCGGCCCGACCGGGGCGAGGCCACGGGCCGCCGGGACCAGCACTGTCGGTTCGGTGAACCCGGCCAGCGCATCACGCCAGGCGCGTTCGGCGGCCGGGACGTCGCGCTCGGCCAGCCAGCGCAGGAAGGCGCGGTAGTCGCCCGCCGGGACGGGCGTGGCCGCGGCGCCGTGGTGGTAGAGGCCGAGGAGCTGGTCGATCACCAGCGCGCCCGACCAGCCGTCCCACAGCAGCACCTGCCGGTTGATCACCAGCCGCGACCGGTCGGCGCCGAGGTGGATCAGCAGCAGCCGCCACAGCGGGGGGCACGCGACATCGAAGGGCCGGGTCCGGTCCTGCGCGGCGAGCTCCTCCGCCCGTTCGAGGCGCTCGGGTTCGGGCAGCTCGGCGAGGTCGACCTCGGTGAGCGGCGCCTCGAGCGCCGCGGCCACGAACTGCACCGGCGCGCGCAGCCCGGCGTCGGTGAACCCAGCACGCAGCGTCGGGTTGCGCGCCATGAACTCGACGGCCGCCGCGCGCAGCCGGGCGGCGTCCAGACGGTGGTCGAGGTCGAGGGAGAACTGTGCCGTGTAGGCGTCGCTGCCGAAGTCCAGCGCGGCGTGGAAGAACAGCCCTTCCTGCAACGGGGACAGCGGCCACACCTGCTCCAGCCCACCGGGGCACAGTGCGCGGACCCGTTCGCGCTCGCCGTCGGTCAGGTCCACCAGGTCGACCAGATCGGTCTGGTCCGCCGCGTCCGCGGGCGCCGTCGCCTCGGTGGATCCGGCCACCAGCTCGTCCAGCGCCGCCACGAGGTCCGCACCCAGCCGCGACACCTCGTCCGCGGGCAGCACGTCGACCAGGTGGGTGAGGCGGATCCGCAGCCGGGGGCCGTCGCCCGTGTCCCGGCACACCGCGTTGACCATCAGCGCGTACGGGACGCCGAGGTCGTCGTCGGGGCGGTCGTCGAGCAGGTCCGACTCCGGAGCCACCGTCCAGGGCCCGGGGCGCGCGTCGACCCGGCCGAGGTAGTTGAAGAGCACCTGCGCCGGTGCGGTGGCGGCCAGCAGCGGGGCGGTGCGGGCGTTCGCGTAGCGCAGGAGGCCGTAGCCGATGCCTCCGTCCGGGGCGGCGGCCAGTGCCTCGGTGGCGCCCGCGAGCGCGACGGCCGGGTCCGGGTCGGCGGTGAGCCGGACGGGTGCGACGGAGGTGAACCAGCCGACCGTGCGGGACAGGTTGGTCTCGGGGGTCAGTGGCTCGCGGCCGTGGCGCTCCAGGTCGACCAGCAGCGGGCCGGGTCCGCGACGGCGACCCACCGCGGCCGCGAGTGCGGCGGCGAGCACCTCGGTGACCCCTGTGCCTGCGGCAGCGGGCACGACGGTCAGCAGGGGCGTGGTGGCGGCCGGGGACAGTTCGACGACGTGGTCCGCGGTGCCGCCGGCGGTGCCCGACGCCGTCACCCCCGCCACGAGGTCGCCGCCCGGCGTGGCCGTGGCCCGCCAGTGCGCCAGCTCGCCGAGGCGTTCGTGGGCCTGCTCGGCCGCGGCCCTGGCGAAGGAACGCAGCGAGGTCCCGACCGGGGCCGGCGTGTCACCGGCGAACGCGACGGCCAGATCCTCCAGCAGGATCCGCCAGGACACCCCGTCGACGGCGAGGTGGTGGGCCACGAGCAGCAGCCGCCCGGGCTCGGCGGTGCCGGCGTCGAACCAGACGGCCTGCAGCACGGCACCGGCGTCGGGGTCGAGCCGGCCGGCCGCGGCGGTGGAGGCCTCGGTGATCGCGGCGCGCAGCGCTTCGGGCGCCGGTCCGGTGACCTCGACTCGGCGCAGCACGTCGGCGGCGGACACGGCACCGGGCTCCCGGACGTGCAGGTCCCACAGCCCGGGCGCGTGCCGGGTGAGCCGCAGGCGCAGCGCGTCGTGGGTGTCGAGCAGGGCTTGCACTGCCGCGCCGAGCCGGTCGAGCGTGGCCTCGGCGGGCACGGTGACCAGCATCGACTGCCGGAACCGGCCGATCGGGCCGCCCCACGAGGCGAACCGCTCCACGATCGGCAGCGGCGGCACCGCCCCCACCCCCTCCGAG
>NZ_JAAXKY010000095.1 GCF_012911925.1 Pseudonocardia xinjiangensis | reverse complement strand
CCCGAACCCCGCGCGGATGCCCCGGCCGTGCAGCGCCGCTCCCAGGAGCGCGAACGCCGGCAGCGCCAGCCACCAGAGGGTCCGGGGCGGGAAGCTGGCGTAGAGCAGCAGGCCGCCCCCGCCCGCGGCGACGAACCGGAGAGCGAGCGCGGGCCACGGACGGCGAGGCCCGCTGGGCGCGGGGGGCGGGCCCGGCTCGGACGCGACGGGGCTGGCGGTGGGTACGGCCACGGAAGGAGCGTACGGCGCGCCTGTGTGGGCACCGTGATCAGCGGGGATCGGGCGCCCGGGAGCCCTCGTCGAACCGGTCAGACCGGCACACGGGCGAGCAGGTGCACGTTGCCCAGCGCGTCGAGCAGGCCGGGCGCACCGCTGCGGCGGTACCACTCGAAGCCGTAGGCGTTCGCGAAGTCCTCAGCCGGTACGTCCGCGGGATCGATCTGCGACTCGTGGGCGATCATCGCCGCCCGCTTGCACGCCAGGTGCTCGGCAGAGCCCGACACGGCGAGCCCGATCTCCGCGGTGACCCGGCCGAACGGCACCGCCGCGGCGCGGGCGGCGCCGTGCACCAGATGGCCGTCCCGGGCCGTGACGTGCAGGTGCTCGCGGTCGACGGTCACCCGGTAGCCCGTGGCCCCCACGAGCTCGGCCGCCGTTGCCCCGATCCGGAACGCCGCCCGATGGTCGGGATGGCCGTAGATGCCGTGCTCGTCGTCGTGGACGATCGTGCCGGCGCCCTCGTCGTCGGCGATCTCGGCGACCTGACGGGCCAGCTGCAGCGGGTCGGCGGCGGTGAGCGCCCGCGCGTGCTCCGCGGCAGGCCAGCCCGGCAGGCCCGAGTCGCGCCTGCCGAGCAGCACCAGCCGGGACACCCCGAGCAGGTCGGCGGCCTCCTCGAGCTCCGCGAGGCGCCGCTCGGGGATGGTCTCGCCGGGGCGCAGCGGCAGGCGCGACTCCCCGAGCTCACCGGCGGTGGCGACGACGAGAACGGTGCGGGCACCTGCATCGGCCAGGCGGCGCAGCGTGATGCCGGTGAAGATCGCCTCGTCGTCGGGGTGGGCGTGCAGCACGAGGACGGTGTGCCCACGCAGATCGGAAGATGCGGTCACGGTTGTGATCACAGACTGTGCGGGCCGCGGAGGCGGCCGGGTGGACGGGAGCCGGGTGAAACGTCAGCTGCGACAGCGACAACAGCGACAACACCCCGGACAGCAGCGGGAGACACCCGCGAGGCCCGTCCGGTCCGTCATGGCGCGAATGCTCCCACACCCGGGAGGGCGTCGTGCAGCACCACCCCCTGGTGGGCGGTGCGCAGGCAGCGCGCCGGGTACCGGACACCGTCCTCGACGGCAGTGCAGTCCTCGAATGCAGGGCCGTCCCACACGGCATAGGACGCCGGGGCGCCCGGCGCCAGCCTGCCGGCCAGTGCGGAGCGGTCGCCCGCGGCCCGGTACCCGCCTGCGGTGTGTGCGGCCACGGCCTCGTGCCACCGCAGTCCCGACCCGGCGGTGCGGTGATGGACCGCGGCGTGCACGCCCGCCCACGGGTCGAGCGGGGTGACCGGGGTGTCCGAACCGAGAGCGAGCACGACCCCGGCGTCGCGCAGCGCCGCGAAGGGGTTCATCCCCGCCGCCCGGCCGACCCCGAGCCGGTCGGCGTACATCCCGGTGGGGCCGCCCCAGCAGGCGTCGAACGCGGGCTGCACGCTGGCCACGACCCCCAGCTCGGCCAGCCGGGCGGCCTGGGCGGGCTCCACCATCTCGAGGTGCTCCACGCGGTGGACGGCGGCCCGCACCGCGTCGGTCGAAGTGAGCGCGGCCGCGATGTCGAGGCCGGCCAGCAGCGCGTCGGTGGCGGCGTCCCCGATGACGTGGAAGCCCGCCTGCACCCCCGCGACGGTGCAGGCCGCCACGTGGGCGCCCACCGCGTCGGCGTCGAGGTAGCGGGTGCCGGTGCCGCCGTCCGCATCGGCGTAGGGCGCTCTCAGCGCGGCGGTGCGCGAGCCGATCGAGCCGTCGACGAACAGGTCGCCCGCCAGGCCACGGGCCCCGGTGGCCGCGAGCAGCTCCCGCGCCTGCGCCGCCGTGGCCACCGCCTCGCCCCAGTACGCGACCACCTCGGGTCCCGGCTGCCGGAGCAGCTCGGCGAGGTCGTCGACCGACGAGATGTCCGGGCCCGCGCACTCGTGGACCACGGCGACCCCGCGGGCGGCGGCCGCGGCGAGGAAGGCGGTCTGCGCAGCGGCGCGCCCGGTGCTGTCCACCGCGGCCAGCGCCGCCCGCCGGGCGTGGTGGTGCGCCTCGGCCGACAGCGGGCCGTCGGACCAGCCCGCCGCCCCGGCCGCGCCCGGAGCCCGGTCGAGCAGCGCGGACGACACGAGCGCGGAGTGCACGTCGACCCGGCTCAGGTACACCGGGGAGCCGCCCGCGGCGCGGTCGAGCTCCGCCCGCGACGGCAGCGGTTCCGACCAGTGCTGGTCCTGCCAGCCGTGGCCCCAGACCAGTGCCCCCGGCCGGGCCGCTGCCCGGCCGGCGACCGCGTCGAGCAGCGCACCGGGCGACGGGCAGCCGGTGAGGTCGACGCCGTCGACCAGCAGGCCGGTGGCCGTGGCGTGCACGTGGGCGTCGACGAACGCCGGGGTGACGACGGCCCCGTCGAGATCGAGCACGACGACGCCGCCGTCACTGCCGCGCAACCGCTCCCGGGCCTGCGCCGCGGTACCGACGAAGCTGATCCGGTCGGCACTGATCTCCACGGCCTCGGCGGCGTCGGCCGCGCCGCCGGGGTCCAGGACCCGGGCGCCGAGCAGCAGGGTGCGGGTCACCTGCTCTGTCTACCGCACGGATCAGTACGGACGCTTGGGCATGATCACCCACAGCACGATGTAGGCCACGAACTGCGGACCGGGCAGCAGGCACGACAGCAGGAACAGCAGCCGGACGGTGAACGGGCTCCAGCCGAAGCGCTCGGCGAGTCCGGCACAGACGCCGGCGATGACCTTCCCGTGCCGCGGTCGGGTCAGGGTCGATGCCACGAGTGGCTCCTTCCAGGTGCGGCGAATCTCGCCGCTCCTGATCAAGTCTCCGCCGGGGCGGAGGTGTCGGACTCGGTGACTGCCCGGAGACGGCCCTGAGTTCTCCCGGGGGTACCCCCGTAAGGCGGACGGCATTCGCCCAGTGTGAGGCGGCGGGTACGCCGTCCGGGCGGACGGCCGCGAGTTGTCCACACGACCGGGGAACGCTCTGGCCGGGGCGCATCCCGCGACCTAGCGTCGTTCACGTGATCCGCTTCCTGCGTCACCCGGTCCCGGCGCTCCCCGCGGCGAGTGTGGTCGCCCTGCTCGTCGTCGTCGCGGCGCTATTGGGTCCGGCACCGTCCGCGGCGGCCGACACGCGGCCCACAGCGGTGGTCGCGCTGGGCGACAGCGCCGCGTCGGGCGACGGGGCGGGCGACTACGAGGCGGGCACCCGTGGTGAGGGAGGCGACTGGTGCCATCGCTCGGCCCACGCCTACGTCCACCGCACCGGCCTGCCCGGGGAGTCGATCAACCTGGCCTGCTCGGGTGCCGACTCCGCCGCGGTGGCCTTCGGCGGCACCCACAACACCGAGGGGTCGCAGGCGCAGCGGCTCGGCGAGGTCGCGGGCCGTTACCGGGTCACCACGGTCGTCCTGCAGGTCGGGGCCAACGACGACGCGGCGCTCACGGCCACCGGCATCGCCTGCATCCGGGCGTTCATCGACCCCCGGCAGCCGCCGTGCCGCGACACCATCGGGCCCCAGGTGCCCGCGCGGATGGCAGCCACCGGCGCCAAGGTCGAGGGGGCCGTGCGTGACGTGCGGGAGGCCATGCGGCGGGCCGGCTACACCGACAGCGGCTACGAGCTCGTGCTCGTGTCCTACGCCGCGCCGGTGACCGACCGGATGGTGCCGGTGCAGGCCGCGCAGGGCTGTCCCTACAGCCGGGCGGACGCGGGCTGGGGCCGCACGGTCCTGTTCCCCGCACTGTCGGCCACCATCGCCGGCGTCGCGGAGCGCACGGGCGCCCGGTTCCTCGACATGGTGCGCGCCACCGAGGGCCGCGAGGCCTGCAGCCACGCCCTCTACAGCGAGGAGTGGCAGCGCCGGATCACCGTCGACCCGGAGGCGCTGGTCCACGGCGGTCTCGACGCGGTCGGGTTCCATCTCGCCCAGGAGTCGTTCCACCCCACGGCGGCGGCGCACGCGGAGATGGGGCGCTGCCTCGGCGACTTCGTGCGCGCCGATGCCGTCACGGCCTCGTGTGTCGCGGGTCCCGACGGCCGCGACCGTCTGGCGCCCGCCCCGCCGGCCGCCGCTCCAGGAGCCTGAGCGGCCGGCCGGAGCTGTCGGAGGGACCGCGGAGCGGGTCAGAGCACCACGAGGTCGCGGGGCCGGGTGTTGAGCCGCTCGCAGCCGTCGTCGGTGAGCACCACGATGTCCTCGATGCGGGCGCCCCACTCGCCGTCGAGGTAGACCCCGGGCTCCACGCTGAACGCCATCCCCGGCTCCAGCGGCAGCGCGTTGCCCCCCACGATGTAGGGCTCCTCGTGCACGTCGAGGCCGATGCCGTGCCCGGTGCGGTGCAGGAACCGTTCGCCCAGCCCCGCCGCCGTGATCGGCTGCCGGGCGGCGGCGTCCACCTGCTCGGCGGTGGCGCCCGGCCGGGCGGCGGCCACGGCCCGCTCCTGGGCGTCCTGGAGCACGGCGTAGGCCTCCTGCACCGATGCCGCGGGGGCGCTGCCCACGGCGTACGTGCGCGTGCAGTCGGAGTTGTAGCCGCTGGGCAGCGGGCCGCCGATGTCGATCACGACGACGTCCCCGTCCTCGATCACCCGGTCGGACACGTCGTGGTGCGGGCTGGCCCCGTTCGGCCCGGAACCGACGATCACGAAGGCCGCCGTCGTGTGCCCCTCGTCGACGATCGCCGCGGCGATGTCGGCGGCCACCTGCTCCTCGGTGCGGCCCGGCTTGAGGAACTCGGCCATCCGGGCGTGCACGCGGTCGATCGCGGCCCCTGCCGCGCGCAGCTCGGCCACCTCGGCCGTGTCCTTGCGCATCCGCAGCTCCCGCAGCACCGGACCGGCGAGCTCCTGGGTCACCTCCGGGAACGCGTCACGCAGGCCGAAGACGTGGGCGGCGGGCATCGAGTCGACCACGCCGACCCGTCTCGGGCCGCCCGCGAGGTCACTGACCAGGAGGTAGGGGTCGTCGCCGTCCACCCAGGTGACGATCTCCACACCCAGCTCGTCGAGCGGCAGCCCGGCGTAGCCCGGCGCTTCGAGCCGCGGGACGACCAGCGCGGGGGGCGCGCGATGGCCGGCGGCAGGCAGAACGAGGCAGGTCAGACGCTCGTGGGACTCCCCGTCGGCACCGATCAGGTAACGCAGATCGGTGCCCGGTGTGACGAGCAGCAGGTCGGTGTCGTGGGTCGCCGCCATCTCCCCGGCGCGGCGGATGCGGTCGGCGAGCAGCGCGATCGGAACGGCCGGTGTCATGGTGAGCAGCGTATTCCGGCATGCTGTGCCAGCGTGACCGCGCCTGCGCCCTCCTTGATGCTGCTGGATGCCGCGAGCCTGTACTTCCGGGCCTACTACGGCGTGCCCGAGTCCATCACCTCGCCGGACGGGACCCCGATCAACGCCGTGCGCGGGTTCACCGACATGGTCGCGCGGCTGGTCACCGAGCGGCGGCCCACCCGGCTCGTCGCGTGCCTCGACCTGGACTGGCGCCCCGCGTTCCGCGTGGAGGCGTTGCCGTCCTACAAGGCGCACCGGGTTCCCGGCGAGCCCGAGGTGGCCCCCGCCGGGATGCCGGAGGAGGTGCCCGACACCCTCGCGCCACAGGTCCCGGTCCTGCTCGAGGTGCTCGCCGCGGTCGGGATCGCCACCGCGGGCGCCGAGGGCTACGAGGCCGACGACGTGATCGGCACGCTCGCCGCGGGTGAGCGGAAGGACCCGGTGCTGGCGGTGAGCGGTGACCGGGACCTCATGCAGATCGTGCGCGACGAGCCCGTCCCGGTCCGGCTGCTATACGTCGGCCGCGGCCTGGCGAAGGCGGAGCACCTGGGGCCCGGGGAGGTGGCCGCGAAGTACGGGGTGCCTGCCGACCGGGCGGGTGATGCCTACGCCGAGATGGCGATGCTGCGGGGTGATCCTTCCGACGGGCTGCCGGGGGTGCCCGGGGTCGGGGCGAAGACGGCGGCCACCCTCGTGGGCCGCTTCGCCTCGTGGGCCGAGCTGCGCGCCGCCGTCACCGACCGGGCGGACACGCGGCTGGCGCCGCCCGTGCGCGCCAAGCTGGCGGCCGCAGCGCCGTACCTCGCCGTGGTGGAGCCCGTGGTGCGGGTGGCGCTGGACGCCCCGGTACAGCTCGACCGGTCCGACACGCTGCCCCGCTCGCCCGCCGACCCGGACCGCCTGGCCGCGCTGGCCGAGCGCTGGGGCGTGGGGAGCTCGGTGGACCGGCTCTGCACCGCGCTGGCGAAGAACGCCTGAGGGCGGGTCCTCCTCCTCAGAAGTAGGTGCCGCACCACGGCGACGCGGTGGTGCCGAACGCGGCGTCGGCGTGCGGGACGGCGGCCTGGTCGGGTGCCTGCCACCAGCCGGTGGCGACGAGCTCCGAGGGGGTGCGGTCGCCGAGGTAGGCCATCGCCAGTGCCGCGACGTCACACTCCAGCTGCGGGGTGACCGGTCCGCCGAGCGGCCCGACACGTTCCGCGGTGGCGCCCGCGATCCGGTAGACGCCGGCGTTCTTCTCCAGCAGCGGGTCGTGCACGGCGATCAGCACCGGGTCCGCGACGCCGTAGGACCGGGCCGCGAGCGCCGCGGGCACGTCCACGAGCCGCAGCCAGGTCTCGTCGTGGTGGCCGGTGACGACGCAGGCGCGCGGGCTGGCCAGCAACAGCTCGAGAGGCTCGTCGAGCGGCCGCAGGTCGGCCTGCACGGAGCCGACCAGGTCGACGCCGAGCAGGAAGCGCCAGAGCCCGGCCGTCGCCTGCACGTCCGCGGCGTGCAGGTCCGCCAGCTCCAGCGTCTGCTCGGCGAAGCTGTGGGACTCGCCGCGGAACGCCACCGCGAAGCCGTCGTCGCCGTGGTCGCCGGTGTGCACGGCTGCGATGACGGGCTCGCGGTCCTCGACCCGGCGCCCGATCGAGCTCCACCACCAGCTGTCGCGTCTGGTCATGCTCCCGGTACGGGTGAGCGCGACGGCCTCGTGCACCTTCTGCAGCGCCGGGAGGATCTCGTCGCGGTCGAGCAGCCGCACCGACCCGCCCTGGGGCGCACCGGGGCGCCACGCCGGACGCGTGACCCGCACCGTCACGTCCCGCCCCCGGGTGGCCACGCCGTAGCCGAACCGCCCGTAGATCCGAGCCTCGCTGGCGCGCAGGGTCGCCACCGGTTCACCGCGGGCCGCCACGTCGTCGAGCTGCGCCCGCATCATCGCCGACAGCAGGCCACGGCGGGTGTGGTCGGGCCGCACGCCGACCCGCGTGACCGCCGCCATCGGGAGCACGGCACCGCCGGGCACCACGAGCTCGCTGGGGAACGACATCGCCGTGGCGACCAGCGTGCTGCCGTGGTGGACCCCGATCGTGCGGCCGGGGCTGTAGGACCGGGCGACCCGGGGCCACCGCTCGTCCTCCATCGGGCCCCGGTGAATGGTGGCGGCGAAGAGGTTGTGCGCCGAGCGCACCTGATCGGTTTCCAGGAAGCGGACGTCGTGGGTCACGGGATGTGATGGTGCCCGATCCGCCCCGCCGTCGACCTCGCTTTCGGGCCTAGGGGGTGTCCCGTGGATCTTGGTCGATGAGAGCCGTGATCCAGGTGGTTCCTGGCGGCGCCGCTGGATCGCCCTCATACCGGGCGTATTCGGGCGGTCCGGCGGTGTCGCCAGGGGCCGCCTGGGCGCGGCTATCGCGATTGAAGATCCGCGGGACACCCCCTAGCTGGGACGCCCCACCTCGTAGGAACCGTCCGATCCCGTGACGATGATCGGGACCTTCACCGAGGCGCCGTCGACCGTGGCGTCGCACTCGAACCTGGTGCCCTCGTCGACGCGGATCCCCTCCTCGCAGCGCACTCCGGCGACGTCCATGTGGTAGTTCTGCGTGAGGACGTGCTGCACGCCGCTCTGCAGGGCGACGGGGTCGAAGACGCGGGTGACGAAGAAGCCCGGCGTCACGAAGCCCAGCAACGCGACGAGGGCGACGACCGCGATGCCGCCGAGGACGATCGGGAGCAGGCGCTTGACGCCGCCGCGCTGCTCCGGGGCCTGCGGGGCCCGCTGCGTAGCGGCCTGCGGCTGGCCCGGGAACTGCTGGGTGGGCTGCTGGCTGAGCCCCCAGCCGGGCGATCCGAACGGGGCGGGACCCGGTCCCGGCTGGCCGTACTGCTGGCCGGGGCCCTGCTGAGGCCGGCCGAACGACGGCTGCACGTAAGGCGGCTGCCCCGGCGGGGGTGCCTGGCCGAAGAGCGGGACGCCGGGCGTGGGCTGCCCCAGCTGCGGCAGCCCGTGCTGGGGTAGTTGAGGCAGCTTCGGCCCCGGGCCTCCCAGGCTCCCCGGACCCGCCTGGGGTGGCTGGGCGGGCTGGCCCCCCGGAGAGGGCTGGGGTGGCGCAGGTGGCTGTTGCGGTGGCCGCCCGAGCGGTGGCATCGCCGGCAGCGTCTCGGTCTGCTGCTGTTGCTGCTGCCGGGACTTGTCGAACTCCGCCGGCTTCGGCGGCGGATCGTGCTCGGGGGCGCTCTGGGTGGGCACGGCGCCCGTCTCGTCCGGATCCAGCTCGACGTCCTGCTGTGCCTGCCCCCAGCCCCCGGGCGGCTGCTGGCCCCATGCCGGTTGCTCCGCGGGCTGCCCGGGTGGGGTGCCTTGCGGGGTCGAGGGGCCCTGGGGCGTGCTCATCGCAGACCTTTCTGCAAGCGTGCGGTCCGGAGATCCAAGCACAAGGGGTGCCTCCACGAACGGGACACCCTGCTCAGACGGTTCCCACCGCCACCACGCCCCGCCGGACGGCGGCGACCGCCTGCGTCGCCGCCCGGCCCACCGCGCTGCCGCGGCCGGTGACGCCGGCGATCTGGTCGAGCAGGTCGAGCACCTGACGGCACCAGCGCACGAAGTCGCCCGCCGAGAGCTCGGCGCCGTTCTGCTCCGCCGCGGTGAGCACGACCGACAGCGACTCACCACGCGCCCAGCGGTAGATCGGCCAGGCGAATCCGAGATCGGGCTCGCGGGTGCGGTCCACGCGGTGCCTGCGCTCGTCGCCCTCCAGCTCCGCCCAGATCCGCACCGTGTTCGCCAGCGCCTCGGCCACGGCACCCGACGGCACCTGGGGCATCTGGCCGTTGTCCCGGCGCGACTCGTACACCAGCGCCGACACGACGGCCGCCAGCTCCGCGGGCTCCAACCCGTCCCACGTGCCGTGGCGCAGGCACTCCGCGGTGAGCAGGTCGGACTCACCCCACAGCCGGGCCAGCCGCTCGCCGTGCTCGGTGACCTCGTCCCCGTCGAGATAGCCGCGCTCCCCCAGCAGGGAGCGGATCCGGTCGAACGCCCTCGCGAGGGAGTGGGTGGTGGCCCGCACCTTCTGCTGCAGCTGCTCGGTCTCCCGCTCCAGGCGGGCGTACCGGTCGGCCCACCGGGCGTGCGCCTCGCGGTCGTCGCAGCCGTGGCAGGGATGCACACGCAGGGCGCGGCGCAGCGTCGCGAGCTCGGGGTCGTCGGCGCTCGCGCCTCGCGAGCGCCGACGCTGCACGGTGGGAGCCACGATCCCCGTGTTGCGCAGCGACGACGCGAGGTCGCGGCGCACGCTCGGCGTCCGGTGGTCGACCCGCTTGGGCAGCCGCATCCGCCCGAGGGGCTCCACCGGGGTCGGGAAGTCGGCGGGCGAGAGCCGGCCCGCCCACCGGTCCTCGCTCAGTACGAGCGGGCGCGGCTCGTCCCCGTTGCTGAGACCGGGGTCGAGCACCACGGCCAGGCCGGCCCGGCGACCGCCGGGCACGGCGATGACGTCACCGGCCCGCAGTGACCGCAGCGAGTCGGCCGCGGCCTCCCGGCTGTCGGCCACGCCCTGGCGCGACAGTGCCTTCTCCCGCTCGCTCACCTGGCGGCGCAGCCCGGCGTACTCGGCGAAGTCGCCGAGATGGCACTGCATCGACTCGCCGTATCCCGCCAGCGCCTCGGTGTTGCGCTCGATCCGCCGGGCCAGCCCGACGACCGAGCGGTCGGCCTGGAACTGCCCGAGCGACTGCTCCAGCAGGTCGCGGGCGGAGTCCGTGCCGAGCCGTCCGACGAGGTTGACGGCCATGTTGTAGCCGGGCCGGAACGAGCTGCGCAGCGGGTAGGTGCGCGTGGAGGCCAGCCCCGCGACCTGCACGGGGTCGACCCCCGGCTGCCAGACGACGACCGCGTGGCCCTCGACGTCGATACCGCGGCGGCCGGCCCGGCCGGTGAGCTGCGTGTACTCGCCGGGGGTCAGGTCGGCGTGCGACTCGCCGTTGAACTTGACCAGCCGTTCGAGCACCACGGTGCGGGCGGGCATGTTGATCCCGAGGGCGAGGGTCTCCGTGGCGAACACCGCCCGGACCAGGCCCCGGACGAACAGCTCCTCCACGGTCTCCTTGAACGCGGGCAGCATCCCGGCGTGGTGCGCCGCTATCCCGCGCTCCAGCGCCTCGAGCCACTCCCAGTACCCGAGGACGGCGAGGTCGCCCTGCGGGAGGTCGACGGTCCGCCGCTCCACCGTGCGCCGGATCTCCACGGCCTCGGCCTCGGTGGTGAGCCGCAGGCCCGAGCGCACGCACTGGCCGACCGCGGCGTCGCAGCCCGCCCGGCTGAACACGAACGTGATCGCGGGCAGGAGCCCGTTGCGGTCGAGCCGGTCGATCACGGTGGTACGCGACGGGGGCCGGAAGCGGGTGGAGGACCGGCCGTTCCCGCCGCCGCGCGAGCCGCGCCCGCGGCCCCGGTCCCACACGGCGCTCTGGCGGTCGAGGTCGCGCGTGTACCGGACGAGGTCCGGGTCGACCTGCAGCTCACCGGCGCTGTCCTCGCCCGCGAACAGGTCCAGCAGCCGGTTGCCGACCATCATGTGCTGCCACAGCGGTACCGGCCGGTGTTCGTCGACGACCACCGTGGTGTCGCCGCGCACGGTCACCAACCAGTCGCCGAACTCCTCGGCGTTGCTGACCGTGGCCGACAGGCTCACCAGCGCGACATGCTCGGGGAGCTGGAGGATCACCTCCTCCCAGACGGCCCCGCGGAAGCGGTCGGCGAGGTAGTGCACCTCGTCCATCACCACGAAGCCCAGATGCTCGAGCTGCCGCGACCCGGCGTAGATCATGTTGCGCAGGACCTCGGTGGTCATCACCACCACCTGCGCGTCCCCGTTGACGACGGTGTCGCCCGTCAGCAGCCCCACGGCGTCGGCACCGTGGCGCTCCACGAGGTCGGCGAACTTCTGGTTCGACAGCGCCTTGATCGGCGTCGTGTAGAAGCACTTGAGACCCTGGGCGAGCGCCAGGTGCACGGCGAACTCACCGACCACGGTCTTTCCCGCGCCGGTCGGGGCACAGACGAGGACGCCGTGCCCGTCCTCGAGGGCCGAACACGCCGTGTACTGGAAGCCGTCGAGCTCGAAGGGGAGACTCCCCGCGAACTCGGCAAGTCGGGGACGTGCGGCTCGGCTCCTGGCGGCGGCGTAGGCCTCCGCGGGAGCAGGATTGCTGCTGGCCACCGGCCCAGGTTTCCACATCGGCGCAAGGTCGACCCGGCGTGCCCGCTCACAGTGGGCGGTATGCGCCTCGTGAGAAGGTCATCCCGTGCCTTCCTCTCTCTCCGATGCCGCTCCCGCCTTCATCGAGATGGCCCATCGGATCGTCTGGGCCAGCGCCGCCACCGTGGACGCACAGGGCAGGCCCTGGACCCGCGTGCTGCATCCGATCTGGCTGTGGGACGGGGAGCGCCTGACGGGCTGGATCGCCACCGGTCCGACGCCGACCAAGCAGGCGCACCTCGCCGCCCACCCCTACGTCTCGCTGACCTACTGGGACCCGTCCCACGACACCGCGAGCGCCCAGTGCCGCGCCAGCCTGCACACCGACGACGAGACGCGCACCCAGCTGTGGGACCGCTTCCGGTCCGCCCCGGAGCCCGTCGGCTACGACCCGGCGATCATCCCCGGCTGGGACGGCCCGCTCTCCCCGGGCTTCGCCGCCCTGCGGCTGGACCCGTGGCGGCTGCACGTGCAGCCGGCGGCGGTGCTGCTCGAGGGCAAGAACGACCAGGCCATGGTGTGGCGCGAGGCGGTCAGCCGCTAGGGAGTGTCTGCCCGATCATGGAAGCCAGCTGAGGAGAGCGGCGAGCTGGAGCGCGCCGAGGTAGTTGCGGGCGTGTCGGTCGTAACGGGTGGCCAGGCCGCGCCAGTGTTTGAGCTGGCAGAAGCCGCGCTCGACGACATTGCGGCGCCGGTAACGTGTCTTGTCGAACCCGACCGGGCGGCCGCCGCGGGAGCCTCGGCGTGCTCGGTTGGCCTGCTGGTCGCGGGGTTCGGGGATGGTGTGGGAGATGTTGCGCCGCCGCAGCAGTTCCCGGTTGGCCCGGGAGCTGTAGCCCTTGTCGGCCAGCACGTGCTCGGGGCGGGTGCGGGGACGCCCACGACCAGCCCGGGCCACTCGCAGGCCGGTCATGAGCTGCGGGAACTGGGTGGTGTCGTTGACGTTGCCCGCGGTCAGTTGCAGCACCAGCGGGCGGGCCCGCCCATCGACAAGAGCGTGGATCTTGGTGGTCAACCCGCCCCGGGAGCGGCCGATCGCATGATCGGCCGGCTCGCCCACGACCGCGTGAACCGCCCCGACCTGGTGATCAGGACCGGAATTCTTGTGATTCGACCCAGCCCCCTGTGCGGTCGGGGGGAGGCGGTTCGGGTCCGACGGCGGTGGCTGCGTTGCCACCGATGCGGCGGGCCGCCGCACCATGCTGGTGCACCCGCACCAGTGAGGAGTCCGCAGCAACCAGCCAGTCCAGCTCACCGCGGGCATCGGCATCAGCGTGGGCCGCGCCCAGCACCCGCGCCCAGGTGCCATCCACGCTCCACCGGTTGAGCCGCTCGTAGGCGGTCTGCCAGGGCCCGAACCGCTCGACGGGGATCTCCGGCCACGCCGCCCCGGTGCGGTACTTCCACGCGATCGCCTCGATCACCTGCCGGTGATCACGCCACCGCCCACCCCGCCGAGGTGCCCGGTCTGGTAGCAACGGCTCCAGCCACGCCCACGCCTCATCCGAGAGCACCTGACGATCACCCACGACCGGCATCCTGCCCCGAACCCGGACCAAGATCCGTCAGACACTCCCTAGGGGCGCACCGGCCGGCTCAGGTGGCGTCCTCCACCCGGCGGGCGGCCTCGGACGCCGGTGACACCTCGACCGGGCCCGGACGCTCGATCGGGCTGGGCTCGGGGATCGTGCTCGGGGTGATGTCGAGCGAGCTGGGTGTGGTGTCGATCGGGCTGGGGGCGTCGGGATCCCAGCTGTCCCAGCCCTCGGCGGCCCGGCGGGCGGCCCGGCGCTTGTCGTTGAGCCTCGTGATCTGGATGGCGATCTCGAAGAGCAGCACGAGGGCGAGCGCGAGCGCGAGCATCGAAATGGGGTCCTGGCCCGGAGTCGCGATCGCAGCGAACACGAAGAGGGCGAAGATCAGTCCCCGGCGCCACTCCTTGAGCTTGGCGTAGGAGATCACGCCGGCGAGATTGAGCATCACCACGAGAAGCGGGATCTCGAAACTCACCCCGAAGATCAGCAGCAGCGCGATGATGAATCCGAAGTAGTACTCACCGGTGAGCGCGGTGGTCTGGACCTCGTCGCCGATGCTGAGCAGGAAGCTCAGGCCCTGGGTGACCACGAAGAAGGCCAGCACCGCCCCGAACACGAACAGCACCGCGGCCACGGAGACGAAGCTCAGCGCGTAGCGCCGCTCCTTCGCGTAGAGACCGGGGGTGATGAACCCCCACAGCTGGTACAGCCACACCGGGCAGGCCAGCACGATGCCCGCGGTCATCGCAACCTTGAGCCGCAGGTTGAACTGGTCGAACGGACCCGTGGCCAGCAGCGTGCAGGCGTTGGGGTCGGCGCTGAACTGGCCGCGCGAGGTGGCGGGGATGGCGCAGTAGGGCTCCTTGAGCAGGTCACCGAGGCTGGGCAGACCGAAGAAGCTCATGCCGTACCAGATGTAGCCGACGATCGTGGTGATCGCGATGGCCACGAGGGCGATGGCGAGGCGGTTGCGCAGCTCGTAGAGGTGCTCGACGAGCGTCATCGTGCCGTCGGGGTTCTTCGGCCTTCTGCGCCGCAAGGAGATTCTGGCCACCGTGCTGGGGCTACTGCCCGGTGGTGGTGGGGCCCGGCTGGGTGGCGCGGGCGCTCTCCGACCGGGTGTCCTGGACCGGCGTGGCCTGCACCGGCGTGGCCTGCACCGGCGTGGTCTGCGGCGCCGGCTGCGCCGTGGGAAGGGCCGCGGGCGGCGCAGGCGCTGCGGCGGGCTTCTCGGTCGTGGTGGTGGCGTCGCCGGCCGGCGCGTCGTCGCCCTTCATGCCCTTCATCTCACCCTTGAACACGCGGGCGGACTGTCCGATGGACCGGGCCATGTCCGGCAGTCGTTTCGCACCGAACAACAGCACCAAGATCCCGATGAGGATCACGAACTCCCAGCCGCCGAGGCTCGGCATGATTCTCGTCCTTCCGCCGTGGACACGTGAGGGGGAGTCTACGCCGCCCGGAACGCCCGATCCGGGCGCGGCCCGTGTCGTACGCAGTGGTCGTCACTCATTCGTGACGGTGTTGCCGCGCGTTCACCAAGTCCTCCAGAACCGCCATCCGCGCACTCGTGTCGTCACGGAGCGCGGTGCTCGCGCGCCGCAGCCGTCGCACCGGCCGCAGCGCCAGCAGCACCACGAGCACCAGCACCACGAGACCGGCCGCGACCGTCACCAGTGCGGGCAGCATGTCAGTCACCGTTCGTCGTCCCGTCCTCGTCCACGTGCCGGCCCGTCGCGGCGGCCAGCGCTTCCCGGGCCCGGGCTGCCACGGCGTCGACCAGCTCCGGCGGCTCCAGCAGCCGCGCGCCACCGCCGAGCCCCAGCACCAGCCGCACCAGCCACGCCGGGTCGGCGTAGCGCAGCAGCACCCTGGCCCGGCCGTCGTCGAGCTCCACGACGTCGTCGACGGGGTAGTACTCGGCCACCCACCGGGCCTCGGGCTCGAGCAGCAGCACGGCCGACCGGTGCTCCGCGCTCGGGCGGAACAGGCCCTCGGACACGTCGGCGGGCTCGGCGTCGGGCGGCGGTGCCGCCGGCTCGTCGAGCTCCTCGACCTCCTCCACCCGGTCCAGCCGGAACATCCGGACCGCCTCCGCGCGGCGGCACCACGCCTCCAGGTAGCCGCGGCCCTCCACGACCAGCAGCCGCATCGGGTCGATGGTGCGCTGCGACACCGCGTCGCGTCCGGCGGTGTAGTAGACGATGCGCAGCGCGCGGCCTGCGGCCAGTGCCTCGCGGACGGCCGCGGTGGTGGCCGCCTCCTCGTGCGGCAGGTCGACCGCCACGCCGACGTGCCCCGCGTCGCCGACGGCCCGCTCGATCTTCGCGGTGGCCCGCTGCACGGCCGCCGTGTCGACCATGCCGGGCATCTCGGCCAGCGTGCGCAGCGCGACGAGCAGGGCCGTGGCCTCGGCGGTGGTGAGCCGCAGCGGGCGCCGCATCCCGGCGTCGTGGGTGACGGTGACGGTGTCGCCCGCGAACGACAGGTCCACCAGGTCGCCCGGGCCGTAGCCGGGGAGACCGCACATCCAGAGCAGTTCGAGGTCGCGGCGCAGCTGCCGTTCGGTGACGCCGAAGTCGGCGGCGACCTCGGCGACCGGGACCCCCGGCCGCGCCAGCAGGTAGGGCACGAGCGACAGCAGCCGCGGCAGCCGCTCGGTGACCCCGCCGGTGCTCACCGCACCGTCCCGGCCCGGTCCGGTCGCCGCGTGCGACCGGCGGGCCCCAGCACGGCCCCGCCGGGGGCGTCGGTGCGCGAGTGGGCCGCCGCCGCGGCCGCCCAGTTGCCGCGGACCGCCTCCGCGAGGCTCTCCGGGGCGAGCACCACGACGTCGGGACCGTGGCCCGCGAGCCAGCGGGCGACGGTGTCGACGCTGCGCAGGTCGAGCTCCAGCTCGTCGCCCGCCCGGCCGCCGTGGGAGCGCGGCCCGATCACCCTCGCCAGCCTGCGCAGCCCGTGTGCCCTGCCGTCGGCCACCCACACCCTGGCGGTGCCGCTGACCGCGGGCGGGTCGACGTTGTGGCGCACCATCGCCATGAGGTCGATGTCGGCGGGCACCGCGACGGCACCGGCCGGACCGATGGCTGTGACGGACTCACTGATCCGCGACACCCGGAACGAGCGTGGCGCGTTGCGGTCGCGGTCGTGGCCCACGAGGTACCACCGCCCCCGCCAGGACACCACGCCCCACGGCTCCACGATGCGGCGCTGCAGGGGCCCGCCCGGACCACCGCGACGGTGCTGGAACATGACCACGCGCCCGGAACGCACGGCGGCCAGCAGCGGCCCGAACGCCGGCTCGGTGGTGCGCACCCGGGGCTGCACGCGGCCCTGGTCCTCGTCGACCTCGACCCCGGCGGCACGCAGCTTGACCAGCGCGCTGTGGGCGGGTGCCGCGAGGTCGGGGGAATCCCACAGCCGGGCCGCGAGCGCGACGGCGGCTGCCTCGTCGGGCTCCAGGTCGATGTCGCCGAGCTCGTAGTCCTGACGCGCGATGCGATAGCCGTCGACGGTGTCGAAGCTCGAGAGGCGGCCGGTCTCCAGCGGCACGCCCAGCTCGCGCAGCTCGTTCTTGTCGCGCTCGAACATGCGGAAGAACGCGTCGTCGCCGCGCGCGTCGGCGTAGCCGGGCACGATCTGGCGGATCCGCTCGGCAGGCAGGAACTGGCGGGTGGACAACAGGCAGAGCACGAGGTTCACCAGACGCTCGGCCCGCGCAGAGGACACGTCGGCATCGTACGGCCGGTGACGCTCCCGCCGTGGGCGACCGGCGCAACCTGGTCGGGTGTCTCAGCTTGCGACACCCGGGCCCTTGACCGGGCAACCCGCCCGAGCCCACGCTCGGCGGACCACCAACGGACCGGAAGAGGCACCGTGAACGACAGTGTCGATGCAGACCGCAGTGTCGAGACGTTCAACCCGTGGACCGTGGTCAACCTCGTGTTCCACCACCTCGCCGACCAGGGCCTGCACCCCGTGCTCGGCGAGGCGGGTGACCCGGCGGTGCCGGCCACCGCGCTGCTGCGGGCGTTCGGCATCGAGCCCGGACGCAACGACGAGAGCGTGACCTCCCCGATCGTGCAGGACGAGCTGGCCCAGCTGCGCGCCAAGATGTTCGGCGAGCAGTAACGCCGGGACCAGCAGCCCTCGGGACTACAGCGAGGCGATCAGCCGGTCCACGCGCTCGTCGACCGACCGGAAGGGGTCCTTGCACAGCACGGTGCGCTGCGCCTGGTCGTTGAGCTTGAGGTGCACCCAGTCGACGGTGAAGTCGCGCCCGGCGGCCTGGGCGGCGGCGATGAAGTCACCGCGCAGCTTGGCCCGCGTGGTCTGCGGCGGGGTGTCCTTCGCGGCCTCGATCTCACCGTCGTCGGTGACCCGGTCGACCATGCCCTTGCGCTGGAGCAGGTCGAACAGCCCGCGGCCGCGCCGGATGTCGTGGTAGGCGAGATCCAGCTGGGCGATGCGCGGGTTGGCGAGGTCCATGTCGTTGCGCTCGCGGTAGCGCTCCACCAGGCGGTGCTTGATCGCCCAGTCGATCTCGCGGTCGATGAGCGACAGGTTCTGCGACTCGACGGCGTCCAGCGTGCGGCCCCACAGGTCGAGCACCCGCTGCATCGTCGGGTCCTCGGTGCCGCGGGTGGCGACGTGCTCGACGGCGCGGCTGTAGTACTCGCGCTGGATGTCGAGCGCGCTCGCCTCCCGCCCGCCGGCGAGCCGCACCGTGCGCCTGCCGGTCAGGTCGTGGCTGATCTCGCGGATCGCGCGGATCGGGTTGTCGAGCGTGAAGTCCCGGAACTGGACCCCGGCCTCGATCATCTCCAGCACGAGGGTGGCCGACCCCACCTTGAGCAGGGTGGTGACCTCGGACATGTTGGAGTCGCCGACGATCACGTGCAGCCTGCGGTAGCGCTCGGCGTCGGCGTGGGGCTCGTCGCGGGTGTTGATGATCGGGCGCGAGCGCGTGGTCGCCGAGGACACGCCCTCCCAGATGTGCTCGGCGCGCTGCGACAGGCAGTACACGGCGCCGCGTGGGGTCTGCAGCACCTTGCCGGCACCGCAGATCAGCTGGCGGGTGACCAGGAAGGGCAGCAGCACGTCGGCGATGCGGGAGAACTCCCCGGCCCGGGCGACCAGGTAGTTCTCGTGGCACCCGTAGGAGTTGCCCGCCGAGTCGGTGTTGTTCTTGAACAGGTAGATGTCGCCGCCGATGCCCTCGTCGACGAGCCGGCGCTCGGCGTCGACGAGAAGGTCCTCGAGGATCCGCTCACCGGCCTTGTCGTGGGCGACGAGCTGGGTGAGCGAGTCGCACTCGGCGGTGGCGTACTCCGGGTGGCTCCCCACGTCGAGGTAGAGCCGGGCACCGTTGCGCAGGAAGACGTTCGACGAGCGCCCCCACGACACGACCCGGCGGAACAGGTAGCGAGCCACCTCGTCGGGCGAGAGGCGCCGCTGTCCGTGAAAGGTGCAGGTGACCCCGAACTCAGTCTCCACACCGTAGATCCGCCGCTGCATCCCCTCAGCGTAGGCGGAGAGACCCCCCTCATGTCATGGCTGTGACCGACCGGTTCGGGTGGGTCGTCCGGGTAGTTCTACCGATGCTGCGCTGACGCTGCGCCATTAGCGTTGCTCCGCAGGCGGCCCGCCGAGCGTTGGGGGGTGTTCGACGGGCCGCCCGGCTCCGTTCCACCCGGCGGCGGGGCGTCCGGCGGATGGACGATCGCCTGCGTAGTGTCGGCCCGTGATTTCCTGGTTTCGGCGGGCCGCCGACGAGGTGAACGATGCCGATCGCGCCATCTCACGGGCGATCTCCTCGATGCCTCCGTCACCGCTCGACACGGCGATGAAGAGCGTGTCGACCGCCGCCAACCACAGCCTGCTGTGGTTCGCGATCGCCGCGCTACTGGCGTCGCGCCGGGGCGCGAGCCGCAAGGCCGCGGCCCGGGGCCTGCTCGCCATCGCGGGGGCGAGCGGCACGGCGAACGCGTTGCTCAAGCCGGTGCTGCCCCGCAGGCGTCCGGCGGCGGCGGAGCTGCCCGCCTACCAGACCATCGACAACCCGCCGACCTCGTCGTCGTTCCCGTCGGGGCACGCGGCGTCGGCCGCGGCCTTCGCCACCGCCGTTGCGCTGGAGAGCCCGCGCCTCGGGCTCGTCATGGCCCCGCTGGCGGCGTCGGTGGCCTACTCCCGGGTGCACGTGGGCGTGCACTGGGGCTCGGACGTGCTCGCCGGCGCGGCCGTCGGCACCGGCGTCGCGCTGGCCACCCGCCGCTGGTGGCCGGTGCGCAGCACCGACGAGGCGAGGGCCCGTCCACTCGACACGGTGCCCGAGCTCCCCCGCGGCGAGGGGCTGGTGATCGTGTCCAACCAGCGTTCCGGCGACCAGGAGTACGACCCGGCGAACGAGCTGGAGACGGCGCTCCCGAAGGCCGTGGTGCTGCGCGCGGACCCGGACCGCGACCTCGACGAGCAGCTCGACGCCGCCGTGGCCGAGCGGGAGGACTGGGTACGCGCGATCGGTGTGGCCGGCGGTGACGGCACGGTGGCCGCCGCGGCCGCGGTGGCCGGGCGCCGCCGCCTGCCCCTCGTGGTGGTGCCCGCCGGCACGCTCAACCACTTCGCCCGCGACGTGGGCATCTACGACATGCAGGAGGCCGTGGACGCCACCGGCGCGGGCGAGGCCGTCGCCGTCGACCTCGGCCTGATCGACGTGCTCCCCGACGCCGGTGCCGACCCGGACGGCGAGCAGATCGAGCGGCTGCGCTGCTTCATCAACACCGCGAGCCTCGGCTCCTACCCCGACCTCGTCCGGCTGCGGGAGAAGTGGCAGCCGCGGTGGGGCAAGTGGCCCGCCTTCGCCGCGGCGCTCGTGGTGGTGCTGCACCGCGCCGAGCCCGTCGAGATCAGGATCGACGGCCGTTGGACGTCGGTCTGGTTCCTGTTCGTCGGCAACGGGCCCTACCACCCGCGTGGCGCGGTGCCGGCGTGGCGCCCCTCGCTCGACTCCGGGCTGCTGGACGTGCGCTGGCTGCGCGCCGACGTGCGGTTCTCCCGGCTGCGGGCCATCGCCGCGCTGCTGCTCGGTGCGCTCGGGCACAGCCGGGTGTACCACCAGCGCGAGGTGGCGGAGCTGGAGGTGGAGCTCACGGTGCCCGGGATGCTCGCCACCGACGGCGAGGTCGTCGAGGAGGCCGGGCGGTACCGGTTTCGCGTCGCGAAGGACGCCATCCCCGTCTACCGGCGCCACGAGGACCGGTGGACCGGGCGCGACCGCCCCTTCGTCGGCTGAGTCGACGCGCCCACTGCGGCCGGCGTACGGCTGTCACAGGCGCAGCCCGAGCGGCGCCGCTCCCACGAGACCGCCGTCGATGACGAGGTCCTGACCGGTGATGTACGACGCGTCGTCCGAGGCCAGGAAGGCGACGGCAGCGGCGACGTCGTCGGGGTGACCGAGCGAGCCGAGCGGCACCTCCGCCGTGATGCGGGTCTCCGTGTCGGGGTCGATGGCGGAGCGGTACATCTCGGTCTCGATGTAGCCGGGGCTGACGGAGTTGACGCGGATGCCACGCGCCGCGAGGCCGGTGCCGAGCGTGCGGGCGAGACTGTGCACGGCGGCCTTGCTGGCGGCGTAGATCGCCGCCACCGGGAGGCCGCGGTGCGCGGTCCACGAGGCGTTGATGACGACAGCGCCTCCCTCGCCCATCAGCGGCAGCGCTTTCTGGATCGTGAAGAACACCCCCACGAAGTTGATTCCGACGGTGTGGTCGACATCTGCCGGGGTGAGCTCCGGCCGGAAGTCCGCCACTCCGGCATTGGCGAAGACCACGTCGAGGGCACCGCGCCAGGTCTCGACGCGCCGCACGAGCAGATCGAGGTCGGCGTCGACGCTGACGTCCGCGCAAACGGGCAGGACCCGCCCCGAGCCCAGGCGTTCTGCCGCGGTGTCGAGGCGGGACTGGTCGCGCCCGGTGATGACGACGTAGGCGCCCTCGTCGAGAAACCTGCGCGCCGTCGCGAACCCGATGCCGCTGGTGCCGCCGGTGATCAGGACCGTCTTGTTCGTGAATCGCTGCATGCCGACGATCGTCGAGCGGCGCGGGCCTACGCAGCAGTGTCGGCCGAACCTGGGTCCGACACCACCACCAAGCGCTCCAGCAGGGCCTGCGTTCCCGTCCCGGGTGCGGGGGTGTGCAGCGACAGGCGGTGGCCGGGCAGTTCGGGCAGCGGCAGGACGGTGGCCTCGAAGGTCAGCCTCCCCAGGCCGGGGATCTCCAGGGCCTTGGTGCCGTGGGTGGGACCACCCACGGGCAGTTCCGCCCAGATCTCGGCGAAGGCGGGGCTCGCCGCGCACATGTCCGCGGCCAGGCGGCCGAACTCCGGATCGGCCGGGTAACGGGCGGCGTCGGTCCGGAACAGGCCGACCATCGCCCGGGCCGCGTCGTGCCAGTCCACGACGGCCGCCCGGTAGCGGGCGTTGGTGAAGAAGCTGACCAGGCAGTTGTGGTCGAACTCGGTGCACTGGAACACGAGCTCCGCCGCGCGGTTGACCGCCAGTACGTTCCAGTGCCGGTCGATGACGTACGCCGGCCGCGGCAGCCAGCCCTCCAGCAGCCGCCGCACGGCATCGGGGACCCGGCCGTCGGACGGCGCCGCCTGCGGCGGGTTGAGCCCGGCGAGGAGGTACAGGTGCTCGCGCTCGGCGGCCTCCAGGCGCAGCACCCTGGCCACGGCGTCCAGGACGTCGGCGGAGACATTGATGTCGCGTCCCTGCTCGAGCCAGGTGTACCAGGACACCCCTACGCCGGCGAGCACCGCCACCTCCTCCCGCCGCAGCCCGGGCGTACGGCGACCCTCGCCCGACGGCATGCCCACGTCGGCGGGCGTCACCCGGGCTCGGCGCGACCGGAGGAACGCGCGCATCTCGGAGCTGCGCCGCTGCCGCGCATCCGTGGAGAGGGGGGAGCTGCCCATCAGGTCATGGTGCTCCCCCCGGGCACAACACCGTTACTGCGCGCCGCTGCCGTAGGGCCGCGTGAGCACCTCGAGGTTGTGGCCATCGGGCGAGGAGAAGTACATGCCCCGGCCGCCGTCGTTGGTGTTGTGCCCCGACTCCCGGTGCAACGGGTCACCGTAGGTGGACACCCCGCGCTCGCGCAGCCTGGCGGCGACGGCGTCGAACTCGTCCTCGCTGATCAGGAACGCGTAGTGCTGCGAGGCCACCTCGGCAGTGTCCATGAAGTCGAGGCTCACGCCGTTGTGCAGCTCCACCACGGCGAACGGCCCGAACGGCGTCGGGCCGGGCAGGCCGAGCACATCGGCCACGAAACGCGCCTCCGCGTTCTTGTCCCGGGCGGCGACGATGGTGTGGTTCAGCTCGATACTCATGCGCCAAGCCTGCGACCTCGACCCGGGTTCAGGTCAAGGGCGCAGGCCCGGGCTGCTCACAGCGTGCTGCTCGGCAGGGTCAGGAGCCGTTGGACGACGGTCCGTCGCCCTGGCTCTCCTCGCCGTCGACGGCACCGCTGGCCGCGGGCAGGTCGTCGCCGCCGGCCACCGTGGGCGCCGGCGGGGCGTCGACGGCGCGGTTCGCCTCGGGCAGCAGGTCACGCAGGACTTGCCCGGTGATCCGCCGGAACGTGCGACGCGGGCGCGTGCGGTCGAGCACCGCGACCTCCAG
This sequence comes from Pseudonocardia xinjiangensis, assembly GCF_012911925.1. Lineage (GTDB taxonomy): Bacteria > Actinomycetota > Actinomycetes > Mycobacteriales > Pseudonocardiaceae > Pseudonocardia > Pseudonocardia xinjiangensis. The sequence goes on along the minus strand of NZ_JAAXKY010000095.1, from coordinate 6,747 downwards.
CGCACTCGCTCCGAGCACCCTGGCCGCCTGCGCTCCCCCGTTGCCTGACGCGGGGGGCGAACCGGGGGCGGCGGCGGCCTGCAGGCCCTCCACGGCGATCCCGATGGCCTCCCCCAGCTCCAGCCCCGACCGGTAGGTCTCCTTGAGCTTGGCGCTGATCGGGTCGGTGGTGCCGCCCATCACCACGAACTGCGGCTCGTCGGTGATCGAGCCGTCGTAGGTGATCCGGTAGAGCTCGTCGGAGTCCGGGGTGTCGCCGACCGCGGCGAGGCACAGCTCCACCTCGTAGGGCTTCTGCTGCTCGACGAACGAGGTGCCCAGCACCTGGGCGTAGAAGTTGGCGAGCATCCGGCCGGTGACGTCGCGGCGGTCGTAGGAGTAGCCACGCACGTCGGCCATCCGGATTCCGGCGTTACGCAACGTCTCGAATTCGTTGTAGCGCCCGACCGCGGCGAAGCCGATGCGGTCGTAGATCTCCGAGACCTTGCGCAGCGCGCTCGGCCGGTTCTCGCTGGAGCGGTTCTCGGCGACGAACAGCACGCCACCGGTGTAGGTGAGCACGACGACGCTGCGGCCGCGGGCGATGCCCTTGCGCGCCAGCTCGGAGCGGTCGCGCAGCAGCTGGTCGACGGAGGAGTAGAACGGCATCGTCACGGGGCGGACTCCAAAGGCGTCGCAGGGGTGGGGAGCACGGCAGGCATGTCCGGTGAGCTATCCGCCGGGTCTTTCGGTACGACCGGCGATGACCGCCCGGACGACCGCCTCCATCTCCTCCTCGGAGCGGCGGACCGCCCCCTCCTCCGCGGTGATGCTGACGACCACCGGGTAGATCTTGCGGACCAGGTCCGGCCCACCGGTGGCGGTGTCGTCGTCGGCGGCGTCGTAGAGCGCCTCGACGGCCGTGCGCACGGCCCCGGCCAGGTCGGCCTGCGGGTCGTAGAGCTTCTTCAGCGACGACTTCGCGAACACCGAGCCCGACCCCACGGAGTGGTAGCCGAGCAGCTCGTCATAGCGCCCGCCGGTGGCGTCGTAGGTGATGATGCGACCGGCCTTCGCCGGGTCGGCGGCGTCCATGTCGTACCCGACGAACAGCGGCACGACGACGAAGCCCTGCAGAGCCGCGCCGAGGTTCTGCTGGATCATGCTCGCGAGCTTGTTGGCCTTGCCGTCCAGCGAGAGCGGGACGCCCTCGATCTTGTCGTAGTGCTCGAGCTCGACCGTGAACAGCCGGACCATCTGCAGGGCGATGCCCGCCGAGCCCGCGATCCCGATCGACGAGTGCGAGTCGGTGATGAACACCTTCTCGATGTCGCGCTGCGCGATGACGTTGCCTGCCGTGGCGCGGCGGTCACCGGCGATGATCACCCCGTCCGAGAAGGTGAGCGCCACGATCGTGGTGCCGTGCGGCACCCCGAGACCTGCCCCGGCGGCCCCGGGCGCGAGGCCCTCGGGCATCCGGCCGGGCAGCAGGTGCGGTGCATTGGCCGTGACGAAGTCGGTGAATGACGACGGGCCGGGCGCAAGGTACGCGCCCGGTCCCGAAGGGGCGACCGGCAGCCGGGGCTCCATGGTCAGGTGAGTGCCTCTCGTCGTGCGGGTGCAGGTGCTCGTGCTGATGCTGACGGTGCGGGCGAGCGGCTACTGGCCGCCCTTCTGGACGTAGGCCCGGACGAAGTCCTCGGCGTTCTCCTCGAGAACGTCGTCGATCTCGTCGAGGATCGTGTCGACATCCTCGCCGAGCTTCTCACGACGCTCCTGGCCGGCCGCCGCGGCGTCGCCGCCGTCCTCGTCGTCCCCGCCACCACCGCCCTGACGCTTGGTCTGTTCCTGCGACATGGTGTCTCCTCTTCGCGCCTGCCCGGGACGACGCGGTCAGCGGCGTACCGGGGTCCGGTATCTGAACATTACCCAGCCGATCGGCGACACGCCCGCGATCAGAGCTATGCGGATGGGCGCGTCGCCATTCAGCCCCGGGTCAGCGCTTCGACGAGCTCCTCTGCGGTACGGGAGTTGTCGATCAACTCACCGACGTGGCGGCGGGTTCCCCGCAGCGGTTCGAGGGTGGGGATCCGCACGAGGGACTCTCGGCCGAGATCGAAGATGACCGAGTCCCACGAGGCGGCGGCCACCTCGGCCGGGTACCGCTCGAGACAGCGGCCCCGGAAGTAGGCGCGGGTGTCGTCGGGCGGCTCGTGCATGGCGGCGACGACCTGCTCCTCGGTGACCAGCCGCTTCATCGACCCGCGCGCGGCGAGCCGGTTGTACAGCCCCTTCGCCATCCGGACGTCGGTGTACTGCAGGTCCACCAGCTGCAGCCGGCCGGAGTTCCACGCCAGTCCGTCGCGTTCGCGGTAGCCCTCCAGCAGGCGCAGCTTGGCCGGCCAGTCGAGACGGTCGGCGCACTCCATGGGGTCACGGGCCAGCGCGTCGAGCACCTCGCCCCACAGCTGCAGCACCTCGGCGGTGGCGTCGTCGACGTCGGCGCCCATCGTGTTCTCGACGTGTTTCTGCGCCTTCTCGAAGTAGGCGCGTTGGACGTCGACGCCGGTCATCTTCCGGCCGTCGGCCAGGTCGACCAACGTCTTGAGCGACGGGTCGTGGCTGATGCGGTGCACGGAGCGCACGGGCTCGGAGAGCCGCAGCTCGTCGAACCGGACCCCCTTCTCGATCATGTCGAGGACCAGCGCCGCGGTGCCGACCTTGAGCAGTGTGGAGTACTCGCTCATGTTGGCGTCGCCGATGATGACGTGCAGGCGGCGGTACTTGTCGGCGTCGGCGTGCGGCTCGTCGCGGGTGTTGATGATCCCCCGCTTGAGCGTGGTCTCGAGCCCGACCTCCACCTCGATGTAGTCGCTGCGCTGGGCGAGCTGGTAGCCCGCCTCGTCGCCCGACGCACCGATCCCCACGCGGCCCGCGCCGCACACGACCTGGCGCGTCACGAAGAACGGCGTGAGGCCGGCGACGATCGACGGGAAGGTGGTGCTGCGCGCCATCAGGTAGTTCTCGTGGGAGCCGTAGCTGGCGCCCTTGTTGTCGACGTTGTTCTTGTAGAGCTGGATCCGCGGCGCGCCGGGGACGGTGGCCGCGCGCATCGCGGCCTCCTCCATCACCCGCTCCCCCGCCTTGTCCCAGATGACCACGTCACGAGGCGTGGTGACCTCGGGGGTGGAGAACTCCGGGTGGGCGTGGTCGACGTAGAGCCGGGCGCCGTTGGTGAGGATGACGTTGGCGGCGCCGAGGTCGTCGAGCTCGGACTCGCCTGGGCTGTGCGTGGTGGGCGCGGACAGGTCGAACCCGCGCGCGTCACGCAGCGGCGACTCCACCTCGTAGTCCCACCGGGCCCGGCGGGAACGTGGGATGTCCGCGGCCGCGGCGTAGGCCAGCACCACCTGCGTTGAGGTGATCACCGGGTTGGCGGTGGGGTCGCCCGGCACCGAGATCCCGTACTCGATCTCGGTGCCCATGATCCGGCGGGCCGTCACGGACGACCCTCGACGTGCGCTGTCATGGGTCGAGCCTAACCGCGGCCGGAGGATGATGGACGCATGCACGCTGGCATCCCCGCGGAGGAGGAGCCGGTGGCCGTGTACGACGCGGCCGGATCGGTGGTCGGGGTGGCTCCCCGTGGTGTGGTCTACCGGGACGGGCTGTGGCACGGCGCCACCGGAGTGCTCGTGCGCAGTACCGACGGCGACCGGGTCTACCTGCACCGGCGGTCCCCGGACAAGCTGATCTTCCCGGGCATGTACGACTGCTGGGCGGGCGGGGTGATCGGGCCGGGCGAGACCCCGGCAGCCGGCGCGGCCCGCGAGCTGGCCGAGGAGCTCGGTGTCGACGGCGTCACCCCGATGCCCCACGAGCCGTTCGCCTACGTCGGCTCCGGGCTGCGGTACCACGTGTTCACCTACGAGGTGCGCTGGGACGGCCCGCTGCGCCACCAGCCCGAGGAGATCGTGTGGGGCGGCTGGGTGACGCTCGACGAGCTGCGCGCATGCCTGGCCGAGCCGCGGCGCTGGCCGTTCGTCCCGGACGGCCGCATGGGCATCGAGCGGTGGCTGGCCGCCCGGGACGCCGGGCTCACAGATTGATCATGTGCCCGGTGAGGCCGTGGAACGCCTCCTGGAGCGCCTCGCTCAGGGTGGGGTGCGCGTGCACGTTGCGGGCGAGCTCGAACGCGGTGAGGTCCCACTTCTGCGCCAGGGTCAGCTCGGGCAGCAGCTCCGTGACCTCCGGGCCGATGAGGTGGCCGCCGAGCAGCTCGCCGTAGGTCTCGTCCGCGACGAGCTTGACGAACCCGCCCGGCTCCCCGAGCCCCTGCGCCTTGCCGTTGGCCGTGAACGGGAACTGGGCGACCCGGACCTTCCACCCCTTCTCGTCCGCCAGCTCGCGGGCCTGGGCTTCGGTGTAGCCGAAGCTCGCCACCTGCGGGTTGCAGAACGTCGCCCGCGGCATCATCACGTACTCCAGCTCCTGGGTCTCGACGCCGGCGATGGTCTCCGCCGCCACCACGCCCTGCGCCTCGCCGACGTGCGCGAGCATGAGCTTCGCCGTGACGTCACCGATCGCGTAGACGTGGGGCACGTTCGTCCGCATGAAGTCGTCGATCGCGATGGCGCCGCGTTCGGTGAGCTCCACGCCGGTGTTCTCCAGGCCGTAGCCCTCGGTCCGGGGCGCGAACCCGATCGCCTGCATGACCTTGTCGGCCGTGAGCTCCTTGGTCTCCCCGTTCTGGGAGACGGTGACCGTGACCTGGTCGCCCGAGTCGTCGATCGACTCGACCCGGGTGGAGGTCAGCACCTCGACGCCGTACTTGCGGAAGCGCTTGGCCAGCTCCTTGGAGACGTCGACGTCCTCGAGCGGGAGCAGCCGGTCCAGGAACTCGACGATCGTGACCTGCACGCCGTAGTTGCTCATCACGTAGGCGAACTCGACGCCGATCGCACCCGCCCCGGCGATGATGATGCTGCGGGGCAGCTCACGGGTGAGGATCTGCTCCTCGTAGGTGACGACGCGCTCGGACAGCGACGTGCCCGGCAGCAGCCGGGTGGTCGCTCCGGTGGCGATGATGACGTCGTCGAACGTGAGCGTCTCGGAGCCGCCGTCGGCGAGCGCGACCTCGATCGTGGAGGCGTCGACGAACTTGCCCCGGCCGTCGATCTCCCGGATCTTGTTCTTCTTCATCAGGTAGTGGACGCCCTTGACCCGGCCGTCGGCCACCTTGCGGCTGCGGTCGAACGCGACCCCGTAGTCGAGGCTCACGTCCCCCGAGATGCCGAAGGTCTTGGCCTCCTTCGTCACCAGGTGCGCCAGCTCCGCGTTGCGCAGCAATGCCTTCGACGGGATGCAGCCGACGTTGAGGCACACCCCGCCCCAGTACTTCTCCTCCACCACCGCGACGCTGCGGCCCAGCTGGGCCGCGCGGATCGCCGCGACGTATCCACCAGGGCCAGCGCCGAGGACCACGACATCGACATGGGAAGCCATATAACGACTCTAGGAGCGCAACCGCGCTCGGCGCACAGCCGGCACCCATGAACCGTTACTCGGCGTCGTCGTAGCGGTCCTCCGAGGCCGGCCAGACGGGCGCGTCGGCCAGGTTCGCCACGAGGGTGTCGCTGATGTCGTGCAGCGCCCGGAGCTGCTCGGGACTGAGCACGTCGAACATCGCCCCGCGCACGGTCTCGACGTGGCCGGGGGCGATGGCCTCGAGGTGGGCGAGTCCCTCGTCGGTGAGCTCGGCGACCGCTCCCCTCCGGTCGTCGGGGCACGGTCGGCGCCGCACCCAGCCCGACTCCTCGAGACGCGCGACGGCGTGCGAGAGCCTGCTGCGCGAGGACATCGCCGAGGTGGCGAGCTTGCTCATCCGCATCGCGTGCCCCGGTGCTTCGGAGAGCCGCACCAGGATCTCGTAGTAGGCGTGCGGCAGCCCTGCATCCTGCTGGAGCTGCCGCTCGATCCGGTCGAAGACCAGTCGACAGGAGGTGAGGTAGCTGCGCCACGCGCGCTGCTCCTCGTCGTCCAGCCACCGTGTGTCAGGCACCACACCTCCGGAATAGATCGGCCTCGCCGTTGTTCAAACTACTAAAGCTCTCAAGTAATGAGGGTTCAAGACACTCACGGAGGTTGACATGTCCTCGACCGCAGTCCAGATCCCCGGTTACGTCGCCGGCACGTGGGAGATCGACCCGGTGCATTCCGACGTCTCCTTCTCGGTCCGCCACATGATGGTCAGCAAGGTACGCGGTCGCTTCACAACCTTCTCGGGCGAGATTGTGACCCGCGAGAACATCACGGACTCCACGGTGAACGCCACCATCGCGGCCGACTCGATCGACACCGGCCAGGAGCAGCGAGACACCCACATCCGCTCCAACGACTTCTTCGATGTCGAGAACCACCCGCAGTGGACCTTCCGCTCCACCGGCGCCCGCGCCAAGGGTGACGACCTCGTGGTCGACGGTGAGCTCACGATCAAGGGCGTGACGCGGCCGGTCTCCCTCGCCCTCGAGCTCAACGGTTTCGGCCCCGACGCCTACGGCGGCTACCGGGCCGGCTTCTCGGCCAGCACCACCATCGACCGCAACGACTTCGGCGTCGACATCAAGCTCCCGATGGACGGCGGCGGCGTGGTCGTCGGGGACAAGGTGCAGATCAACCTGGAGATCGAGGGCGTGCTCCGCCAGGGCTGAGCAGGCTCCGCCCGACGCGGCGAGGCAGCGGCGGTGCAGTGAACGGTCGGTCCAGCCC
>NZ_JAAXKY010000094.1 GCF_012911925.1 Pseudonocardia xinjiangensis | reverse complement strand
CTCCCGACGTTCACCCGCGCCACCCTCCCGCGCTGGTTCCGGAAACGCCCCGCCGGAGTTCAGGAAAGCCACTTTCAGGCCCTTACAGGGCAGCAAAGTGGCTTTCCTGAACCGGGGAGCCGGGGCCCGCTCACGTTTCTCGCCGACTCGTTCACCAGCTTCACCGAGCCCGCGGTCGGGATCGCGGCCATCGAACTGCTCGAGCGGGCCGGCTGGGAAGTGCGGCTCGAGGACTCCGGCTGCTGTGGGCGCGCGGCGTTCTCGAAGGGCCTGCTCGACCAGGCCAAGCGCCAGGCGTCCGGGCTGCTCGACGCCCTCGGTGGCACGTCCGGGCCGATCGTGGGCGTGGAGCCGTCCTGCCTGCTGACCCTGCGCGACGAGCACCGCGCGCTGCTCGGCGACGACGCCCGCGTCACCGACGTGGCCGGGCGCGCCCGGCTCGTCGACGAGCTGCTCGTGGAGGCGATCGACAGCGGGGCGCTGACGCTGCGGGAGGACGCCTGGCCCGCGGGCCGGCGCATCCTCTTCCACGGGCACTGCCACCAGAAGGCCGAGGTGGGCACGGCCGCCACGATGGCGCTGCTGCGGCGGATCCCCGGGGCCGAGGTCGTCGAGCTGGACGCCGGGTGCTGCGGGATGGCGGGCTCGTTCGGCTTCGAGGCCGAGCACTACGACGTGTCGATGCAGGTCGGAGCCGACCGCCTGTTCCCGGCCGTGCACGCCGAGCCGGCCGACACGGTGGTGGCCGCCACCGGGGTGTCCTGCCGCCAGCAGATCGCGCACGGCACCACCCGCCGCGCCCAGCACCCGGTGGAACTGATCCGGGCGGCCCTGGCGGACTGAGCCGCCGCTCCCCAGTTGCAGCAAAGCCACGTTCATGCCATCTGGTTGCGTGAACGTGGCTTTGCTGCAACTCGGGGGGCCGGCGAGCGGCGTGTCAGCGCCCCAGCTTGCGTGCCGTCGTCGTCACCCATCCCGAGCGCTTCCGTGACGGCCCGGGCAGCGGGACCTTCCGCCGCCACCTGCGCCCTTCCTTCCGGAGGCCCCGGGAGAGGTCACGGGGCCGTGGGAGGAGCAGCCGGATCCCGACGCGGTAGAGGCGCAGCGCAACCCGCCCCACCAGCAGGCCGACGGGCAGGAGAAGGACCGTGAGGCACAGGACGAGCGCGACGATCAGCAGGACCGTCGCGACGAGCCAGATCAGAACACCCGCCACCGCCCGGAGCATCCTCATCGCCACCGCCATGGGCCAGGAGCCGCTGCGCCGGTGCAGCGACCCGTTCGACGGGATAGCCGCTGGTCGCGCCCGGTAACCCCCGGCGGCCCCCAGCACCCCCGTTGCAGCAAAGCCACTTTCATGCCATCTGGTTGCGTCAAAGTGGCTTTGCTGCAACCCGCAGGGGTCCCCGGGGCCCCCTCGGACCGGACCGGACTGCTGGCATGATCGTCATGTCGTGGCCGTGGGTTCGCCCCGTGCCGGCAACCGGGATGGGAGCTACTGGGGCGTGCTCGGAAAGATCGTTCGGATCTTGGTGGCGCTCCTCGCTGCGCTGCTGCTCGTCATCGGCGCAGGCGGCTGCACCGCCATCGCATCGCTCCCCGAGTCTGACCCGGGGTCGGGCGCCTCGGGGTCCGGGGAGGCGCACAGCAAGCTCGACGCGCTGGTCGAGCGGGCGCCCGCGTCGATGCGTGGCTACTCCCGCGACCGGTTCCCGCACTGGTCGACGCAGGGCAAGGGCGGCTGCGACACGCGCGACCTGGTGCTGCAGCGTGACGGCACGGACGTCGTCGTGAAGCCGCCGTGCAAGATCGTCAGCGGGGTCTGGCACTCGCCCTACGACGGCGCGACCTGGACGGACCCGGCCGACGTCGACATCGACCACGTCGTGCCGCTCGCGGAGGCGTGGCGCTCCGGAGCCGCGGACTGGGACGACGACCGCCGCGAGGCGTTCGCGAACGACCTGGACGGCCCGGGGCTGCTCACCGTCACCGACAACGTCAACCAGGCCAAGGGTGACCAGCCGCCGAACCTGTGGAAGCCCAAGCTCACCGAGTACTGGTGCACTTACGCGACACTCTGGATCGACACCAAGTCGAAATGGGATCTTTCGGTAACGTCTGCCGAACGCTCCACGCTCCTCGACATGTTGAACAGGTGCTGACGATGCCCACCGAGCACAGCTCCCTCATCACGGCGCCGCCGGGCGGTGTCTGGACCGATGACGTCGGCGTGATCACCGGCGCCCTGGAGCTGCGCACCGGCTGCAGCGACGACGGCGAGGTCCGGGTCACCGTCCGCTACGAGGAGGCCGACGAGTGGTACGCCGTGCGCGGGGGGACGGGCCGCCTGCACGACCCCGCCGACGCCGAGGTCCTGCACTCCGTGCTCGTCGCGGTGCTGCACCGGCCGGAGAGCTGATCGCGTCGCTCACGGACCATTGACACGCCCCCGTCGCTGCTCGCAAGGTGAGCGATGACAAGGGGGTACGGGTGGACTCTGAGCTGACGCCCGCAGTTGCCGCGGCGGAGGAGGAGTCCCGCCCCGACCAGCTGCGGCGGGTGGCCCTCGCCAGCGCGGTGGGCACCACGATCGAGTGGTACGACTACTTCATCTACTCCACGGCCGCGGCGCTGATCTTCGGCTCGCAGTTCTTCTCGACGCTGACGCCCGCCTCGGCCACGCTGGCCTCGTTCGCCACGCTCGGTGTCGGGTTCCTCGCCCGCCCGGTCGGCGGGATCCTCTGGGGCCACTTCGGCGACCGGATCGGCCGCAAGGCCATGCTCATCTCGTCGCTGCTGCTCATGGGGGTCGCGACGGTCGGGGTCGGGCTGCTGCCGACGTACTCCCACATCGGTGTCGTCGCTCCGATCCTGCTGGTCGTGCTGCGCCTGCTGCAGGGCCTCAGCGCGGGCGGTGAGTGGGGCGGCGCGGCGCTCATGGCCGTGGAGCACGCACCGGCCGGGCAGCGTGGCCGGTACGGGGCCTACTCGCAGATCGGGGTGCCGGCCGGGCTGATCCTCGCCCAGCTGGTGTTCGTCGTCATCGGCGCCGCCATCAGCGACGAGCAGTTCGCGAGCTGGGGCTGGCGCCTGCCGTTCCTGTTCAGCATCGTGCTCGTCGGCGTCGGGCTGTTCATCCGCCTGCGGATCGAGGAGAGCCCGGTGTTCCGGGCGCTGAAGACCGAGCAGGTGCGCGCCCGTCTCCCCATGATCGACGTCCTGCGCGAGCGGCCGCGCGAGCTGGTGGTGGCCTCGGTCAGCTTCATCGCCAACACCGCCATCGGCTACGTGTTCCTGGCCTACCTGCTCTCCTACGGCACGTCCGTGCTCAAGGTGAGCCGCACGACGATGCTGGTGGTGGTCATCATCGGCAGCGTCTCGTGGCTGGTCAGCATCATGGTCTCCGCGAACTGGTCGGACCGGGTGGGCCGCAAGCCCGTCTACCTCGTCGGATCGGTGCTCCTCGTCGTGTGGCCCGTGCCGTTCTTCCTGCTGATCGACACCCGCTCCACGGCGCTGATGGTGCTCGCCGTCATCGTCCTGACGATCGGCCTCGGAGCGTCCTACGGACCCCAGTCGGCGCTGTTCGCCGAGATGTTCGAACCGCGCTTCCGCTACAGCGGCGCCTCGTTCTCCTACGCCGTCGGCGCGGTGCTCGGCGGCGGGTTCGCGCCGCTGGTCGCCACCGCGCTGCAGACCTCCACCGGCACGTCGCTGTCGGTGTCGGCCTACATGGTGCTGACGGCCCTGATCAGCCTCGCCGCGGTGATCGCGATCCGGGAGACGCGGCGGGTGCCCGCGTAGGCCGTGCTTTCGCGCCGCCCTGCCCGAGCACCGCGTGCACGCCCGCCACGAAGGAATCGAGCTCCTTGCGCTTCATCTCGAGGGACCGACGTCCGGAGTTCGTGAGCGTGTACCTGCGGGGCTCGGGGTACCGCTCGACGAGCCGGTTGCGTTCGAGGTGGTGCAGCGCCGCGTACACGCGCTGCGATGACGGGGCGAACTTTCCGCCCGACCGTTCACGCAGGTGCCGGATGACCGCCGCACCGTCACCCGGCTCCGCCCGGATCGCGGCGAGCAGCAGCAGGTCCAGGTGGGCCTGCACGTACGATCGCATCATCGCGCACCTCCCCGTCAGGGTCTGAGGTCCGGCATTCCCTTGGCTCGGCCCGTCTGAACATCCTGGGTGGATCGGCCCAGGTAGGCGGCGCCGGGCGCGGCGGGCACCGGGACCTCGTGGAACCCCATCCGGCCGTAGAAGGCCCGCGCGCGGGTGTTGGCGGCGGCCATGGCCAGGTGCACCGCCGCCACCCCCGCATCGGCCAGTGCGTCCAGGAACGTGGTCATCAGGGCGCGGCCGTGGCCCGCCCGCTGGTGGGTCGGCAGCAGGTCGATGTGCAGGTGGGCCGGGTAGGCCGCCACCTCGGGCACGAGCATCCGTTCCGGGTGGTGCAGCAGGCCGACCATCCAGGCGGTCGGCGTGCTCGGACGGCCGGTGGGCTGCGGGTAGCGCTCGGTCAGCGGGGGCAGCCACACCCGCCGGAACCACTCGACGAACGTGGGCGTGTCGGAGGTGCCCACGACGTAACCGACGGCCCGGCCGCCGTCGTCGACGACGAACGCCAGTGCGGGCTCGAACTCGACGTAGGGCAGCACGAAGATGTTCGGCAGCAGGTCGAGGTCGGGATACAGCCCGCGGGAGTCCTCGCCGGCGTCCCCCGTGCGGACGCAGATGTCGGCCAGCGCGGCGCGGTCGTCGGGCCGGTAGGGGCGCACGGTGGGCACGCGCCCACCCTAGGGCGGCGATCCGCCCGCTCACTCCACCCCGTCGTCTCCCGGCGCTCCCCTGGCCAGCGCGGCGAGGACGGCCAGCGCGGCACCCAGCGCCGGCACCGGTGGAGCCGCGAGCGCGAGCCGTACGGCGTTCGGGGCGTGGCCCGCTCCCACCGCGAAGGCCGCCGCAGGGGTGACGGCGATACCGCGGCGGGCGGCGGTGGCCACGAACGTCTCGGCCCGCCACGGCGCCGGGAGCTCCCACCAGCAGTGGTAGGACGCCGGGTCGGTGCGGACGGCGAACCCGCCGAGATGCTCGGCGACCAGGGCCTGGCGAGCCGCCGCGTCGGTGCGCTTGGCCCTCTCGATCTCCGCGACCACCCCACCGGCCATCCACCGCGTGGTCGCCTCCAGCGCGAACGCCTGGGCCATCCACCCACCCGAACGCAGCGCCGCGGCGACGCGCTCCCGCAGCGCGGCGGGCGGGACCACGAAGCCGAGCGTGAGACCCGGGGCGACGCGCTTCGACAGGCTGTCCACGAGGACGGTCCGCTCCGGCGCCACCGCCGCCAGCGGTGCCGGCCCGTCCCGGAGGAACGCGTAGATCGTGTCCTCCACCGCCGTCAGGTCGCGCTCGGCGAGCACGCCGGCGAGCGCCGCGCGGCGGGCGGGCGGCATCGTCGTGCCGAGCGGGTTGTGCAGCGTGGGCTGCAGGTAGACGGCGTCGAGTCGCCCCGCGCCGCGCAGGGCGTCGGGGAGCAGGCCGTCCGCGTCCATGGCGAGCGGGACCAGCTCCACCCCCAGCCGGCCCGCGATCGCCCGCACCACCGGATAGGTCAGCGCCTCGACGCCGAGCCTGCCGCCGACCGGCACCAGCGCGCTCACGGCCGCGGCGATCGCCTGCCTGCCGTTGCCGGCGAACAGCACCTGCTCGGGGGCCGGTGCCCACCCCTGCCGGGTCAGGACAGCGGTGGCGGCGGAGCGGGCCTCGGGGGTGCCGGTGGTCGTGGCGGCGGCGAGACCACCGGCGAGCGCGTCGGGCCGCAGCAGCCCCTCCAGCGCCGGCGCGAGCAGCGCGGCCTGCCCGGGGAGCACCGGGAAGTTCAGCTCCAGGTCGACGCGCGCCCCGGCGGGCTCGGTCAGGGCAGGCCCGGGGACGGGAGGGGCGGCGCGCACGAAGGTGCCCCGGCCGACCTCCCCCGTCACCAGCCCGCGGCGCAGCAGTTCGGAGTACACGCGGATCGCGGTGGACACGGCGATGCCCTTGTCGCGGGCGAACACGCGCTGGGTGGGCAGCCGGTCGCCGGCGCGGAGCCTGCCCAGCGCGATGTCGTCGGCGAGGGCGTCGGCCAGCCCGCGATAGTCATCCATCATTGCACCGAGATCATTGTCATCATTGCACCGAGATATTGCACCGGGCAGACTACGTTCGTCAACGACTGGAGGCCCGATGCGCACCATCACCCTCGACACGGCCACCCTCGCCTACGACGACGTCGGTCCCGACCGGGGCGTGCCGCTGCTGCTCGTGCACGGGCACCCGTTCGACCGGTCGATGTGGCACCCGCAGCTGCAGCACTTCTCCGCCGAGCGCCGGGTGATCGTCCCCGACCTGCGCGGCTACGGCGCCAGCCCGGGAGCCGTCCCGGACTGGGCGGCCTTCGCCGACGACCTCGACGGCCTGCTCGACGGCCTGCGGATACCGCGCGCCGTCGTGGCCGGGCTGTCGATGGGCGGCCAGATCGCGCTGGAGCTGCAGCGGCGCCACCCCTCCCGTGTGGCCGGGCTCCTGCTGGCCGACACCACGGCGGCGGCCGAGCCCGCTCGCGCCGCCCGCCTCGCCATGGCCGACCGGCTGCTCGCCGAGGGCATGGACCCCTACGCCGTGGAGATGCTCTACCGGATGGTGACGACGCGGGCTCCCGCCGCCGTCGCCGACCACGTGCTCGCCATGATGCGGGGCACCGACCCCGCCGGTGCGGCCGCGGCCCAGCGCGCCCGCGCCGAGCGCCCCGACCAGCTCCCGCGTCTCCGGTCCGTGGCCGTGCCGACCGTGGTGGTGGTCGGGGCGGAGGACGACCTCACACCGGTGTCCGACGCGCGGACGATCGCCGGGCTCGTGCCCGATGCCGAACTGGTGATCGTCGAGGACGCAGCACATCTCCCCAATTTGGAGCAACCCGTTGCGTTCAACGGCGTATTAGCCCGGCTGCTCGCGCGGGTCGACCGGTCCGGTGACCGATCGGCGACCAGCAACGACTGATTGTCGGCGGGTTGATCCAAAACGCCACGCGCCGGAAGCCCGGCCCCCTAGCCTCTCCACTCCAGGCGCTGATCGCCCCCGACATCGATCCGCCAGGCGGAGGTCATGCGGATGCAGGTTCAACGATGGGTACTCCTCGTCGTGGCAGTGGTCCTGTGGGCGGTGCCGACCCTCGGCGGCGACGCCTCTGAGGCCACCCACACCGACCCGGTCGTGCCCGCGGGCGACCCCCGCAAGGACACGGTCGACTCCGCGCACCGGCAGGCCTCCCGCCCCTCCGACGGGGAGGAGTCCTCCGCGCAGGAGGAGGCACCGCCCGAGCAGGCCCCGCAGAAGGACAGCGAGGCCGACGCGAAGGACGACGCGCCGAAGCCGAACAGCACCCTCGCAGCAGCCGCCGACCTGCTCGCGGTGGTCCGTGGCCGCGGTGCCACCGTCCAGGTCAGCGACACCTCGGAGCTGAAGAAGGCACTGGCCGCAGCGCGGCCGGGCGACACCATCCGGATGGCGGCAGGTACCTACGACCCCGTCGTCATCACCCGGTCCGGCACCGCTGCCGCCCCCATCACCCTCAGCGGTCCCGCCGGGGCCGTGATCAAGGGGAGCGGCAAGGACTACACCCTGCACCTCGACGGGGCGAGCCACTGGCAGCTCGTCGGGTTCTCGGTCTCCGGCGGCGGCAAGGGCGTGATGACCGACGGCAGCACCGGCCTCCTGCTCGACTCACTGACCGTCAGCGACACCGGCGACGAGGCCGTGCACTTCCGCAGCGGGTCCAGCAAGAACACCATCCAGCGCTCGACGATCCGCAACACCGGCCTCAAGCAGCCCCAGTACGGCGAGGGCGTCTACGTCGGCAGCGCGAAGAGCAACTGGAAGAAGTACAGCGACGGCCGCCCCGACCTGTCGATGAACAACCGGGTCGTGGGCAACACCTTCGAGAAGATCACCGCGGAGAACGTCGACGTCAAGGAGGAGACCGGCGGCACCCTGATCGCCGGCAACCGGTTCGACGGCTCGGCCGTCAGCGGCGAGAACTTCGCCGACTCCGTGGTCGACTTCAAGGGCTACGGCGGCACCGTCATCGGCAACATCACCACCGGCAACGCCCCGGCCCTGAAGAACATCATCGAGACTCACGTCATCACCGAGCCGGAGACCTCGGGCTGCGGCAACCGCATCGAGAACAACAAGGTGCAGGGCTTCCAGCCGTCGGGCCAGCTGGTGGCGGTCGACAAGAAGTGCAAGTGAGCTCCTCCCCCCGTCAGGCGTCGAGGAGCTGACGCGCGCGGCGCAGGAACGCGCGCTCCGCAGCGTTGCCGGCGAGCGTGATCGCGGTCTCGTAGGCCTCCGCCGCCTCCGGACCGCGTCCGAGCCGCCGCAGCAGGTCGGCGCGCACGGCGTGGAACAGGTGGTGGCCGCGCAGGTCGAGAGCGTCGACGAGCGTGAGCGCCTGCCCCGGTCCCCATACCTCGGCCACGGCGACGGCCCGGTGCAGCCGCACGACCGGGCCCGGTGCGAGCGCCACGAGCTGGTCGTACAGCTGCAGGATCTGCCCCCAGTCGGTGGCCGCCGCGGTAGGCGCGTCGCTGTGCACGGCGTTGATCGCCGCCTGGATCTGGTAGGGACCGGGCCGGTTGCGGCGCAGGCAGCACCGGACGAGGGCCTGCCCCTCGCCGACGAGGTCGTGGTCCCAGCGGCCGCGGTCCTGGTCGGCCAGCAGCACGAGGTCGCCGTCCGCGGTGGTCCGCGCCGCCCGGCGGGAGTCGACGAGCAGCATCAGCGCCAGCAGCCCGATCACCTCCGGCTCGTCCGGCATCAGCTCGGCGAGCAGGCGGCCGAGCCGGACGGCCTCGGCACACAGGTCCTCGCGGACGAGGCGCTCGCCCGAGCTCGCCGTGTAGCCCTCGTTGAAGATCAGGTAGACGACGGCGAGCACGGCACGCAGGCGGGCGGGAAGCTCGGCGACGTCCGGCACCCGGTAGGGGATCCGCGCGTCCCGGATCTTGCCCTTCGCGCGCACGAGCCGCTGGGCCATGGTCGGTTCGGGCACCAGGAACGCGCGCGCGATCTCGGCGGTGGTGAGGCCGCCGAGCAGCCGGAGCGTGAGCGCCACCTGCGCCGCGGTGGCCAGGGCCGGGTGGCAGCAGGTGAAGACCAGGCGGAGCCGGTCGTCGGGCACGCCACCCTCCTGCGCGGGTTCGTCCTGGTCGGCCGCACGGGCGTGCAGCAGGGCGGCCGCGGCGTGCCGGTCGTCCCGGGAGGACTCGCGGCGGAGATGGTCGATCGCACGGTTGCGGGCGGTCGTGATGATCCATCCGGCCGGGCTCGGCGGGAGTCCGGTAGCGGGCCAGCGCTGCACGGCAGCGGTGAACGCGTCCTGGACCGCCTCCTCGGCGATGTCGAGGTCGCCGAACGCCCGGGCGAGCACGGCCACGGCGCGGCCGTGCTCCGCGCGGAACACGCGCTCGATCTCCCGGACGGGCAGCACCGGCACGGGACGGTCAGCCCTCGCCGTACAGCGGGCGCACCTCGATCGGAAGCGTGATCACCTCGGCGAGCCTGCGGCCCCACGCCAGCGCGGCGTCGAGGTCGGGCGCCCGGATGACCGTGAAGCCGCCCAGATACTCCTTGCCCTCGGCGAACGGGCCGTCGGTGACGAGCATGTCGTCCCCGCGGGCGTGCAGCACCGTGGCCGTGCCCGGCGGGTGCAGGCCCGCAGCGAAGACCCACGCGCCCGCCGCCCGCATCTCCTCGTTCAGGGCGTCGAGCCTGCGCATGATCGGGTCCATCACCTCGGGCGGGGGCGGGTCGCCATCGGGCTGGTAGATGCTCAGCAGGTACTGCTTCATCGGGCGTGCCTCCTCACTTGTCGGCGTCCGCGGGCCGGTAGGTGGCGATCAGCACGCCGGTGGTGGTCGGGACGCACTCGACGAGCCGGAGTCTGGCGAACGCTGTGCCGTCCGTGAAGAGCCGGCGGCCGGTGCCCAGCACGAGCGGGTGGACGAGAAGCGTGTACCGGTCGACGAGGTCGTGCTCGGCAAGCGTGCGGCACAGCTCCCCGCTCCCGAGCACGACGAGGTCGTCGGCCACCTCCTCCTTCAGCACCGCCACGGACTTCGCCGCCTCGCCCGGGAGGAGCACGGAGTTCTGCCACGGCAGCGGCTCGTCGAGCGTGGTCGAGACGACGAACTTGCGACGGGCGTCGAGCACCGCGGTGACGGGGTTGTCGGCCTGCTGCGGCCAGAAGCCGGCGAAGTCCTCGTACGTCCGCCGCCCGAACAGCAGGGACACGCCCGGGGCGGCCATCCCCTTCCCCATCGTCTCCGCCATGACGGGGTCGCTGTACGGCTGGGCCCAGCCGCCGTGCGCGAAGCCGCCACGGACGTCCTCGCCGTCCCGGCCCGGCGCCTGCATCACGCCGTCGAGGGTCAGGTTCTCCACCACGGTGAGCATGCCCACAGCAGTCCTCCTCGGTATCGCCGCCGGTCCCGTGCCGGCGTCCCACCCTCTGTACGAACGGCGAGGTGCCGGTTCGACAGTGCGGAGGAGGAATCCCGCGACCCGGTCAGGCCCCGCTGAACTTCGTGGTCATCCCGAGGTCCACGGGAAGCGAGATGCCCGTGATGTAGCGCGACTCCGCACTGGCCAGGAACAGCACGGCATTGGCGACGTCCTCGGCCTCGACGTAGGGAACGTCCCACATGTTCGTAGCGGCGAGCACCGGAGCCGCATCCTCGAACGTCGGGTCATCGAGGTCGGGCCTGAAGTTCCGCGCCGCCAGCGGGTTGTCGAGCATGGGCGTCCGCGCGTTGGTGGGGTGCACCGTGTTGACCCGGATCCGGTGTGGTGCCAGCTCGTTGGCGAGTGCCGTCGCGAGCCCGACCAGGCCGTGCTTGGCGGCGGTGTAGTGCGAGAGGTAGGGCAGTCCGCGCAGCCCGGCAATGGAGCTGGTGAGGATCACGGACCCACCGGGGCCGCGCTCGATCAGAGATGGGACCGCGGCTTTGACGGTGTGCCAGACGCCGGTCAGGTTGACGTCGATCATCGTCTGCCACTGGACCTCGTCGAGCTGCCAGCTCGGGGCGAGAGCGTTCATGATTCCCGCGTTGGCCACGACCACGTCGAGCCCACCGAGCTCGGCCACCGCGGCGTCGAGGCCGGTGCTCAGTGCGTCCTGGTCGCGGACGTCGGCGACGAAGGACACGACGCGACGGTCCAGCGCCTTCACGGCCTCCACCGTCTCGGCCAGGTCCTCGGGTGTCGCCGCCGGGGACCTCACCGTGTCCACCGGCGCGGCGATGTCGGTCGCGATGATGTCCGCGCCCTCGCTCGCGAGCCGGACGGCGTGGGCGCGGCCCTGGCCCCTGGCCGCGCCGGTGATGAAGGCGATCTTGCCTTCCATCCGTCGCTTGCCGTTCTCCCGTTCGATCACCACTTCACAGTGCGTGCCCGGCTGGCATTCGTCCAATACCGGTTTCGAAGGTCAGCCATACGATGAAGCATGGATCTGCGTCAGCTGCGGTACTTCCTCGTCGTGGCCGAGGAGCGGTCTGTCACGGCCGCCGCCGCCCGGCTGCACCTCACCCAACCTCCACTGTCGGCACAGCTCGCCCGGCTGGAGCACGAGCTGGGCGTGACCCTGCTGGTGCGCCACCGCCGCGGAGTCGACCTCACGGCAGCGGGGCGCGACCTCGTGGAGCATGCCCGGCACCTGCTGGCCGACGTCGACACGGCGGCCGAGTCCGTGCGGCGGATCGGACAGGGCCGCAGCGGCCGGCTGGCCCTCATGTTCGAGGCGACGACGGCCTGGTCGGTGCTGCCGCCGATGGTGCGTCGGTTCCACGCCGCTCGCCCCGACGTGGAGCTGTACTTCCGCGAGGACCGCACCGACGCCGTGACCGAGCACGTGCGGGCGGGCCGCGCCGATCTCGGTGTGGTGCACCTGCCCCCGGCCGGCGCCACGAGCACCATCGGGTCGGGTCTCGACGTGGAGGTCGTGCGACGCGAACCGTTGGTGGCGGTGCTCCCCCGTGATCGCGCCGACACGTACGAGGACCCGGTCGACCTCGCTGCTCTGAGCAACGAGACCTTCTTCGGCACCGTCCGGTCCGAGTGGGGTGGGATCGCGGCGCACCTGCTCGGCGCGTGCCGCCTCTCCGGGTTCGAACCCGCGCTGCAGGAGGTGGAACTGGTCCAGACCGCGGTGGCGCTCGTCGGCGCGGGGCTCGGCGTCTCGGTGCTCCCCGCCGCGGTGGAGCGGGTCTGCGGGCCGGACGCCGTGACACGCCCCCTCGCCCAGCACTTCCCGATCGTGGAGACCGGCCTGCTCCGCCGTCGCAGCGGGACCCCGGACCCGCTGGTACGGCTCTTCCTGCGGCTGGCGTCGGAGATCCCGGAGGAGATCTGACGCGCGCCTCCCTGTTCGGGTTACGGCGTGGCGCGCCGGATCACGAGCCACCCGGCCGCGCCGAGTACGACGGCGATCACCAGCGGGTAACCCGCCAGCAGCGCGAAGGTCGACTGGTCGGTGAAGAACCTGCCGACCGCAGGCCACCACCCCAGCCGGCTGACCAGGAGTACGAGGCCCGCCAGCACCAGTGCCGCCCCGATGGTGACCGCGTAGACACCGCTCTGCCCCCACCTCTTGAAGACCACGCCGAAGCACACCCCGACGGCGGAGAACGCCAGGAACGGCACCGCGTACGCCAGCCACTGCAGCAACAGGTTGTCCTGCACCAGGAACGGCAAGCCGATGTAGCGCAGGCCGATCCCCCACCCACCGGTCCAACGCTCCACCAGCTCGAGCAGTAGCAGGAGGAGACCGAAGAGCAGCCCCTGCGCCACGACCAGCACCGTGGTCCCGGCATAGAAGGCCCACCGGGTGACGCTGAGCCCGAGGGCGAACGGGAACACCTGGGTGATCGTCTGCAGGTGCGCCACGAACATCACGATGTAGATCGAGACGAGGCTGCCGGTGACCCGGCCGTTCGACGGCACGTCGTCCGAGAGGACACCGAAGGTCACCAGGTTGATGACGAGCGTGAGGGCGAGGATCCCCAGCGGCCAGGCGAAGATCCCCCGCCAGTTCACCAGCTGGACCCGGACGACGTCGAGCACGCGGTTCATCTGTTCCCCCCGTTGCCGGCCCCGACCGGCCGGCCGTTGTGCGGACCGTTCATCTGTGTGGTGCGGACGACGAGCTGCTGCAGGGACACCGGTTCGAACTCCAGGCCGCCGACGACGGGCCGGTCGGGGACGCCGGACACGGTGGCGCGCAGGAAGCCGCCGAGCTGCTCGCGGTGCAGCACGGTGCGGCCCGCGACGAAGGACTCGACCGAGGTGACCGGTCCGGTGACGGTCACGGCTCGGGTGCGCAGGGTGTCGGCGTCCTCGTCGAGGAGGATGCGCCCCTTGTCGATCAGGACGACGTGCTCGATGAGGTCACTGACCTCGTCGATCAGGTGGGTGGACAGCACGACCGTCCGCGGGCGGTCGGCGTAGTCGGCGAGCAGCCGGTCGTAGAACAGCTGGCGCGCCACGGCGTCGAGACCGAGGTAGGGCTCGTCGAAGAACGTCAGCGGCGCCCGCGAGGCGAGCCCGATGATCACACCGACGGCGGACAGCATGCCGCGGGAGAGCTTCTTGATGCCCCTGTTGACGGGCAGCCCGAAGTCATCAACCAGCTCCGCGGCGAACCCGGCGTCCCAATTCGGGTAGAGCAGCTCGGCCGCGCGCAGAGCGTGCTTGACCTTGAAGAAGTCGGGATAGCGCTGGCTCTCCTTGATGAAGCAGATCCGGCCGAGCACATCCGCGTTCTCGTACGGGTGCTCCCCGAACACCTCCACCCCTCCGGAGGTCTCGAAGGCCTGGCCGGTGAGGATCTGCATCACCGTGGTCTTGCCGGCCCCGTTGCGGCCGAGCAGCCCGTGGATCCGGTTCTCGGCGAGCTCCATGCTCACCCCGTCGAGGGCGGTGACCTGGCCGTACCGCTTGGTCACCCCGCTCATCCTGATGACGTTCATCTCTCGTCCCCCCAGACATCGATCATCTTCTTGACCTGCTCGGTGTCGATGCCGAGCTTGCGAGCCTCCGCCAAGAGCGGGACCAGGTACTGCCGCGCGAAGTCCTCGCGGCGGCGTTCCAGCAGCTGCGTCCGGGCCCCGGTCGCGACGAACATCCCGATTCCTCGTCTCTTGTAGAGCACTCCGTCGGCCACCAGCTGGTTGACGCCCTTCGCCGCCGTGGCCGGGTTGATGCGGTGGAAGGCCGCCAGTTCGTTGGTCGAGGGCACCTGAGCCTCCTCGGCCAGCGTTCCGTCGACGATCGAGCTCTCGATCTGTTCGGCGATCTGCGCGAACAGGGGGCGCCCGTCGTCCCTCACCCCGACCACCGAGGCTTACGGTTCGTCGGTTCGTTACTCATGTAGTTAACCATGGAGCCAACGGGGCGCTCTGTCAAGCGAGAAGTGCGGCAGCCGTCAGCGGCGCCGCTCGACCGTCCACACGACGGCGGCGGCGCCCAGCGCCAGAACGAGGCTCAGCACGGCGGCGGCGAACGGCGGCGGCCCGAGGGCCGCCAGCGCACCGACGGCGACGCCCACGGGCGGCAGCCACGGCTGCACGGCCGTCACCACCACGATCGCGGTCCCGAGACAGAAGGACCAGCCGATCCGCTCCACCAGCGGGCGCGCACACAACAGCCCGACGGCCGTGCCGGTGACGGCGCAGGCGAGATGGGCGACACCGCCGAGCAGCAGCACCGACGGCGGGTACGGATGCCCGCCGAACACGACGGGCCAGCCCATCGGCAGGGCGACGAGCAGGAGGTCACCGGCCAGCCCCACCAGCAGCGTCCCGGTGACCACCGGGACGACACCGCCGGCCGCGGCGACGGTGACGGTTCGCTGGACCGGGTCCTCCGTGTTGGCAACGATCACCGCGAGCCACGCCGCCATCGGGTAGAGCGCCAGCGCCGACGCGGGCCACGCGCCGGGCGGCTCCCCCGGATCGCCACCGAACAGCACCCCCAGGACAGCCACGTACACCAGCAGCGGCAGCAGGTACCGCTGCGACCGCACGACGTCGTCGGCCAGGTACCCCGCAACGGCCAGCGTCCGCGCCGGGCTGCCACCCGCACGCTCGCTCACCGCACCTCCTCCCGCCACACGGCGAGCACCGAACACCCCGCCGCGAGCGCCGCCGCGAGCAGGGCGTCGCCGCGCTCGGCCGGAACCCGCACCGTCAGCTGCCCGCGGACGGTCCAGCACTCCGCGACGGGCGGGAGCGCCCGCAGGACGTCGGTGGGATCGCCGGGACAGCGCAGCTCGACGACGGTCTGCACCCCGTCCGCTGCATCGGTGCCGGCGTCCATGGCGGCGGGCGTCAGCACCCCGTCCGCCAGGCGCAGCACCGTCGCTCCGGGCAGCGCACCCGCCCGCCCGCTGTGGTCGGCGAGGAGCATGGCGGCGCCGCGCGCGCACTCGGCCTCGAGCCGCAGGTCCAGTGCCGCGGCCGCCGTCGCGTCCAGGCCCGACCACGGCTCGTCCAGCACCAGCAGGTCCGCCCGGCAGGTCAACGCCTGGGCGAGGCCCACCTTCTGCGCGTTCCCCGTCGAGAGCAGGGCGACCGGGGCGCTCGCGTCGCCGGTGAACCCGAGGGCGTCGAGCAGCTCGTCGGCGTCCCGCCCGGCGTCCGCGCGAGGCACGCCGTGCAGCGCGGCCAGGTGGTGCAGGTAGGCCCGCACGGGCATCCGCGACGACGCCGGGAAGCGGCCGGGCAGGAACCCGACCACCCGCGGCCGCCCCGACACCGTGCCCGCCGTGGGAGCCGTGCACCCGGCCGCTATCCGCAGGAGCGTGGACTTGCCTGCCCCGTTTCCGCCGACCACGGCGACAGGACGGCCGGCAGCGACGTCCAGGTCGACGCCGGCGAGGACCTCGCCGTGGCCGCGGTAGCGCTTGCGCACCCCCGCGAGCCGGATCACCTGGGTCCGGAGCACCCGAGCATGGTGCCGTAACCGGCAGCCGGACCCGCCGTCAGATGTCGGTGCGCCGCTCGACCAGCGTCTGCGCCACCCGCGTCAGCTTGAGGTTGAGCGACTGGGAGGCGGAGCGCAGCATGTCGAAGGCATCGTCGGCGGAGATCTTGCGGCGCTCCATCAGGATGCCCTTGGCCTGACCGATGACGTCCCGGCTGTTCAGGGCCTGGCGCAGCTGGGCGGCCTCCAGCTCGGCCGCTGTGCAGGCCATGGTGGCGGCGAGCGCCGTGGAGGCGTGCGCCGCCAGCACGAGTGCGATGTCGCGGTCGACGGTGTCGAGGCCACCGACCTCTCGCGAGTAGATGTTGAGCGCTCCCATCCGCGGCGCGTCACCGCCGTGCGGGAACAGGCCGACCGCCAGCACGCTGCCCACGCCCATGGCCGCGGCGGCCTGCCCGAAGCGGGGGAACTCCGGGCAGTTCCCCAGGTCGGAGCAGAACGTCACCCCGAGTCCCGCCGTGCGCGTGGCCTCCACGCACGGCCCCTCCTCGAGGCGGTACTGCACCTCGTCGAGCCGGGTGGCCAGCGGTTCGGTCTCCACGGGCGTGTGGAATCCCCCCGGCGCGCGCAGCGTGACGCTCACGAGGTCGGCCCCCGGCACCGCGATGCAGGTGGCGTCCACGACCCGCTGCAACACACCCGCCACGGTGGTCTCGCTCGCCAGCTTCTCGGTGAGGCTCACGAACTCGAGGGCGAGCGGACCGATCGCCTCGGCGAGCTCCGCCGGGCGATCCGATCCCGGATCGCGGGCGAAGCGCATCCGGTCCTCGGACCACTCCTGCTCCGTCGCCACGTCCACCTCGATCATCTTCAGTCCTGAACCGGCGCGGAAGCTTGACCCAGGACCACGCCTCGTAGCAAGCCGGGGCGGGAGATCACCGGCATTCGGCCGCCCCGAAGCGGCCGAACGGCGGAACCCTGAGGTCAGGCGGCAAGTGAGCGCGCACGAACCCTGCGGATCACGAGGATGACCAACCCGACGACGACCAGCCCGATGACTCCGTAGCTGACCGGCCCCAGCCAGCCTTGCACACTGTCCCAGTTCTCGCCGAGCACCCAGCCCAGCGCGATGAACACGGCGTTCCAGACCCCGCTGCCGACGGTGGTGAGCAGCAGGAACCGGCCCAACGGCATGCCGGCGATGCCGGCCGGGATCGACACGACGCTGCGCAGGAACGGGACACACCTGGCGAACAGCACCACCTTGCCGCCGTGCCGGTCGAAGAGCTCGCGACCGCGGTCGAGGTCCTTCTCGCTCGCGAGCACGAACCAGCGGCGCGCGGCCAGGCGGTGCAGCCGGTCGTACCCGAGCCACGCGCCGAGGCCGTACAGCATCAGCGCGCCCAGCACGGATCCCGCGGTGGCCGCCGGCCAGACGGTGAGGACGTTCAGAGTTCCGGTGCGCGCCCGGAACCCGGCGAGCGGCAGGATCACCTCGGACGGGATCGGCGGGATCAGGTTCTCCAGGAGGATCAGCAGCCCCACCCCTGCTGCTCCGAGACGGTCGACGATCGCGAACACCCAGTCGGCCACGTGTCCATTGTGCCCAAGAGATCCGGTTTCAACCGCCGGCGTGCCCCGAACGGCACGTCGGGCCACTGCCCCGCCGCGCGGCTCGCCGGACTCCCGCCATACTCCTGCGGATGACGGTACGGACAGTGGGCGTCGAGGAGGAGTTCCTTCTGGTCGACCCCGCAACCGGTCGGCCGCGAGCGGTCGGCCAGGCGGTGCTCGCCGTCTCCGCGGCCGACGGCCCGGACGACGACCTGACCGCCGAGCTGCACCGGGAGCAGGTGGAGACCGGTACGAAGCCCTGCCACACCCTCCACGAGCTGGGCGCGGAGCTGCGCTCCACCCGGGCCACCGCTGCGGGCGCGGCGGCGGACGTGGGCGTGGCGCTCGCCCCGCTGGCCACGTCCCCGCTGGCCGTGGAGCCCACCTTGTCGCCGTCGAGCCGCTACGAGGAGATGGCCCGTCGCTTCGGACGCACCGTGTCCGAGGAGCTCACCTGCGGCTGCCACGTCCACGTGGCGATCGACTCCGCCGAGGAGGGCGTGGCCGTCCTGGACCGGATCAGGCCCTGGCTGGCCCCCCTGATCGCGCTGAGCGCCAACTCGCCGTTCTGGCTGGGCGAGGACTCCGGCTATGCCAGCTTCCGCAGCCAGGTCTGGCAACGGTGGCCCTCCGCCGGGCCGTACGGGCCGTTCGGCTCCGCCGGGGCCTACCGGACGTTCGTGGACTCCGTGCTCGGCACGGCGACGGTGCTGGACGAGGGGATGCTCTACCTCGACGCCCGGCTGTCGCGCCAGCACCCGACGGTCGAGGTGCGCGTGGCCGACGTCTGCCGGGAGCCCGACGACGCCGTGCTGATCGCGGCACTCACCCGCGCGCTCGTCCAGACCGCCGTGGACGGCTGGCAGGCGGGCGACGAGCCCGACCCGGTGCGCACCGAGGTGCTCCGGCTCGCCGCCTGGCAGGCGGGCCGCTCCGGCATGGACGGTGACCTGCTCGACCCGTCCGGCTGGCGCCCCGCCCCGGCCACCGACGTGGTCCGGCGGCTCGTGGAGCACGTCCGGCCTGCGCTGGAGGAAGCGGGCGACCTGGACACGGTGCACGACCTGATCGCCACGGTGCTGGCCCGCGGCACCGGCGCGAGACGGCAACGCGAGGTGCGAGAACGCACCGGCACCCTCGCGGCGGTGGTCCGCGACGCGAGCCACCCCGCCCCGTAGTTCAGGAAAGCCACTTTCCTGCCCTGAGAGGGCGGCAAAGTGGCTTTCCTGAACTTGGTGCGCGGGGTTACGCGGCCTCGGTGGCGCGCTTGCGGAGGCTCTCCGGCACCTGGAAGCGGTCGCCGTACTTGCGCGCGAACTCGTCCGCCCGCGCGACGAAGCCTGCCGTGCCGCCCGGGTAGCCCACGACGTACTGCACCACGCCACCGGTCCAGGCCGGGAACCCGATCCCGAAGATGGAACCGATGTTCGCGTCCGGCACGGAGGTGAGCACGCCCTCGTCGAGGCACTTCTGCGTCTCGATCGCCTCGACGAACAGCATCCGCTCGGACAGCTCGGGCAGGTCGACCTCGTGGTTCGTGGCGCCGAACTCGGTGCGCAGGCCCGGCCAGAGCCGCACCCGCTTGCCGTCGGCGTACTCGTAGAAGCCCGCGCCGGAGCTCTTGCCCTTGCGGTCGAACTCCTCCACGAGCCGGTCGATGATCGCATCGGCCGGGTGCGGCTCCCAGGTGCCGCCTGCGGCCAGCGTGGCCGCCTTCGACTCCTCACGGATCTTGCGCGGCAGCGTGAGCGTCAGCTCGTCCATCAGCTGCAGCACCGGCGCCGGGTACCCCGCCTGCGACGACGCCTGCTCGATCGTCTGCGGGTCGATGCCCTCGGCGAGCATCGCGACACCCTCGTTGAGGAAGGTGCCGATCACGCGGCTGGTGAAGAAGCCCCGGCTGTCGTTGACGACGATCGGGGTCTTCTTCAGCCCGATGGTCACGTCGAACGCCTTCGCCAGCGTGGCGTCGGAGGTGTGCTCCCCCCGGATGATCTCCACGAGCGGCATCTTGTCCACCGGGGAGAAGAAGTGCAGCCCGACGAAGTCACCCGGGCGGTCCACCCCGGCCGCGAGCTCCGTGATGGGCAGCGTGGAGGTGTTGGAGCACAGCAGGGCGTCGGGCTCGATGTACTTCGCGGCCTCGCGGAAGACCTCCTGCTTGAGCTGCACCGACTCGAACACCGCCTCGATGACGATGTCGCAGCCCGCGAGGTCGTTGTAGTCGCCGGTCGGGGTGATCCGCGACAGCAGCGCCTCGCCCTTCTCCAGCGTGGTCTTCCCGCGCTTGACGCCCTTGGCCACGAGGCCCTCGGAGTAGGTCTTGCCCTTCTCCGCCGCCTCCAGCGTGACGTCCTTGAGGACGACCTCCCAGCCCGAGAGGGCGCAGGAGTAGGCGATGCCCGCCCCCATCATCCCGGCGCCGAGCACGGCGACCTTCCGCGGCTGCCACTTGTCGTGGCCGTCCGGACGCGACTTCCCGCCGTTGATGGCCTGCAGGTCGAAGAAGAACGCCTTGGTCATGTTCTTCGAGACCTGGCCCGTGACCAGCTCCACGAAGTAGCGCGCCTCGATGCGGAACGCGGTGTCGACGTCGACCTGGGTGCTCTCCACGGCCGCGGCGAGGATGTTGCGCGGGGCCGGCATCGGGGCGCCCTTGAGCTGCTTGCGCAGGTTGGCGGGGAACGCCGGGAGCATCGCGGCCAGCTTCGGCGTGGCCGGGGTGCCGCCGGGCACCTTGTAGCCCGGCTTGTCCCACGGCTGGGCGGCGTCGGGGTTGGCGGCGATCCAGGCCCGCGCCTTGTCGAGCATCTCCTCGGGACTCGACGCGAGCTCGTCGATGATGCCGATCTCGAGCGCGGCGGCAGGCTTGTGCCGCTGGCCCTGCGCCAGCACCTTCATGAAGCCGTCGGCGATGCCGAGCATCCGGGTGATCCTCACGACGCCGCCGCCACCGGGCAGCAGGCCGAGCGTCACCTCGGGGAGGCCGTAGACCACGCCGGGGGCGTCGAGCCCGATGCGGTGGTGGCAGGCCAGCCCGATCTCCAGGCCGCCGCCGAGCGCGGTGCCGTTCATCGCCGCGACCACCGGGCGGCCGAGGGTCTCCAGCCTGCGGAGCTGCTTCTTGACGGTCATGGAGTTCTCCATGACCGCGCCGGCGTCGGTCTGCGTCGCCTTGCTCAACGAGTCGAGGTCGCCACCCGCGAAGAACGTCTTCTTCGCCGACGTGAGGATCACGCCGGTGATGTTCTCCTTGTCGGCGACGATCGCGTCGACGCACGCGCCCATCGCGGCGACGTAGCGGTCGTTCATCGTGTTGGCGCTACGACCGGGGTCGTCGAGGGTGACGACGACGATCCCGTCCTCGCCGCGCTCCCAGCGGACGGCCTGTGGCTCACTCACGGTTGCAGGTTCCCTTTCTCAGGAGATGCGCTCGACGACAGTGGCGATGCCCATGCCGCCGCCGACACACAGGGTGGCCAGGCCGTAGCGCAGGTCGCGCCGTTCCAGCTCGTCGACGAGCGTGCCGAGGATCATCGCGCCGGTGGCACCCAGCGGGTGCCCCATGGCGATGGCACCGCCGTTGACGTTGACCTTGTCGTGCGACAGGCCGAGGTCGCGCATGAACCGCAGTGCGACGGCGGCGAACGCCTCGTTGATCTCGAAGAGGTCGATGTCGTCGACGGTCAGGCCGGCCTTCGCCAGCGCCTTAAGGCTGGCCGGGGCCGGGCCGGTGAGCATGATCGTGGGGTCGGACCCGGACAGCGCGGTGGAGACGATGCGGGCGCGCGGGGTGAGCCCGGCGGCCGTTCCTGCGGCCTCGGTGCCGATGAGGCACAGCGCGGCGCCGTCGACGATGCCGGAGGAGTTGCCGGCGTGGTGCACGTGGTCGATCTTCTCGACCCAGTGGTAGCGCTGCAGGGCCACGGCGTCGAACCCGCCGGCCTCGCCGATCATCGCGAACGACGGCTTCAGGCCCGCGAGGCTGTCCAGGCTGGCACCGGCGCGGATGTGCTCGTCGCGGTCCAGCACCGTGACGCCGTTGCGGTCCTTCACCGGCACGACGGAACGGGCGAAGTAGCCGTTGGCCCACGCCTTGGCCGCCCGGGTCTGCGACTCGACGGCGAACGTGTCGACGTCCTCGCGGGAGAAGCCCTCGAGCGTGGCGATGAGGTCGGCGCCGATCCCCTGCGGCACGAAGCCCGTGTCGTAGCTGGTCTCGGGGTCCATCGCCCAGGCGCCGCCGTCGGATCCCATGGGCACCCGCGACATGGCCTCCACGCCGCCGGCGAGGACCATCTCCTCCATCCCGGAGCGCACCTTCTGAGCCGCGATGTTGACCGCCTCGAGGCCCGACGCGCAGAACCGGTTGAGCTGCACCCCGGCCACGGTGTGCGGCAGCCCGGCCGTGATCGCGGCGGCCTTGGCGATGTCACCGCCCTGGTCGCCGATGGGCGAGACGACGCCGAGCACGACGTCGTCGATGGTGGCCGGGTCCAGGTCCGGGTAGCGCTCTCTGAGCTCGTGGATCAGGCCGACGACCAGCGAGATGGGTTTGACCTCGTACAACGAACCGGAGGACTTGCCGCGGCCGCGCGGCGTGCGGACGGCGTCATAGATGTACGCCTCGGGGATCTCGCTCATGCGAACCTCTCATCGACGGCCGAGCTCATTTCCACTTTTGTTACAGTAACACTGTCACATAGGTCAAGGCGTGACGTAATGTGACGTTCATGGCGGCTTCTCCCGCTCCTGATCAGGGCGACCTCATGACGATCGACCAGCTGGCCGAGCGCACGGGGATCACCGTCCGCAACATCCGCTTCTACGCGGGGCGCGGCCTGCTGCCCCCGCCACAGCTGCGCGGGCGCACCGGCCTGTACGGGGAGGACCACCTGGCCCGGCTGGAGCTGGTCAGCGAGCTCTCGGCACTCGGCTTCACGCTGTCGGCCATCGAGACCCACCTGGAGCGGCTGCCGTCCACCGCGGGCGCAGCCGAGCTCGCCCTGCAGCGCGCGCTGCTCACTCCGTGGGTGCCCGAGCAGATCGAGGAGATCGACCGCTCCGAGCTGAACCGTCGCGCCGGTCGCACCCTCACCCCCGACGACGTCACCACGCTGGCCGAGCTCGGCGCCGTCACCGTGCTCGACGACGGCCGGATCCGGCTCCACGGCACCAGCACGCTCAGCACCGCACTCGCCGTGCTCGACTCCGCACTCCCGCCCGAGGTGTGGCGGCAGGCCCACGAGCTCATCGAGCAGCACACCACCGCGCTGGCCGAGGACCTGATGAAGTGGTTCCAGGACGAGGTGCTGCAGCCCTACCGCGACCGCGGACGGCCCGCGGAGGAGCGCAAGCAGCTGGCCGCCACCCTCTCGCAGCTCAAGCCCGTCACCATGCGCGGTGTGGTCACGGCGTTCGGGCGAGCGGTCAACCGGACCATCCGCGAGCGCATCGGCTAGCGGACCCTTCACCCTCACGGAAGGACGGACGATGAGCCGCAACCCCTACGACGAGCTGCCTTCCGTCGAGTCGTTCACGGTGACGAGCACCGACGTCGCCGACGGGCAGCCGCTGGCCACACCTCAGCTGAGCGGGATCATGGGGGCCGGCGGCGAGGACGTCTCCCCGCAGCTCGAGTGGAGCGGGTTCCCCGACGGCACCCGCTCGTTCGCCGTCACCGTGTACGACCCCGACGCGCCCACCGCATCCGGCTTCTGGCACTGGGCCGTCGCCGACATCCCGGCGGCGGTCACCTCGCTCCCCCGCGGGGCAGGCGACGACGACGGCTCCGGCCTGCCTGCGGGTGCCGTCCAGCTCGCGAACGACGCCGGGGCGAAGCGCTTCATCGGCGCCGCGCCGCCTCCCGGACACGGCCCGCACCACTACTACATCGCCGTGCACGCCCTCGACGTCGAGAGCCTGGGACTCCCGGAGGGCGCCACTCCCGCGTTCCTCGGGTTCAACCTTTTCAGCCACACCCTCGGCCGCGCCGTGATCGTCGGGACACACGAGAACAAGGGCTGACCAGCGCGGCATGAGCGACGTCTTCACCCACCCGGTGTCCGTCCGCTACCTCGAGGTCGACGCGCAGGGCGTGGTCTTCAACTCCTGGTACCTCGCGTACTTCGACGACGCCATGACGGCCTTCCTCTCCGCTCGCGGACTGCCGTACCGGGCGATGTTGGGCGCGGGCTACGACGTGCAGCTCGTGCGCTCGGAGATCGACTGGCGCTCGGGGGTGGGCTGGCAGGACGCGATCGAGGTGGCGGTCTCCACCGCCCGGATCGGGCGCACGAGCTTCGCGCTCGACTTCGAGGTGCGCCGCGACGGCAGCGAGGTCACCTGCTCGGGGCGCACCGTCTACGTCGTGGTCGCCACCGACGGCTCCGGGAAGCAGGAGATCCCGCCGGTGATCGCCGACGCGCTGGGTGAGCCCGCGCCCTTGCGTGCCTGATGCGCGTCAGGACAGCTCGTAGTCGAACGTGTAGGTGTGCTCCCCCTCGGGGGACTTGACGATCGTGAGCTCGCCGCGCAGGCCACTGAGGTCGCCGGTGGCGGAGTCGGGCACCACGTCCACGCGGAAGTCGCCGCCGCTCGCGCTCCCCGACGCGGAGTGGCGGAACACGAAGGTGCCCTTCCTCCCGTCGACCTCGCCGCGCACCCGCTCGATCCCGACGTAGGCGGCGGAGCCCTCCTGCGCGAGGGCCTGCAGCAGCTCGGCGTCGCTCGTGGCCGAGATGCCATCCTCGAACGTCTTCGAGTTGCTCACCCGCACCAGCTTCGCGCCCTCGGCCTCGTCGATGACCTCCTCGTCCCAGCGCGTCAGATCGAACCGTCCGGTCGTGCTCGTCATGGGTGGATCACCGCGGATGCGACGCCGGACGGATTGGACGAACGCGACAGCAGGCGGGCAGGTCAGCGAGCAGCGTGCGTGACGGACTGCAGCAGCCGGACCCACGGCGACCGCCGCACCGGGCGGGCCGGCCGGGTGCCGACCGCGCGCTCGGCGTTGTCCAGCAGCTCCTCGAGAACGCTGTCGTGCATCCAGCGGACCGCGAGCGGCCAGGTCAGCCGGGTCGCGCCGAAGAGCCGGAACACCATGTCGTGGCGCAGTACCGTGCTGTCCGGGCCTGCGGACTCGGCGGTGAACGTGTGGGTGCCGCGCACGCCCGTCCGCGGGTCGAACGTGAACTCCAGGCGCCTGCCCGGCTCGTGCGCGGTGACGCGGTAGCGGACGGGGCCGTGACCGGCCGTGGTCCCGACGGCGAGCGGGCCGTCCAGCACCATCGGCATCCAGGCGGGCGACGGCCACAGCACGTCGTCCGGGCCGCCGAGCCGGTCGAGCAGCGGACCCACCTCGGAGAGCGGGCCGGGCACCAGTCGTTCGTGGACGTTGCGGACCATCCCCCACCTCCGCTCCGCCGTGTGGTGAACCACCGGGCAGGGGGACCGCGGCGTCCGAGCGACCCCTCACGCCCGGACGGCCGGGCGCCCTCGCGCCGGAGGTACCGACCATCTCGACACTCCGTACGCTGCCGTATGGAGCGTCCATACGCTAGCGTACGGACGTGGTGGAACGGAAGCGACTGACGGCCTCCGACTGGACGGCAGCCGCCCTCGATGCACTCGGCAGGGGCGGGCTCGCCGCCGTGGCCGTCGAGCCCATCGCCGCTCGGCTGGGCACCACGAAGGGCAGCTTCTACTGGCACTTCAGCAACCGGGATGCGCTGCTGGAGGCGGCGCTGCTGCGATGGGAGCGGGTCCACACCGAGGAGATCATCGCGCTGGTCGACACCGACCCCGACCCCCACAGCAGGCTCCGCCACCTCATGACCCTGACGTTGGCGCCGACCACCACAGCCGACCGGCCGGGTCACCGCGTGCTGCTCGCCCTCCAGGCCAGCGCGAGCCACCCACTGGTGGCACCCGTCTTCGCCAGGGTCACCCAGCGGAGGCTCGACTACGTCACCGGGTTGTTCACGGCCTCCGGTTTCCCGCCGGAGGAGGCCCGCAGGCGAAGCCTGCTGGCCTACACGGCCTACCTCGGGCACACCAACCTCGCCGACGCCAGCCCCGAGCTCGTGCCCGTGGGTGCCGAACAGCGCGACTACGTGGACGCCGTGGTCGCCACACTCACGCGGCGGTGACGAGCGGCGTTCCGGGCCCGCTCACCTCCGGGTGACGGACTCCAGGTACCGCGCCGTCCAGCCGTCGGCCGCGCGGCGGCTCCACAGCGTCGCCA
This sequence comes from Pseudonocardia xinjiangensis, assembly GCF_012911925.1. GTDB lineage: Bacteria > Actinomycetota > Actinomycetes > Mycobacteriales > Pseudonocardiaceae > Pseudonocardia > Pseudonocardia xinjiangensis. Next base: position 3,890 of record NZ_JAAXKY010000094.1, on the reverse strand, counting down.
CCGCCTCGTCCTCGTCGGCGTAGCGCGCGGTGCGTTCCAGTGCGTCGCGGTGCAGCTGGGCCTTCGTCAGTGCGAACGTGTCGGACGGGACCTCGGTGGCCAGCGCCCGGGCCGTGGTCACCGCCTGCCCGAGCAGCTCGTCGGCCGGGAGCACCCGGTCGACGAGCCCCAGCGCCTGCGCGTCCGCCGGGGTGTAGGTGAGGGCACCGACCATGAGCCGGCGCGCGGCCACGTCCCCCACGGCGTGGCGCAGGACCTCGATCGCCAGCCGCGGAAACGGCGGCCCGACGCGGGCCTCCGGCACCCCGATCCGGCCGGACCCCTCGGCCATCAGCGTGACGTCGGCGCACGCGGCCAGCACGCAGCCCCCGGCGATCGCATGCCCGTTGACGGCCGCGACCACCGGCTTCGACAGCTGGAAGAGCGCGCCGAACGCCGCCGACAGCGCAGGCAGGAAGCGCTCGACGTAGGGCGCGCCCTCGTCGAGGATGCGCTTCAGATCGACACCTGCCGAGAAGGCTCGGCCCGTTCCGGTGACCACCACGGCACGAGCGGGGTCCGTCTCGAGGGCACGGAACTGCTCCGCGAGCGCCTCGCACAGCTCCTGGTCCATCGCGTTGACCGGCCCGTGCCCGAGCTGCAGCACAGCGACATGGTCCGCCCCGCTGCCGTGGTCCACCCGGTTGATCACAAGCCGGAACCTACCTGGGGCCCTCACGCATGGCACGCTGCGCAGGGAGAACAGACCCGAACACGAGTTGGGGAGGACGAACAATGCCGCAACAGGTCCGCGGGGTCGTCGCGCTGAAGAAGGGCGAGCCCGTCTCGCTGGAAACGATCATCGTTCCGGATCCGGGTCCGGGTGAGGCGGTCGTCCAGGTGCAGGCCTGCGGGGTCTGCCACACCGACCTCCACTACCGCGAAGGCGGTATCAACGACGAGTTCCCGTTCCTGCTCGGCCACGAGGCGGCCGGGGTCGTCGAGTCGGTGGGCGAGGGCGTCACCGACGTCGCGCCCGGCGACTTCGTCATCCTCAACTGGCGTGCGGTCGACGGCACGTGTCGCGCCTGCCGCCGCGGCGAGCCCTGGTACTGCTTCTCCACCCACAACGCCGCACAGAAGATGACGCTCGAGTCGGGCCAGGAGCTCACTCCTGCACTCGGCATCGGCGCGTTCATCGAGAAGACGCTCGTCCACGCGGGGCAGTGCACGAAGGTGAACCCCGCGGTGAAGCCGGAGGTGGCCGGGCTGCTGGGCTGCGGCGTGATGGCCGGCATCGGAGCGGCGATCAACACCGGCAAGGTCGGGCGCGGCGACTCCATCGCCGTCATCGGCTGCGGCGGGGTGGGCAACGCCGCGATCGCCGGAGCGAAGCTCGCCGGCGCCACCACGATCATCGCGATCGACGTGGACGACCGGAAGCTGCAGTGGGCGAAGGAGTTCGGTGCCACGCACACGATCAACTCCCGCGAGCAGGACGCGGTCGAGGGCGTCCAGGCACTGACCGACGGCAACGGCGCCAACGTCGTCGTCGACGCGGTGGGCCGGCCCGAGACGTTCAAGCAGGCGTTCTACGCCCGCGACCTGGCCGGCACCGTGGTGCTCGTCGGTGTGCCCACCCCGGACATGACGGTCGACCTGCCGCTGATCGACGTCTTCGGCCGCGGCGGCGCCACCAAGTCCTCCTGGTACGGCGACTGCCTGCCCACGCGCGACTTCCCGATGCTCGTCGACCTGCATCTGCAGGGCAGGCTGCCCCTCGACAGGTTCGTCAGCGAGACGATCGCGCTCGACGGCGTCGAGGCCGCGTTCGAGAAGATGCACAAGGGCGAGGTGCTGCGTTCGGTGGTGCTGTTGTGACCCCGCCGGGCCCCATCGACCACGTCGTCACGTCCGGGACGTTCTCCCTCGACGGCGGCACGTGGGACGTCGACAACAACGTCTGGGTCGTCGGCGACGAGAACGAGGTGCTCGTCATCGACGCGGCGCACGACGAGCTGAAGATCGAGGAGGCGGTCGGCGGACGGCGGGTCGTCGCCGTCGTGTGCACCCATGCGCACGACGACCACGTGAACCGGGCGCCCGCGCTGGCCGACCGGGTCTCCGCCCCGATCCTGCTCAACCCGGCCGAGGCGCCGCTGTGGGAGATGACCCACCCGAACCGGCCGCCGGACCGGGAGCTCGCCGACGGCGACGTGCTGAGCGCGGGCGGGGTGGAGCTGCGGGTGCTGCAGACACCGGGCCACTCCCCCGGCTCGTCCTGCCTGTACGCGCCCGAGCTCGGCACCGTCTTCACCGGCGACACCCTGTTCAACGGCGGGCCGGGGGCCACCGGACGGTCGTACTCCAGCTTCGACACGATCATCGAGTCGATCCGCGAGAAGCTGCTGACGCTGCCCGGTGACACGGTCGTGCGCACTGGCCACGGCGACCCCACCACGATCGGCGAGGAGCTGCCCCACCTGGAGGAGTGGATCGCGCGCGGCCACTGAGCCTCGCGGTATGTCGCCATGGCCACGGCAGGCAAGCAGGTGCCCGTCACCGTGCGCGGCGAGCTCGCGGCCTACCTCGTGCCGGCCGGGGAGCCGACCTCGGTCCTCGACCGGCTCGAGCAGCGGGCCGGCCGCGGCAGGAGATGCGCGACGAGGAACGCTGGTGATCCATGAGGCACCCATGATCGTTGCGAGATCCGGCTGTGCGCCCCTGCGCGGGCGATCAGGCGGATCTCGCGGCGCTGTCGTCGATTCTGTCGGGGGTCGCGGATAGAGTCGAACGCATGTTCGAGATCGACACTCACCGGGTGGTACCGCGGTCCGCGCCACTGGCGTGGACCGAGGTCGCTCCCGACGGTATGGCGGTGCTGGTCCTGGATCAGGCCGGACCACCCGTGGACGGGTTCGAGGCGCTGGAGCGGATCGGCGCCTGGGAGAAGGTCATCGCCTGGGCACAGGCCCGCCAGTACGCCGAAATCACCCAGTTCGTCGCCGCAGCCGAAGCCAACCCCGCCGCGGGTCTGACCGCGGCGCAGGCGGTGGAGTCCGCGCAGGCCGAGGTCGGGATGATGCTGCGCCTCTCGCCCGGCGGCACCGCCTGGCGGGTCGGGGAAGCCCGGCAGCTGGTGGCGGAGTTCCCGGCCACCTTCGCTGCCCTGGAAGCCGGGGCGATCACGCTGCCCAAGGCGCGGATCATCGCCGAGGCCTGCACCGACCTGCACCCCGACGCCGCCACTGCGGTGGAACAGAAAGTGCTCGCGCGGGCGCCGCAGCAGACCACCGGACAGCTCCGCGCGGCGCTGCGCCGCGCCGTGCTGCGCGCCGACAGCGAAGCCGCCGCCCGGCGCCGCGAGCGCAAGCGCCGCGAGCGTGCCGTGGTGCTCTACCCGGAACGCGACGGGATGGCCACGCTGTCGGCGACGTTGCCGGCGGCGGAGGCGGTCGGGGTGTTCGCGGTGCTGGATCAGCACGCCCGCGGCTGCGGCAGTGCCGATGAACGCCCGATGGCGGCGCGGCGGGCGGATGCGCTGGTCGACCTGGTGCTGCGCGAGACCGGGTTCTGCAGCACCGCCGGACAGGCGGCTGCCACCACTTCCTCGGCCCCCGCCGGATCCGGCAGCCCGGCCACAGGGATCGAGCCGGCCGCATCCCGGTCCGACCGCCTGCCCGGGATCGCGCCCGAGGGTGGTGTCCCCACCGTCACCAACAAGGTCTCGATACAGATCCGGGTCACCGTCCCCCTCGACACCCTCCGCGGCGTCTCCGAGGAGCCCGGTGAGCTCGCCGGGTACGGCCCCATCCCCGCCGAGTACGCCCGGGAACTGGCCGCCGACCCCGACAGCATCTGGCACCGCCTGGTCACCGACCCTCTCAGCGGCGCACTGCTCGACTACGGCA
>NZ_JAAXKY010000093.1 GCF_012911925.1 Pseudonocardia xinjiangensis | reverse complement strand
GCCCTGCCCCGCCACCGCAAGGCGCGCTGCTGGGACGCGGGACCCGACGGCCGGGCACTGCTCGACCGGATCTGCGCGGGGGTGTCCGACGTCCTCGCGCCCGACGGCGACGTCCTGCTCGTGCACTCGGCGGTCTGCGACACCGCCCTGACCCTCGACGCGCTGACGCGGGTGGGGTTGACGGCGCAGGTCCTCGACCGCGCGACGGTGCCGTTCGGCCCGGTCATGCGCGGGCGGGCGGCACTGCTGGAGTCCCGCGGCCTGATCCGGCCCGGCCAGCGCTTCGAGGAGCTCGTCGTGGTCGGGGCCCGCCGTGCCTGAGCGCGCACGCGAGATCGTGCTCACCGACGAGGGCCCGATCCTGGTGTCGGGGCCCATCGAGGTCGTGCTTCCCGACGGGCGACGCGTGCGCTCCGACCGTGCGGTCAGCGCCCTGTGCACCTGCCGGCGCAGCCGCCGCCAGCCGTTCTGCGACACCAGCCACCGGCGCAAGGTGCGCCAGGACGAAGGGGAGGACCGTGCTCAGCAGGAGCCGACCTGTGCTGGTTGAGCCGCCCGCACTACCCGAGCCGCGCGGTCCGCTGTCGGCGGCCGTGATCGGCTCGCTGCGCCGGAGCCCGGAGATCCTCCCGCCCGTCGAGGTCACCGATCCCTACGGCGAGGACCTGCAGCTCGCGCTGTACTGCCTCTACGAGCTGCACTACCGGGGCTTCGCCGGCGTCGACGAGGACCTCGAGTGGGACCCGGCGCTGCTCACGGTCCGGCGGGCGATGGAGCAGGTGTTCCTCGGTGCCCTGCGCGACGACGTCGCGCCCTCCGACGGCACGGCCGCCGCCGTCGACGCCGAGCTGGAGTCGCTCCTCGTCGAACCGGTGGACGCCCGCGGCGTCTCCCACCACCTGCGCCGCGATGGCGAGCGCTGGCAGGTGCGCGAGTACGTGGCCCATCGGTCGCTCTACCACCTCAAGGAGGCCGACCCGCAGGCCTGGGTGATCGCCCGGCTGGACGGCCCGGCGAAGGCGGCGCTCGTGACCGTCGAGCACGACGAGTACGGCGCGGGCGACCCCGACCGCATGCACGCGCACCTGTTCGCCGAGATGATGCGTGCGCTGGAGCTCGACGCCACCTACGGCGCCTACCTCGACGCGGCGCCCGCAGCGACGTTGGCCGAGGTGAACCTCATGTCGATGTGCGGGCTGCACCGCTCCCTGCGCGGCGCGCTGGTCGGGCAGTTCGCCGCGGTCGAGCTGACCTCCTCCCCCGGCTCCGACCGGCTCGTCCGCGCCATGCGCCGGCTCGACCTGCCCGACGCGGCGGTCGAGTTCTACGCCGAGCACGTCGAGGCCGACGCCGTGCACGAGCAGGTCGTGCGGCGCGGGGTGATCGCGCCGCTGCTGGCCGCCGAACCGGCACTCGCCGCGGACGTCGTGTTCGGCATCCGCGCGAGCGGGCTGCTCGCCGACCGGTTCGGGGACCTGCTGCTGGAGCGCTGGGCGGAGGATCGCTCGGCCCTGTGCCACCCGCTCCCGGACGCTCCCGAGCACCGAGCGGCGTCGTGACCGACCGACCCGTCGCCGTCGTCACCGGCGCCAGCCGCGGGCTGGGGTTCCTGCTGGCCAGGGAGCTGGCCGACCGCGGCCACGACATCGTGGTGAACGCGCGCTCGGAGGACGGGCTCGCCACCGCCGCGGCACAGCTGCAGGGGCGCGGGGCCGAGGTCGTCACGGTGCCGGGCGACATGTCGGTCGAGGTCGACGCCCGAGGCGTCGTGGCGAGCGCCGTCGACCGCTTCGGGCGCCTCGACGTGCTCGTGACCAACGCCGGGATCATCCAGGTGGGTCCGGCGGCCGCGATGCGCGCCCAGGACTTCGCCGACGCCATGGACGTCATGTTCTGGGGCACGCTCCACCCCGTGCTGGCCGCGCTGCCGGTGATGAGCGAGCGTGGAGGCGGCCGCATCCTCGCGATCACGTCCGTCGGCGGGAAGCTGCCGGCGCCGCACCTGCTGCCCTACACCGCCGCCAAGCACGCGGCCGTCGGGTTCGCCGAAGGGCTGCGGGTCGAGGCCGGGCGGCACGGCGTCACCGTCACGACGGCGGTGCCGGGACTGATGCGCACGGGCTCCCCGCGCAACGCCCTCTTCACCGGCGACCGGACCGCCGAGAACCGGTGGTTCACCGTCGCCGACAGCCTCCCCCTGCTGTCCATGGACGCGGAGCGGGCCGCGGCGAAGCTGGTCCGAGCCGCCCTGCGCGGCCGTCCCGAGGTGATACTGACCCCCGCCGCGAAGATCGGCGTCCGGCTGCACGGGCTCGCCCCCGCGACCACGCTGCGGCTGCTCGCCGGGGCCGCCCGGCTGCTGCCGGCGGACGAGACGCGCCGCCCGGTGCAGCCGGGACACGCCGTCGCGCGCCCGGCGCGCTGGTTCGACGCCGTCACCACGCTCACCCGCCGCGCCGCCCGCCGGTTCCACCAGCACGACGACGCGATGGACGGGGACACCGCGGGCGGCGGGCCGGTGGGCCGGCGCTGACACCGCGCCCGGGGAGCACACTGGCCGGGATGACCCTGCCGACCGACCTGCCCGACCTCCCGGTACGCGGCGCGCTCGACGAGGTCACGACCACACTGGACACGCACGGCAGCGCCGTGCTCGTCGCGCCCCCGGGCACGGGGAAGACCACGCTGGTACCGCTCGCGCTGGCGGCCGGGACGGCGGGCACGAAGGTACTGGTCGCGGAGCCGCGCCGGCTCGCGGCCCGCGCCGCGGCCGCCCGGATGGCGTCGCTGCTGGGGGAACCGGTCGGTGAGACCGTCGGGTACGCGGTGCGCGGGGACGCGCGCCGGTCGGCCGCCACCCGCATCGAGGTCGTGACGTCCGGGCTGCTGCTGCGCCGGCTCCTCGCCGATCCGGAGCTGGCCGGGGTGGGTGTGGTGCTCCTCGACGAGTGCCACGAACGCCACCTCGACGCCGACCTGCTGCTGGCCCTGTTGCTGGACGCCCGGGACGGGCTCCGGCCGGACCTGAAGCTGCTCGCCACGTCGGCCACGGTCGCCACGGGCCGGCTGGCGGAACTGCTGGGAGCCCCCGGCGCCGACGCCCCCGTGCTGCGGGTGGAGGCGAGGACGTTCCCCGTCACGGTCCGGCACACGCCGCCTGCCCGCGGGGAACGGATCGAGGCGTGCGTGGCCCGCGCGGTGCGCGCCGCCCTCGACCGCGACGACGGCGACGTCCTCGCGTTCCTGCCCGGTGTCGCCGAGATCCGGCGCACCGCGGCTGCTCTGTCCGGTGTGGACGCCGATGTGCTGCCGCTGCACGGGCGGATGCCCGCCGGCGAGCAGGACGCGGCGCTGCGGCCCGGCCCCCGGCGCCGCGTGGTGCTCGCCAGCGCCGTGGCCGAGTCCAGTTTGACCGTGCCCGGGGTCCGGGTCGTCGTGGACGCCGGACTGGCCAGGGTGCCGCGCGTCGACCACCGCCGCGGGCTCGCCGGGCTCGTCACGGTGCGGGTGTCGGCCGCCGTGGCCGAGCAACGGGCCGGACGCGCTGGCCGCGAGGCACCCGGGCTCGTGTACCGCTGCTGGCCGGAAGGTGAGCTGCTGGCGCGCTACCCCGAACCCGAGATCCGCACCGCCGACCTCACCCGCCTCGCACTGGACCTGGCCTGCTGGGGCACCCCGGACGGCAGCGCGCTGCGCTGGTGGGACGCACCGCCGGACGGACCGCTGCGCGCCGGCCAGGAGGTACTGCGCGCGCTCGGGGCACTCGACGGCACGGGCGCCACCGACCGCGGCAGGCGGATGGCGGAGCTGGGGCTGCACCCCCGGCTGGCCCGTGCCCTGCTCGACGGGGCCGCGCTCGTCGGCGCGCGGACCGCGGCGGAGGTGGTGGCCCTGCTCGACGACGACACCCTGACCACCGGCCCCGAGGTGGACGGCGAGCTGCGCCGCCTGCGCTCGGGCGCCGCGCCGGGCTCGGGCCGCTGGCGCGGCGAGGTGAGCAGGCTGACCCGCCTGCTGCCGTCGTCCACCAACCCCCGCGGGACCCGGAACCGTCCGGCACCGCACCCGGCCCCGGACGACCACGGGCCCGGCCGGTCCGCCGCACTGGTCGTGGCGCTCGCCCACCCCGAGCGGCTGGCCCGCAGGCGGGCGGCGGGCTCGCCGCTGTATCTGATGGCGGGCGGCACGGCGGTCGAGGTGCCCCCCGGCGGCGGTCTCGACGGGCAGGAGTGGCTCGCGGTCGCCGTCGCCGAACGCACTCCCGGCGCCCAGAACGGCCGCGTGCGGCTGGCTGCCGTCGCCGACCAGGAGCTCGCCGAGCTGGCTGCGCCTGCGCTGCTCGCCGAGGCCGACGAGGTGGGCTGGCAGACCTCCGGTCGCGGGACCGGCGACGTCGTCGCCCGCCACGTCCGGCGGCTGGGCGCGATCGTGCTCGAGGAGCGCCGGGTGTCCCACCCCGACCGCGCGGTCGTCCGCGAAGCGCTGCTCGACGGCCTGCGGCTCGAGGGCACCGCCCTGCTGCGCTGGACCGACAGCGCCAGGAGGCTGCGCGAGCGGCTCGCCGCGCTGCACCGCACCCTCGGAGAGGACTGGCCCGACGTCTCGGACGCCGCGCTCCTGGCCGCTCCCGACCGGTGGTGGACGGGCCCGTTCACCACCGCGCGCAACCGCGCTGACCTCGCCAGGATCGACGCGGCCACAGTCCTGCGCGCGGTGCTGGACTGGCGGCACGCCGCCGCCATCGACGAGCTCGCCCCCGAACGGATCACCGTGCCGTCGGGCTCCCGGATCGCCCTCGACTACTCCGGGGACCAGCCGGTGCTCGCGGTCGCGGTGCAGGAGGTCTTCGGGTGGACCGCCACCCCGACGGTCGGCGGCGGCAGGCTCCCGGTGGTGCTGCACCTGCTCTCCCCCGCCGGACGACCTGCGGCCGTCACCGCCGACCTGGCCTCGTTCTGGGCGACCGGCTACCCGCAGGTCCGCTCCGAGCTCCGCGGCCGGTACCCGAAACACGACTGGCCACAGGACCCGTCGACCGCCTCACCGAGCCGGCGTCCGCGCCGCCGTTGATCCCACATCGACAGCAATTACCTTTCGTTTCCTCTTTCATTACTCGGTCGCTTTTCCCTCTTGCCACCACACGTAGACTTCACACGAGCCCGGAACAATGACCGACCACGGAGCCGGGCGGAAAAGCATTAGGGAAGGTGGACCAACCGAATGACTGCCGCGAATTTCTCGCCGGCGATCTCTGGTATCGGCCGACACGGATTCGTCGCCGAGCACGGGCTGCACACCGCCGACCAGCAATCCGCGGCCGTCGAGGTGGCCGAGCAGATCGACCGGTTGGGAATCAGAACCGTCCGCATGGTGGTGGTCGACCAGCACGGCACCCCACGTGCGAAGTTCCTGTCGCCGCACGCTGCGATCGCCGGCCTGAGCAACGGCATCGACTTCTCCGGGGCCATCTACAGCATGGACTCGGCGAACTTCCTGTTTCCCCCAGCCTTCGCACCAGGGGGCGGACTGGGCATCGAGGAGTTCACGGGCTTCCCGGACGTCGTCATCGTGCCCGATCCGACGACCTTCCGTGTTCTGCCGTGGGCCGACAGCACGGCCTGGATCCTGTGCGACGCCTACTTCTCCAACGGGCGCCCGGTTCCCCTCGATCCCCGGCACATCCTGCGCACCCAGGTAAAGCGGTTGGCCGAACAGAACCTCACCTATGTGACAGGTCTCGAGGTCGAGTTCTACATCACTCGCAGAGTGACGCCCGCGATCGGCCTGCACGACACCACCCAGCCCCCGGCGCCACTCGCGGTGGAACCATTCCAGTTCGGTTACCAGTACCTCTCGGAGGTCCGACTGGACTCCGTGAACGAAACGGTCACGGCCTTACGCGACGGACTCATCGGCATCGGACTCCCACCCCGGTCGATAGAGGACGAATGGGGCCCGGGACAGCTCGAGATCAGCTTCAGCCCGATGGTCGGCCTCGACTCCGCGGACGCAATGCTGCTGTTCCGTAGTGCGGTGAAACAGATCTGCGCACGGCAGGGACTGCACGCCACGTTCATGTGCAAGCCGCCGCTGCCGAACTTCTTCGCGAGCGGCTGGCACCTGCACGCATCGCTGGCCGATGCGTCGGGGGCCAACGTGTTCCGGTCCGAGGAGAACGTCCTGTCGGAGACCGGGCTCGGCTATCTCGCCGGGCAGCTCGCACACGCGCCAGCCATGGCCGCTTTCGCCAACCCCACCGTGAACGGCTATTCGCGGCTGGCGCCGTACTCCTTCGCGCCCGACCGGATCTCCTGGGCCGTGGAGAACCGGGGGTCGCTCGTCCGGGTCCAGGGTGGACCGGGAGATCCCGGAACCCACCTGGAGAACCGCATCGGCGAACCGGCCGCGAACCCCTACCTCTTCCTCGCCGCGGATCTCGCCGCCGGGCGCGACGGCATCACCCGCGGCCTGACCCCTCCGCCGTCCGTCGCAGGCGACCCGTACACCGCCGACGCAGTCGCACTGCCCGCCACGCTGCTCGACGCCGTGGCCGAGCTGGACAAGGACCCCCTCTACCGCGACGAGTTCGGCCCGGAGTTCCTGGACTCGTACCAGATGATGAAGCGCGCCGAGTACGCGCGCTTCGAAGCGGCGCGGGGTGGCGCCGAGGATCCGGACACCGCCGCCGCCGAATGGCAGCTGCGCGAGTACTTCGAGTTCTACTGATGAGCACTCCGGACCGCAGCGAGTCCATCCGTCCCGACGCGCTCGCCGCGAACTCTCTGTCGACCAGGGACGTCATCGCCATCTCGGTGACGATCCTCGCGCCCGGGATGGCGATGCTGCTCAACGTCCCCGGCGTCGCGGTGATCGCCGGCACCTCCACACCGCTGGCCTTCCTGCTGGGCGGGGTCGCCTGTCTGGCCCTCGCCGTCGTCGTCATCGGGTTCACCCGGCGGATGGCCGCGGCCGGCTACGCCTACACCTACGTGAGCCGCAGCCTGGGACCGACGACGGGTTTCCTCGCCGGGTGGATGTACACCTTCGGACTGATCTGCTTCGTGCCGATGACGATGGCCGCCGTCGCCTACCTCGCGTCGGACCTGCTGGGGCTCGGCCAGCGCTGGTGGTTCCCGCTCTTCCTCGCCGGGATGGCCGTGCTGGTGGCGTTGTCGGTGATCCGGATCGCGGTGACCAGCAAGCTGCAGCTGGCGGTGGCGGCCGCGACGATCGTCGTGATCCTCGTCGTCGACATCACCGTCACCGCGAAGGGCGGCGCGCACGGCAACACCCTGGCTCCGTTCACGTTCGCCCACACCCAGGAGGGCGGTCTCTCCGGGGTCTTCTACGGGATCATCCTCGGCATCACGTCCTACATCGGCTTCGAGTCCGCCGCCGACTTCGGCGAGGAGACCGCGAACCCGCGCCGCTCCATCCCGGTCGCCGTCATCACGGCGGTCGGGATCGCCACCGTCTTCTACCTCCTCACCACCTACACCTTGTCCATCGGCTTCGGTGTCGACAACGGGGCGGCGCTGGGCAGTGACCCGTTCGCGCTCAAGACGATCGCGGCCCGCTTCGTGGGCGCACCGCTGGGATCCCTGGTGGAGATCGGCGCGCTCCTGTCCGCGTTCTTCGTGTGCGTCGGGTGCGCCACGGCCGCCACCCGCACGCTGTTCGCGATGGGACGCGAGGGGGCACTGCCCCCGTGGTTGGGCCGCACCCACTCCCGCTTCCGGACCCCGGCCAACGCCGCCCTCACGGTGGCCGCGCTGGCCACGGTGTGGGCGGCGCTGGTGGGGTTCGGGCTGGGCACCGACGATCTCGGCGGCGAGCCCACCACCGTCTACTACTTCTTCGCGACGCTCGGCACCCTCTGCGTCATCCTCGTCTACATCGGGCTCTGCGTCGGTGGTGCGGTGTTCTTCCGGCGCGAGGCCGGGCGCTACCGCATCGTGACCCACCTACTGGTGCCCGTGGCCGGGGTCCTCATCTTCAGCGCCGCGCTGTTCGGCTCGATCTATCCCACCCCGCCCGAGCCGCTGGACATGACGCCGTACATCACACTGGCCGCGGTCGTCCTCGGCGTCCTCGCACTGGGCCTCCTGCGCGTCAGCCACCCCGAGGCGGCGCACCGGATCGGGTCGATCATCGGCGAGGAGGAGGGCAAGAAGTCCTCCGCCGTCTCGGGAGCGGGCTGATCCCCCTCCCGCGAGTCGCCCGCTTCCCGTGCGCGAGTCGCCCGTACGGGGCCCTGTGATCATGGTCCGCTCGCGCGCGAGCCTGCTCGGCTAGGGCACGACGGTGACCGGCCACCGCCCGGCCCGCACCGCCCGCACCGCGACCGACCCGAACAGCCGATGCGCCGCCTGGGTGCTCGCGCCCACCAGTATCGCGTCGGCCCGCACCTCCTCCGCGACCTGCGTCAGCGCCAGCACCGGGTCGGCCGCGGCGACGACGAAGCGGACCTGCACCCCGTGTTCGGCCGCCAGTGCCTCGACGGCGCCACGCAGCTCGTCGCGCAGCTCGTCGGCCGAGCTCTCGGCCATCGGGAGGGCGAGCGCGCCGGTACCCGCGAACGTCGCCGCGGGGAAGCTCTCGGCGAACACGGCCACCACCTGAGCGCCCTGACGGCGGGCCTGCCCCAGCGCGTAGTGGAAGGCGCGCCATCCGGTGTCGGAGCCGTCCACGCCCACGACCAGGGTCATCGGGCCGTCGCAGCCCAGCTCGAAGCGCGTCATCGTCCCACCACCCGTCGGGTCCCCCGGGAGGTCGCTGCAGCGGAGGTCGCTGCACCGGAGGCCACGGTGGCGGACCGTACCGGGACGGAGCCCGGACGGGGGGACGAACTGGTCAGGGCGCGCACACCGACAGTTTATAGCTTTGCTAAGCGTTTTTGCGGCTCTGTGTCCTACGCCCCGACCCCGACCTGGTCGAACATGTGTTCTACCATCAACCTGGTTCGCCGCACTGTCACGAGAGGGAGCACGCCGCACCGATGAGCACCCCCCAGGAAACATCCCCGACCCGGCGAGCCACCGGCGCCACCACCGCGGGATCGGCCCCCGCCGCCGCGGCGACGCCGGAAGCAGCCACGCCCGAGCCCGCGCCGGAGCCCACCGTGGTGGCCACCACCGCGGCGACCCCGGAGCCCGCCGCGGTCACCGGCGAGCCGGGAGCCGAGCCCGAGAAGCCCCGCCGCGGCCGCCCCAAGGGCACCTCCACCGCCCGTACCACCCGCACGATCGAGCTCACCCTCACCGTGAGCGGCACGGCCGACGGCGACTGGCAGGCCGAGCTCAAGCAGGGCACCACCTGGCTCAGCCGGGGCCTGCCCGTCACGGCCACCGCCGTCGCTCGGGCGGCACAGGAGCTGCATGCCGAGCTGGCCGGCCCCATCGAGGCCGTGATCGGCGCGGCCCGGGAGCAGCGCGCCGCCCGCGTCGCCGCGCTCGAGGCCGAGCTCGAGCAGGCGCGCAAGGCGCTGGCCGAGATCGAGGACTGACCCACCCGTACCCTTCTGGGGTGTTCGGTATCGACCCCGCTGACCTGCAGACCTGCCTCCGGGTGCTCGCCGAGGTCGATGACCTTCCCCCCGAGCATCCGGACGCGGTGCGCATCCGGCGCGCCACCGCCGGGATCTACAAGTCGGTGAAGCTCCGCCGCCGGGCGGAGAAGCGGGAGGCGATCGCGGCCAACGACCACGCGGTCACCGCCTCCACCGCCACGGGCGCTCCCGGCCGGATCGACGACGAGACCCAGGGCCTGCCCCTCGTCTCCACCGCCGCCGGCGCCACGGCGGGCACGCTGCTGCGCTCCCGGGCCTGCTACACGTGCAAGAACCGCTACCACGTGGTCGACGCGTTCTACCACCAGCTCTGCCCGCCCTGCGCGGCTCTGAACCGGAGCAGGCGCGATGCCCGCACCGACCTGCGGGGGCGCCGGGCCCTCCTCACCGGCGGCCGAGCGAAGATCGGCATGTACATCGCGCTGCGGCTGCTGCGCGACGGCGCCCACACGACGATCACCACGCGCTTCCCGAACGACGCCGTGCACCGGTTCGCCGCCATGCCCGACAGCGCCGACTGGCTGCACCGGCTGCGCGTCGTGGGCATCGACCTGCGGGACCCGGCCCAGGTCGTCGGCCTCGCCGACTCGGTGGCGGCCCAGGGCCCGCTGGACATCCTGGTCAACAACGCGGCACAGACCGTCCGCCGCTCCCCCGGTTCCTACGCGGCGCTGCTCGAGGCGGAGAGCGCGGGTCCCGGGCCGGCCGCCGAGCTGGTCGAGGTCGTCACCTTCGACCACGTGCGCAACGAGCGCCCGGCCGCCATCGCGGCCGGTCCGCAGCGCACCCCCACCGCACTCGCCGAGCTCGCTCTCACCGCGGGCAGCGCGTCGCCCGAACGGATCGCCGCGGGCACCGCGATCGACGCGGGCGGCCTGCTGCCGGACACCGCCCCGGTGAACAGCTGGACCCAGCGGGTGGAGGAGATCGACCCGCTGGAGCTGCTCGAGGTGCAGCTGTGCAACCAGACGGCCCCCTTCATCCTGATCAGCCGCCTGCGGGCGGCGCTGGCCGCATCACCGGCACGGCGCAAGTACGTGGTGAACGTCAGCGCGATGGAGGGGCAGTTCACCCGCGCCTACAAGGGACCGGGCCACCCCCACACCAACATGGCCAAGGCAGCGCTCAACATGCTCACCCGCACCAGCGCGGGCGAACTTCTCGAGACCGACGGCATCCTCATGACGGCCGTCGACACCGGCTGGATCACCGACGAACGCCCGCACCCCACGAAGCTGCGGCTGGCCGACGAGGGGTTCCACGCTCCGCTCGACCTCGTCGACGGGGCGGCGCGGGTGTACGACCCGATCGTGCGCGGCGAGGCAGGCGAGGATCTGCACGGTTGCTTCCTGAAGGACTACTCTCCAACGCATTGGTGAACGAGGACCGCAATGACCGGCCGATCGTCCCGTTCGGCCGTTTTGCGGTGAGTGCCTGACCATATTTTTGGTCACTCATTCATGTTTAGTTCACCCGCCGGCCCGTAGCGTTATGGCGTGACCATGACGCGGAGGTACGTGCCCAGATGAATTTTTCGGTCATCGTGGTGGTGGTGGTCGTCACTGCGCTCGCATTCGACTTTACCAACGGTTTCCACGACACCGCCAATGCCATGGCAACATCCATCGCCACGGGTGCTTTACCCCCCAGAGTCGCGGTCCTGATCTCGGGTGTGCTCAACGTCGTCGGTGCTTTCCTCTCCGTCGAGGTCGCGAAGACGATCTCCAGCGGATTGGTCGACGAGACCCGCATCACACCTGTCGTGATCTTCGCCGGCCTCGTCGGTGCCATCCTGTGGAACCTGGTCACCTGGTTGATCGGCATCCCGTCGAGTTCCTCGCACGCCCTGTTCGGCGGGCTGATCGGAGCCACCTGGGTGGCCGCCGGAACCGGCGCGATCCATTTCGGTGCACTGATCAGCAAAGTGGTGCTCCCCGCCGTGATCTCTCCGATCGTCGCCGGCGTAATCGCCCTTGTGGCCACGTATCTCGCCTACCGGATCACCGCCAAGGCGGACGACGGCACCACGCGTCGCGGATTCCGGGTCGGCCAGATCGTCTCCGCATCGATGGTGTCGCTCGCGCACGGCACGAGCGACGCGCAGAAGACCATGGGGGTCATCACCCTCACCCTGATCACCGCCGGGGCATTGCCCGCGGCCTCCGGTCCGCCGATCTGGGTCATTCTCACGTGCGGCCTGGCCATCGGCCTCGGTACCTACTTCGGCGGCTGGCGGATCATCCGTACGCTGGGCAAGCGCGTGAGCGACATCCAGACCCCCCAGGGGTTCGCCGCCGAGACCAGCAGCGCCGCGGTCATCCTCACCTCGTCGCACATGGGCTTCGCGCTGTCCACCACCCACGTCTGCACCGGCTCGATCTTCGGGGCGGGCGCCGGTCGCCGTCTCGCGTCGGTCCAGTGGGGTGTGGCCGGGCAGATGGCACTCGCCTGGGTGGTGACGCTCCCGGCCGCCGCGGTGGTCGGCGGGGCGGCAGCGCTGGCGGTCAGCGACGGCGGCACCTTCGGCACCGTGGTCGTCGCGGTGGTGGGAGTCGGCGTGGCCGCAGGGATCTTCGTCAGCTCGCGCCGTCGGCCGATCAACGCCGACAACGTCAACGACGTGCCCGGCCGGGTCGAGCCCGTTCCGGCCGGCGCCTGACCGCCGCACAACCCGAGGGAAGGAACCGGACGTGAACATCGACTGGGGATCGCTGCTGCTCGTGGCGCTCGTGTCGCTGGCGGCTGCCGTCGCTGTGGTCGTGCTCGTGGCACTGGCACTCGTCGGGCTGTCCGCTGCCCGCCCCGATGCCCCCCGTGGCGGGGCCGGCGCGAGCGTGGCCAGCCCCGCCGTCGCCACGACCTTGTCCTACGTGTGCCTGCTCGCGGCGGCGGCGATCGCGGCCTACGGCATCTACCTCGTGGCCCGGTGATCCACCGCAGCAACATGGTCTGACAGGCAGGTCCGAGCTAAGCGGTGAGCCCGCCGTCCCCGGCACCCGGGACGGCGGGCTCACCCGTACGCCGCCCGACCAGGGTCGCCCCGTCGGTGAAGAGCACGCCGTCGGCGCAGCGCGCCTCGACCTTCCCGCCGGCGAACTGCTCGGTGTAGAGGCGCGCGTAGAGCCCGCCCTTCGCGAGCAGTTCGGCGTGCGTGCCGCGCTCCACCACCCGGCCGCCGTCCACGGCGAGGATCACGTCGGCGCCGAGGATCGTGGAGAGCCGGTGCGCGATCGCGATCGTGGTGCGCCGCCTCGTCGCGGTCTCCAGCGCCTGCTGCACGAGCCGTTCGCTCGTGGTGTCCAGCGCGCTGGTGGCCTCGTCGAGGATCAGGATGCGCGGGTCCTTCAGCAGCACCCGCGCGATCGCGAGGCGCTGCTTCTCCCCGCCCGAGAGCCGGTAGCCCCGTTCGCCCACGACCGTGTCGTAGCCCTCGGCGAAGGACAGGATGCGGTCGTGGATGTTGGCCGCCGTCGCGGCCTCCTCGATCTCGGCCTGGGTGGCGTCGGGCTTCGCGTAGCGGAGGTTGTCGCGAACCGTGGCATGCAGGAGGTAGGTGTCCTGGGTGACCATCCCGACGGCGTCGGCCACCGAGGCCTGGGTGAGCCCGCGGACGTCGCGTCCGTCGATCAGGACCCGGCCGCGGTTGACGTCGTAGAGCCGCGGCACGAGGTAGGAGAGCGTCGTCTTGCCCGACCCGCTCGGCCCGACGATCGCCGCCAGCTGCCCCGGCTCCACGGTGAAGGAGACGTCGCGGACGGCCCACGTCACCGTCCCGTCGGTGCCGGCCCCGTCGGTCCCCCGCCCGTCGGCCGCCTGCGCGACGACGGGAGCGGCGACCACCCCCAGCGGTGGCGCGGGCGGGTAGGCGAACCACACGCTCTCCAGGTCGACGCGCCCGGTGACGGTGGCCGGGTCGAGCGTGCGTGCGTCCGGCGCGTCGACGATGCGCGGCCGCAGGTCCAGGTAGTCGAAGATCCGCCCGAAGAGGGCCAGCGAGGTCTGTACGTCCAGTGAGACGCGCAGCAGGTTGACCGTCGGGAAGAGCAGTCTCGTCTGCAGCGTGGTGAAAGCGACGATCGTGCCGGCACTGACCCCGACGCCCGCGGCGATGAGGAAACCGGCCACGAGGTAGACCAGCGCCGGGGTGATGCCCATGAACGTCTGCACCACCGCGAAGAACGACTGGCCCGACATCGCCTGGCGCACCTGCAGGTCGACCTGGCGGGCGTTCTCGTCGCGGTAGCGCCCCACCTCGTAGGCCTGCCGGTTGAACACCTTCGTCAGGAGCACACCGGACACCGACAGCGACTCCTGGGTGATCGCCGTCATGTCCGACAGCGACTCCTGGGTGCGCCCGGCGAGCTTGCGCCGCACCCGGCCCACCCGCACCTGCAGCAGCACGAACAGCGGGGTCAGCGCCACGGCGACGAGCGTCAGCTCCCAGCTGAGCAGCAGCATCGCGATCAGCGCCGCCACCACCGTCACGACGTTGCCCAGGATCGAGCTGGCCGTCTCCGACAGCACCGACTGCACGCCACCGACGTCGTTGGCCAGCCGCGACTGGATGGCGCCGGTGCGGGTGGCGGTGAAGAACGCCAGGTCCATCCGCTGCAGGTGCTCGAACAGCCTGCTGCGCAGATCGGCCATCACGCGGTTGCCGAGCAGCGTGGTCTGGTAGGTCTGGTAGACCCCGATCAGGGCGGTGACGACGGGCACCGCCACCATCCCGCCCACCAGCCACGCCAGCAACGGGATGCGCACGCCACCGCCGCCCACCGGGAACAGCGCATGGTCGAACACGGCCTGGGTGAGGAACGGGGTGATGATGCCCAGCCCGCTGCTGAGCAGCACCGCGACGCCGATGATCACCAGGCTCGTGCGGTACGGGGTGAAGAGCCCCCATACCCGACGACCCAGCCGGTCGGACTCCATGGCGCCGACACTAACCCCGGCCCACGATGGGGGCGTGACGATCTCCGGCCCCACGCACACCCTGGTCCAGCTCACCGACCTCCACCTCGTCGCCGAGGGCGACCCCCTCCCGGGCGGCGTCGACACCGCCGCCCTCCTCGACCGCGCCCTGCAGACCGTCACCGGCATGGGCCCGGGGCCGGACGGACACGGCCTGGGCGCACTCGTGCTCAGCGGCGACCTGACCGAGCACGGGCGGCCCGAGGAGTATCGGCGGCTGCGGGCGATCGTGGAGCCGGCGGCGCAGCGCCTCGGGGTACCGGTCGTCCTCGCCGCAGGCAACCACGACGACCGCGGCGCACTGCGGGAGCACCTGCTGGGCGAGGCGCCGTCGACCGCACCGTTCGACCACGTCGTGCACGTCGGTGCGCTGCGCATCGTCGTCCTGGACAGCACCGTGCCCGGCCAGGCCCACGGCGCGCTCCGGCCGGGACAGCTCGCGTGGCTGCGCGCCCTGCTGGCCGAGCCCGCACCCGCCGGAACCGTGCTCGTGCTGCACCACCCGCCACTGCCCAGCGCATCGCCGCTCGCCACAGCCATCCCGCTGCTGCACCGCGACGAGCTCGGCGCCGAGCTCACGGGCACGGACGTCCGGCTGGTGCTGGCCGGGCACACGCACGTCGCGAGCGCCGGCACCCTCGCCGGCATCCCCGTCTGGACCGGCGGCCCGCTCGCCACGACCGTGGACGCTCTCGCCCCAGGAGCGTCGCTGCGCACGCTCGGAGCTCCGTCGGTGAGCCGGATCGACCTGTTCCCCGGCGACCTGCTCACCACGTCCGTGCCGATCGCCGCCGAGATCATGGCGGACGTACCCGCCGAGGAGATGGAACCGCGGCTCGCAGACCTCCGGGAAGCCGCCGGGGTGGCGTGAGCGTGCCTGGACGGCAGGGACTCAGGGCTTCCCGATGAAGATCGGGTTGGTCATCGCCACCATCGCGTTGGCCACCGTGGTCTTGGGGCTGCCGGAGGCGCGGCGCACCTCGGCCCGGACCCACCTGCTGTACCGCGCGTCGGTGGTCCAGCCGACCTTCGCCGTGCCGGACGACGGCACGGTCTCGGTGTGCTCGACGCCGAGCTGGTCGAGGATCACCACCGACGTGCCGGGCACCCCGCCCACCTCGACCTCCACGGTCACGGGCACGCCGATGTCGGCGGGGAGCCGGTCGCCGATGCCGGCGGAGCGCCCGCCCGACGACGCGGCGAACGACAGGGTGACCGCCGAGGACTCCGCGAGCCAGGACCGGCCGGCCTTCATCCCGGCGAGCAGGTCCTTCTGCGCGAGGCTGTCGGCCAGAACCACCGTGTGCGGCAGGGCGACGGTCTGGTCGGGGTTGTGGGCGTCGGAGTCACCGACCGCGGGGATGAACTGCCCGGATCGCAGCAGGCCGTCCCAGTGGTTGACCGACTGCTGGTCCTCGTCGGTCCACGGGCCGTTCCAGACCTCCACGAGGTCGGAGAGCTCGTAGGCGAACTCGAACGTGCAGCCGAAACAGTTCGCGAACGGGTGCGCGGCCGTGACCAGCCCCCCGGCCTTGTGCACCTGATCGACGAACTTCTTGTAGTCGTTCCGGTCCGCGGCGCGGTAGCGCCAGTCGATCCAGGTGCCGGCGGGCAGACCGATCGCCGGCCAGTGCCCGGATCGCGTCGTGACCTCCTCGCCGTTGAGGATCAGCAGGTCGTCCGTGGCGTGGTCGCCCCACTGGAGCTGCGAGCTGAGCGTGTTGTGGTCGGTGGACACGATGAAGTCCAGGCCGGCCGCCCTGGCGTCGGCGACCAGCTCGTCCGGGGTCCGCTTTCCGTCGGAGTGCACGGTGTGCAGATGGCAGTCGCCCCGGTACCAGGCCTTGCCCCGCTGCTTCGCGGGCGCCGTGGTGGGTGCCGGATGCGGGACGAAGGGCGCGCCTTCCGGTCCGAAGTGCAGCGTGATGTCGACGTGGTAGTTCATGCCCTGCGGCGCCACCGTGTACGGGCCGAGGATCACGTGCCACGTGCCGGGCTTGATGGGGCCCGGCACGTATCCCGGGGTCGCCTCCGACGCGCTGATCGAGAACCGGTCCCGGAAGCCGCCGGACCACCCGCGGAAACCGCGCTGGTTGCCCAGGTCGTGACCCTCCGGGCCGAACATCCCGATGTCACAGGCGTTTCCGCGCGTTCCGCTGGGCACCGTCGGCTTGTCGTAGGAGTACACGACATCGATCTGGTTGACCCCCTTGGGGACCTCCACCGGCAGGTAGTACCAGTCCGAGATGCTCGGCGGAAAGGTGCCCTGCACCGTTTTCGTCTGATCCGGCGCCCCCGGGGCCGGTGGCGAGAACGCAACCGAAGGGAGCAGCTTGACCGCTGCGCCGCCGGCCAGGGCGCCTCCCACGCGGAGCACGTCACGCCGACTCATACCACTGAACTGCACATTACCTCCGCCGTCATGATGATCGGGCAAAAGTAGTGCCGTCCGCGGATCGGTCGACGACGACGAAATGAACGCCGGAGGCTGAGCAGGTGACAGATCCCGACAGTTATTCGAGATCCCGTTTCGGCTTTTTGCCGGATTCGAGGTCAGTCGTCGAGCCAGTCGAGGATCGCCCGCGTGTGCTCGCCGACCTCCGGGATCGGGTCCAGGCGGGGCGGCCGTCCGGGCAGCGTGATCGGCGGCAGCACCGTGCGCAGCGGGCCGGCGGGCGAGCCGACCTCGGTCCAGCGGTCCCGCGCGGCGAGCTGGGGGTGTTCGAGCACGTCGGCCACCTCCCGGCGGCGGGCGTGGGCGATCCGGGCCGCGGCGAGCCGCGCCGTCACCTCGTCACCGGTGAGGCGGGCGAACACGGCGTCGATCTCGGCGTGCAGGGCCGGGCGGTGCCGCACCCGCAGCGCCCCCGTCCGGAACCGCTCGTCGCCGGCCAGGGCCGGGCGCTGCAGGACGACCCCGCAGAACGCCGCCCACTCCCGCTCGTTCTGGATCCCGATCACGACCTCGGTGCGGTCACCCGCCGCGAACGTGCCGTAGGGCGCGATCGCGGGATGGCTGGTGCCGGCGCGCGGCGGCGGGGCGCCGCTCCCCGCCGTGTACTGCAGCGGGAACCCCATCCACTCCACCAGCGCGTCGAAGAGGCTGATCTCCAGGTGCGTGCCGACACCCGTGCGCTCGCGGTCGTAGAGAGCGGCGAGGATCCCGGAGAACGCGTACATGCCCGCGCCGATGTCTGCGGCCGGGATGCCGCTCTTCGCCGGCTCCTCCGGCGTTCCGGTGACCGAGACCAGCCCCGCCTCGGACTGGATCAGCAGGTCGTAGGCCTTCGCGTCCCGGTACGGCCCGGACGGCCCGTACCCGGAGATCGAGCAGGTGACCAGCCGGGGGTACCGCTCGCGCAGGGCCTCGTGCCCCAGCCCGAGCCGCTCCGCCGCACCGGGCGCGAAGTTCTGCACGAAGACGTCGGCGCGGGCCAGCAGCCGGGGCATCACCGCGTCCGCACCCGCTCCCGCGTCGGCCTTCAGGTCGAGCGCCAGGCTCTCCTTCGACCGGTTGAGCCAGACGAAGTGGCTGGACAGCCCGCTCACGGCGGTGTCGTAGGCCCGGGCGAAGTCGCCGTCACCCGGGCGCTCCACCTTGATCACCCGGGCACCCAGCTCGGCGAGCTGGCGGGTGGCGAACGGCGCGGCCACGGCCTGTTCGCAGGAGACGACGACGATCCCGTCCAGGGGAAGGGGCATCACGAGGACATCATCCCCCGCGAGCCGCCCGTTCCCCGCCCGCGAGTCGCCCGATTCCAGCCCGCGAGTCGCCCGTTCCCTGCCCGCGAGTCGCCCGATTCCAGCCCGCGAGTCGCCCGTTCCCTGCCCGCCGGGGACGCTTGATCGGCGCCAGATCCGCGTCTCCGCCCTCCGCAGGGCCAAGAGGCCGGATCTCGCAACGATCACCAGGCCCGAGATCCACGTGTCGGCCCTCTGAGGGGCGAAGAGCCGGATCTCATAACGATCACCGGCCTACCCCACGCGGTGACGCGGCCCCGCTCGCCGGCCTGCGCCGGCCCCACCCGCGGGTCGCCCGATCCCCGCCCGCGAGTCGCCCGTTTCGACGGCCCCGCCGCACCATCTGTCAGCCGCTTTGGCCGAGCCGCCCCAAGCCGGCCACCGGCACGACACGCCCACGCAAGGTCGTCCGCCTAACTCTGCTGGCAGGGGTCCGGCGCCGACCAGGGAGATGCAGCCGCCAATGCGCGTCGTCACGTACAACATCCAGTTCGGCAGGGGCCGCGACGGCCGCTACGACATCGACCGGACGGCGCAGGCTCTCCTCGGGGCCGACATCGTCGGACTCCAGGAGGCCGAGGCCTACTGGGACCGGTCCGGCAACGTCCATCAGGTCGAGCACATCGCCGCCGCGCTCGGTGACTACCACGTCGTCTACGGCGCCACCGTCGACATCCACAAGACCGTGGCCGGGGTGCATCGCCGCCGCCGGTTCGGGAATGCGGTGCTGTCGCGGTGGCCGATCCTCACGACCCGGACGTTCCTCTTCCCGAAGCTGAGCCCGCTCAACGCGCATTCCATCCAGCGCGGGCTCACCGAGGCGACGATCGAGACGCCGCTGGGCGTGGTGCGCGTGTACACCAGCCATTTCTCGCATCTGTGCACGGACGAGCGCATGCAGCACGCCCAGCTCACCCTCGAGACCCACCGGCGCGCTGCGGCCGACGGAGCCGTGACGTCCGGCACGGCGGTCACCGACCACGGCCGGCTCGATCCGTCGTGGTCGGAGTCCCCGCTGCCCGCCGTGCCCCCGAGCGCGATCCTCATGGGCGACCTCAACTTCACCCCGGACGACCCCCCGTACGCGCTTCTGACCGGACCGCGCAGCCCGAGGTACGGACGGCTCCAGCGGCCCGACGGGTTCGTGGACACCTGGACCGCGGCGGGCAACGCCGAGGAGGACGGGCACACCCTCTACCGGGACATGCTCACGAAGCGCGGCAAGCGGATCGACTACATCCTGGCCACGCCCGACCTCGCGGAACGGGTCGAGAGCGCCGTGGTCCTCACCGACACCGAGGCGTCGGACCACCAGCCCGTCGCCACCACGTTCACGGAGTCACCGCCGTGACCGGTGGCCCCGTCCCTTCGAGCCGGCCAGCGCCACCACCTCGTCGAGGCCGGCGCGCAGCCCGGCCACCAGCACCGAGGGCTCGGTGATCGCGGCGGGGTCGAGGTTGAGGCCGATGCAGCACGTGCCGTCGTGGGAGAGCAGGGTGATCGTCGCCGCGACTCCCGGCAGCGGACCGAACGGGTACATGTGCGTGATCCGCGACCCTGCGATGTACACGGGGTGGCCCACCCCGGGCAGGTTGGAGACCTGCACGTCGTTGGCCGAGGTCAGCCGGGCCGACGCCGGGCCGAGCACGGACCCCGGCAGCCACGTCAGTGCCGGTGCGAGCAGCCCCACCACGTCCACACCCGTGCCGGCCCTGGCGGTGAGCACGAACTCCCGCACGGCCTGGATCCGGGCCGCCGGGTCGGGCTCGGCGAGCGAGCCGGGGAGCCGGGCTCCGGTGAACCTGTTGCCGCCCTGCGGGTCGTCCTGGGTTCGGAGGCTGATCGGGATGCCGATCGGGATGGTGCCCAGGTCGGCCCCGAAGTGCTGGTGGTAGCGCCGGAAACCGCCCAGCACCGCGGCCAGGTAGCCGTCGTTCAGCGACCCACCGGCCGCCTTCGCGCCGGCTCTCAGCTCGTCGAACGGGACGTCGAGCACCTCGAAGTGCCAGTGGCCGCTGCGCTGCGCGAGCAGGGGCGACCCGCCCGCCGACGGCGGCGCCACCGCCCGGTTGAGCGAGCGCACCGCGTCGACGGCGTGCTGGGCGGCCGCCTCCGGCCTCGACAACGCGCCGAGGACGTCAGCGCCGAGCCGGAGCACCTCTCCCGGCACTCCGCGGGCCGTGCGCCGTACCTGGTCGGTGAGCAGCCCGAACGGTGACACCGGCCGTTCCGGATGCGGTTCCGGCGGCTCGGGCCGGTGCGGGTCGTGCTCGGGTGAGCGGCTGTGCAGCATGCCCATGAGCTGCACGGCGCCGAGCCCGTCGGTGGCGCTGTGATGCGTGGTCACGACGTACGCGGCGCGGCCACCCTCCAGTCCCTCCACCAGCAGCGCCCGCCACAGCGGCCGGCTGCGGTCGAACGGTGCCGCCGCGAACTCCTGCACGACCTCCAGCGCCTGCGCCATCGTCCCGGGGGAGCGCAGGCGCACCCGCGACAGGTGGTGGACGAGGTCGAGGTGGTCGACGGTCGCCCAGGTCGGTGCCCCGATTCCCAGCGCCGGTTCCACCACCCGCTGCCGCATCCGCGGCACCATCCGGGACGCCCACTCGTGCGAGGCGACGAGCCGTTCCCAGTCCGGCGCCGGGTCGAGCAGCTCCAGCAACGTCACGTTCGAGCGCAGCCGCGGGTCGGCCGCCTCGCCCCGCCACATCGCCGTCTCCAGCGCGTTCATCTCCGGCGCGGTGCCCCACCGCAGGGGTCGCGCGTCGAGCGGAGCACCGACGGGTCCGGCCGGGCCGTCGGTCACGGCGACCTTCCCGCTCGGGGCGGCACCGGCCGCGGGACCACCCCAGTGCGCCAACGCCTCGACGTAGCGGCCGCGGACGTCCTCGATGTGGCGGTCCAGCTCCTCCACCGTCCACCCGTCGGTCGGGATCGGCGGCAGCACGGCCACCTGCACCGTGCCCTCCCGCAGCGTCGACGCCCCGCGCCACATCAGCTCGCCCGCGTTGCGGATGACGATCGGCACGATGGGCACCCCGGCCTGCATCGCGACGTGGAACGCGCCTTTCTTGAACGGGCCCAGCGCCGGGGTGATCGACCGGGTGCCCTCGGGCGCGATGACCAGCGAGATCCCTTCCCGCAGCCGCTGCACCGCCGGTTCGAGCGCCGCCCGCGCGGCCGTCGGGTCGGTGCGGTCGACGAACGCGACGTCGGCGAGCCGGAACGCCAGCCCGAACCCGGGCACGGTCGCGGCCTCCTTCTTGGCGACCGCGGTGAAGTTGCTGCGCAGCAGCTTCGCCAGGATCAGCACGTCGAGCTGGCTCTGGTGGTTGAACAGGAACACCGCGGGGCGGGCGGCCATCAGGTGCTCCGCGCCGCGGACGTCGAGGCGCACCCCGCCCAGCGCGGTGCCCAGCTCGCCGGCCAGGGTGAGCCCGAGGTCGACGGCCTCGCGTCTGGTGCCCTCCCCCGCCACGCTGTTGAGAGCACCGAGCGCGAGGCCCGCGGCGAACCCCCCGAGCGTGCCGCCCACGGCCCCCACCGTGCGGGCGAGCTCCCGGGCGCCCGGGCGGCCCCGCGACCGGAACCGCGCGATCGGCCAGTCCCTCCGCGCCGCCTCGGCGGCCAGCCCCGGGCCGGGGTTCAGCGCCCGCGCGCGTCCCGCGGTGGACAGGAACGGCACGTCCTCGTCGCCGTTGGAGTAGGCGTAGCTCTCGGCGAGGTCGATGCCGTGCTGCTGGGCGAACGTCCGCACCGCGGCGGCCTTGCCCGCCCGCCACAGCGGTGGGCCGCCCGGACGGCCGGTGCACAGCCCGTTCTCGATCTCCACGGGCGTCACCAGCACGTGGTCGACCCCCATCGCGCGTGCCGCCGGCTCCACCTGGAACCTCGTGGCCGACGACGCCAGCACCACCGTGTGCCCGGCCCGGCGGTGCGCCTCCACCAGCCGCCACGCCTCCGGGTACAGCGAGCCGGCCACGGCCTGGGTCCACAGCCGCTCCCCCAGCTCCGCCAGCTCGTCCTCGTGGCGGCCCGCCCAGGCGCGCATGCCGAGCACGAAGAAGTCCTCGAAGTCCTCCTCCGTGGTGAGCCCGCGCATGCCGAGCAGCAGCATCCGTCCGATGTCGCCCGGGGTGACGTGCCCGGAACGCATGTGGTGGCGCGCGAACGCACCGAGCGAGTACCCGTCGATCAGGGTGCCGTCGAAGTCGAAGAACGCGCCGACGCGCGGGCCCTGCGGACCGGCCTCGACGTCGGCGAGCAACTGCTCCTCGCTCCAGGCCTGGCCGGCCGAGCCACTGGTAGCGGTACTCACGGTTCGACTCCCACCGCCTCCCGCCGCGACGCGGCGTCGATCTCGTCGATCCGGATCACCCGGGCGACGGCAGCACGTAGCTGGGCGGCGAAGGCCTCCCGCCGCCGCGCCAGCTCATCGTGGCCCGCCGGGTCGTCCGCCGAACCCAGCAGGTCCCGGTTGCCCGCCAGCTTCAGTGCGCTGCCGAACAGCTCGCGGGAGAGCGACTCCGGGCCGTGCAGCCGCCCCTGCAACAGCATCTGCTGGCCGACGCCGCTGCACTCGTCGAGGAAGGTCTTCTCCACCACCGGACGCGCTGCCGCACGGGCCGCCAGCCGCTCGGCCACCACGAGCTGCGCGTCGAGGAACGACCGGAGCACGCGGTGGGCGATGAGGAAGTCGGCGCCCGCGAGGACATGCTCCCCCGGCTCGGTCTCCCACGCCGGGTGCAGCTGCCGCAGCTCTTCCGACAGCTGGGCCCGGTAGCTCTCCCGTTCCGGGAAGAAGAACTCGAACTTCAGCAGGTCACGCAGCCGCATCGCCTCCTCCCAGCGGTCGTCGGCGGGGCTGAGCAGCACGAGCTCGGCGATCGCCCGGTCCACGAAATGATGAATGGCGCTGTTGCGGTAGAACGCGGCGATCAGGTGCTGGCCGCGCTCGATCGCGTACACCGGCTCCTCCCCGCCCGTGTAGACCGTGACGACCTTCGACTCGGCCAGGGCCGCCAGCACGCGGCGGACTCCCGCCGCGGTCTCCAGCGGGTCGGGTCGGTTCACGTCGATCGCGCAGCCCCGGCTCCGGACGTAGGAGCGCACGGGCTCCAGCACGCGCTGCACCTGCCCCAGCGTGAGCGCCCGGTCGCGGACGCCCAGCAACGCGAGGGTGACCAGCGCGGTCGCCACCACCGGCGTGACCTGGTTGATCCCCACCGCGACCTCGAACGCCACCTTCTGCAGAGCCAGGCGGCGCGCGTCCGGGTCCGCCGTGGCCGACGCCGGACCGAGTGCCGCGCGCAGCGAGATCGGCTCGGCGAACCGCACGTGTGCGGCGCCGATGGGGCGCAGCTGCGCCTTTGCGTACCGCGCGAGCCAGGCCAGCCCCTCCCCCTTCTTCGGCGCCCCGGCCTGCTCGGCCGCCATCGCCGACACCTCACGCAGCTGGTCGTAGGTGATCGAGACCGGCACGAGGTGGACGTCCTCGGTGCGCCCCCGCTCGACGGCCTCGGCCACGTTCGCCAGCAGCCCGTAGCGCGGCGGCCGCAGCTTCCCGGTGCGGGAGCGGCCGCCCTCCATGTACCACTCCAGGTTGAACCGCTTGGCCAGCAGGAACGCGAAGTACTCGCGGACGGCGAGCTTGTAGATCTCGTCGTCGCCGAAGCTGCGCCGGATGAAGACGATGCCCGCGCGCTTGGCCAGCGGACCCACCGGCCAGAACCGCAGGTTGTCACCACCGAGCACGTGGTTGCGGGGGAAGTTGTGCTCGGCGAGCACCTCGGCCAGGAGTAACGGGTCGGCGTAGGAGCGGTGGCTCGGCAGGAACACCAGCGGGTGGCGCCGGTTGCGCTCGCGCAGCTTCTCCAGACCGGCGCTGTCCACCTGGACGTCCCACGCCCTGGCGTGCAGCGGCCGCACCGCCGCCGTCAACAGGTCGACGGCCAGCGGGCTCATCGACGCGACGAGCCCGTGCAGGTCGGCCCGCGCCTTCGCCGCCACGTCCGCCTCGGGACGCCCGAGCCGGGCCGCGAGCTCACCGACCTCGCGGCGGAACTCCGGGCTGGCATCGATCGCCTCGACGATCTGCCGCGGCACCTTGTACCGGTCGCCGACCAGCGCGCGTTCGGCCCGGTCGAGAGCCAGTGCCGCCTGCCGGGCCACGAAGTCGTCGAACCCCGCCGCCGCGCCGGGGCGACGGGCCGTGAAGCGGGCCCGCAGGGACCCGACGGTGGCGGGCTCGGCCACCACGACCGCCACCCGGTCCGGCTCCCGCCGCACGATGCGGGCCTGCTGGCTCGACGGGGGATGGCGCGGGTTGCGCAGCGCGAGGACGTCCGCCCAGCGCACCCGGCGCTGGCCGCCGCGCTCGCGGGGCAGCCAGGCCACCCGTACCGCGGCGACGACCGCGTCCTCGCCGGACTCCGCCAGCGTCGACGCCAGCGCGGCACCCGCCACCGGCAGGACCGCGACCGGGCGCAGCTCCTCCTGCCGCATCCAGTCCTCGACGAGCCCTCGCTCCACCGCGGTCGAGGCGTCCGACAGCAGGATCAGCGGGGCGTCCGGGCCGGCCTCGTCGTGCTGCGGGCCCACCGGTCGACGCACGTCCATGTGCCCACCTTTCCGTCGGCGTCCCATCCTGCCCGGCTCCCGGCGTCACGTGGCCACATGTGCCTCTTCCGACGCCCGGGGAATCAACGTCGTGTCATCGCGACGCTACGGGCGGGCGTCAGTACCCTGAGGGCCCGTGAAGATCGCGCACCTGGTCCCGACCCTGCACCCCGACGCGCCGGAGATCGGCCTGGTCGACCTCGCCGGGGCGGCGCAGGACACCGGGATGGAGTTCGTGGTGATCGCGCTGGCGTCCACGTCCGAGACCAGCCAGGTGAGCGCACTGCAGCGGCTCGGGGTGCCGGTGTCGGAGCTGGGGCTCGGCCCGTGGGACCCCCGCGCCGTCGGCCGCACCGCACAGCTCATCCGGGACCAGCGGGTCCAGCTCGTCCACACCCACCTGCCACCTGCCGACGTGGTCGGCGCGGCGGCGGCGCTGCGCAACCGGCTGCCTGCCGTCTCCACGCTGCACCGCATCGAGAACCTGCCCGCCGACCGGATCGACCGGTTCAAGCGCACGGCGAAGATCCTCGCCCGGCAGCGGTTCATGGCCCGCACGATCGCGATCTCGCAGGTGCAGCGGGAGTGGTACCGCGGCCTGTCGGGAGCGGGGTCCGCGCAGAACCTCGTCGTGGTCCCGAACGGCGTCACCGACCCGGGCCCCGTCGACCCCGCCGAGCGGCAGCGCCGGCGCAGCGCCCTCGGGGTCGGCGACGGGGAGGTGCTCGCGGTGAGCACGGCGCCGATGCGCCGCGACCAGGGCCACGAGCTCCTGCTCGAAGCACTCGAGTCGCTTCCGGACGGCCTCCGCCTGGTGGTCGCGCTGGCCGGGGACGGCCCGCTGCGGCCGTGGCTGGAGTCACGGGTGGACGCGAGCGACGACCTGACCGAGCGCGTCCGGTTCGTGCATCGCCACCAGGAGCCCACGGCCCTGCTCGGGGCGGCGGACCTGGTGCTGCACACCGCCCGCTCCGGTGCGGCGCCCACGGCGCTGCTGCGGGCGATGGCGGCCGGTGTCCCGGCCGTCGCCACCCGGGTCGGGGGCGTCCCGGAGATCGTCACGGCCGACACCGGTGTGCTCGTGGCCCTGCACCCCGCCGCGATCGCCGACGCGCTCGTCGCCCTCACCGAGGACGGGGCCCGGCGGGAGTTACTCGGGACGGCGGCGCGGGAGCGGTTCCTCGCCGAGTACGAGGCGATCGGGTGGGCTCGGCGCCTGCACGAGCTCTACCAGGAGGTCCTGACCCCCGGCCGGGCCGACCTGGGCGAGCCCCAGCCGTCCTGATCCCGGCAAACAGGTCGACGACGCACCGTGCGGCCGTCACAATCACTGACCGTGCCGCATGCTCCTGCCTCCCCCGTCCTGCGCCGAGCCACCGCCGACGACCTGCGCGCCATCACCACCACGGACGGGCGTGGGTTCGGGGTGCACTACAGCGACACCGACATCGAGGACTTCCGGCCGCTGTTCGACCCCGACCGCTACCTGCTGGCCCAGGACCCCGCGGACGGCGCGAAGCAGGACGGCCCGATCCTCGGGGTCACCGGCTCGTTCCCGTTCGAGGTCACGCTGCCCGGCGGAGCCACGCTGCCCGCGCCCGGCGTCACCTGGGTTACCGTGGCCGTCACCCACCGGCGGCGCGGCATCCTGCGCGCACTGATGACCGAGCAGCACCGCGGTTTCGTGGCCGACGGCAGCGCGGTCTCGCTCCTCACCGCGAGCGAGGGCGCGATCTACGGCCGCTTCGGCTACGGCATCACCACCCAGCACCGGGCCGTGGAGATCACGCGCCGCCGCGCCACGTTCCGGCCCGGCGCGCCCGACCCGGGCGGCGTCCGGGAGATCGACGGCAACGAGGCACGGCTGCTCTTCCCCGACATCCACCGTCGCTGGACCGCCCTCGTGCCGGGTGCACTCAGCCGCAGCGAGGCGTGGTGGGACAACCACATGCTCGACCGCGAGTCGCGGCGCGGGGGCGGCACGGCGCTGTTCCACCTGGTCCACGCCGACGGTTACGCCTCCTACCGCATCGAGCACGGCGAGCGGACGTGCCGCGTGGTGGAGCTGGTGAGCGTCACCGCGGAGGCGCACGCCGCGCTGTGGCGGGTGCTGCTCGCCCTCGACCTCGTGGAGACGGTGGCGGTGTGGTCCCACCCGCTCGACGACCCGCTGGGCTACCTGCTCGCCGACCCCCGGCAGGTGCGCACCACCCGCCTGCGCGACGGCATGTGGGCCCGCGTCCTGGACGTACCGGCCGCGCTGTCGGCCCGCCGGTACCGCACCGAGGTCGACGTCGTCCTCGACGTGCACGACCCGTTCCTCGACCTCGGCGGCCGGTTCCGGCTGCGCGGCGGCCCGGACGGGGCCGAGTGCGAACGCGTGGCCGCGGGCGGCCCCTCGGTCGCGATGGACATCGCGGGGCTGGGCCCGCTGCTGTTCGGCGGAGAGCGCGCCGCGACCCTCGCCCGCGGTGGGCTGCTGGAGAGCGACGACCCGGCCGCGCTGCGCGGCGTCGACGCTGCGTTCCTGGCCGACCGCCTCCCCCAGCACGGCACGGAGTTCTGAGGGCGGCGGGGCCGCATAGCGGTGGGGGCATCGGGTAGCCCCTCGACATGGCTTTTCAGGTGACCGAGGTGCAGCGCTCCCTCAAGGGCGCCGACTACCCGATGGACGGCAAGGCCCTCGCCGGGCTGGCGAAGAAGAACGGCGCGGGCAAGGACCTCGTCGAGGCGCTGAAGGGCGTCGGCAAGGTGGACGGCCCGAACGAGGTGATGAAGCAGCTGAAGGGTGAGCTCGGCCGCTCCACCCCCGGCGGCAACAAGGCCGACGACAAGACCTACAAGGACGTCGAGGGCCCGGCGTTCCAGGTCACCGAGGTACAGAAGTACCTCAAGGGTGCCGACTACCCCATGGACGGCAAGGCCCTCGCCGCGCTGGCGAAGAAGAACGGCGCCGGGGACGACCTCGTCGAGGCGCTGAAGGGAGTGCGGAAGGTCGACGCCCCGAGCGGCGTGATGAAGGAGCTCAAGGAGCACCTCGGAGGCAAGCCCGGCGGCAGCTGACGGGCCGGCCGACCCCGCAGCGCGACAATCGACACACGGTGACCGAGCGGGGCACGTCCTAAGGTTCCACCCATGAGCGACACCGGCGGCAGCCGCCCGCTCGAGGACGGCATCGTCCGCGAGTTCGGCGTCGACAGCTCGCGCGAGGGCCGGGTAAACCTCTCCTACGGTGCCTACCTGCACCTGGACGAGCTGCTGTCGGCCCAGCACCCGGTGAGCAGGCCGGCGCACCACGACGAGCTGCTGTTCATCGTGCAGCACCAGACGTCGGAGCTGTGGCTCAAGCTGGTGCTCCACGAGCTGCGCGCCGTGCAGGCCCAGCTGGCCGCCGACGACCTGCGGCCCGCGCTCAAGGGGCTGGCGCGGGTGAAGCACATCCAGCGCACCCTCACCGACCAGTGGTCGGTGCTCGCCACGCTCACCCCGTCCGAGTACGCGGAGTTCCGCAGCTTCCTCGGCACGTCGTCGGGGTTCCAGTCCGACCAGTACCGCGCCGTCGAGTTCGTGCTCGGCAACAAGAACGCCGAGATGCTCCAGCTGTTCGGCCAC
Organism: Pseudonocardia xinjiangensis; assembly: GCF_012911925.1. Taxonomy (GTDB): domain Bacteria; phylum Actinomycetota; class Actinomycetes; order Mycobacteriales; family Pseudonocardiaceae; genus Pseudonocardia; species Pseudonocardia xinjiangensis. The sequence goes on along the minus strand of NZ_JAAXKY010000093.1, from coordinate 1,467 downwards.
GACGAGCGGGCCCGCGCCCAGCTCGCCGAGCTGCTGGCCCGCCCCAGCGTCTACGACGAGTTCCTGCGCTACCTGGCCCGCCACGGCCACGACGTGCCGCGCACGCTGCTGGAACGCGACGTCACGCAGCCGCACACGTTCTGCCCCGAGCTCGTGCCCGTCTTCCGTCGGATCTACGAGCACTCCCACGAGTACTGGGAGGCCTACGAAGCCTGCGAGGAGCTGGTGGACCTGGAGGAGAACTTCCAGCTCTGGCGGTTCCGGCACCTCAAAACCGTGGAGCGCACGATCGGGGTGAAGCGCGGCACCGGCGGTTCCAGCGGGGTCAAGTTCCTGCGGGCGGCGCTGGAGCTGACGTTCTTCCCCGAGCTGTACGCGGTACGCACGGAGATCGGCGCATGACCGCCGACACCCTCGACCTCGCTTCGCGGGCCGCCGAGCTGGATGCCGCCGACCCGCTCGCCGCGCACCGCGACCGCTTCGTCCCCAGCCCCGGCGTGGTCGCCTACCTCGACGGCAACTCCCTCGGCCGCCCGCTGGCCGGCACCGCCGAACGGCTCGAGCGGTTCGTCCGCGAGGAGTGGGGTGGCGGGCTCATCCGCGGCTGGACCGGCGACGGGCCCGCCGGCGCGAGCTCGGACCGACCGTGGATGGACTGGCCCGGCCTGGTCGGCGACCGGATCGCCGCCGCCGCGCTCGGTGCCGCCCCCGGCCAGACCGTCGTCGCCGACTCGACCACCGTCCTGCTCTACAAGCTGGCGCGCGCCGCCGTCGACGCGCAGGCCCGCGACGGCCGCCGCGAGATCGTCCTCGACACCGACAACTTCCCCACCGACCGCTACGTGCTGGAGGGCATCGCCGCGGAACGCGGGTGCGTCCTGCGCTGGATCGAGCCCGACCCCGCCGAGGGGGTCACGCCCGAGCAGGTCGCAGCCGTCGTCGGGCAGGGCACCGGCCTGGTGCTGTTCAGTCACATCGCCTACCGGTCGGGGTGGCTCGCCGACGCCCCGGCGATCACCCGGATCGTGCACGACGCCGGCGGGCTGGTGCTCTGGGACCTCTGCCACTCCGCCGGCTCGGTGGAGCTGGAGCTCGACACCTGGGGCGTCGACCTGGCCGTCGGCTGCACGTACAAGTACCTCAACGGCGGCCCCGGCTCACCTGCATTCGGCTACGTCCGCCGCGACCTGCAGGACACCCTCCGCCAGCCGATCCAGGGCTGGATGGGCCGCCGCGACCCGTTCCTGATGGGCCCCGGCTACGCGCCGGCCGACGGCGTCCGCGGCGTGGTCAGCGGAACACCCCCGATCCTGGCGATGGTCCCGTTGCTCTCGGCGCTGGACCAGCTGGAAGAGGCCGGGATCGCCGCCGTGCGCGGGAAGTCGGTGGCCCTCACCGAGTTCGCGCTGGAACTGGTGGACGCCTGGCTCGCCCCGTACGGCGTCGAGGTGGCCTCCCCCCGCGACC